>JBFZCW010000203.1:0-15953 GCA_041307765.1 Chromatiaceae bacterium
GTCTCGGGCTCGCGGTGGTGGTGCTCACCGGGACCGTGTTCTACCGCCAAGTCCTGGAGACCGACTACCTGACCGCAGAGGGTGAGCGCCGCTTCGTACGCGAGCGCGAGATCCCTGCCCGTCGGGGCATGATCCTGGACCGCAATGGGGAACCCCTCGCGGTCAGCACCCCCATGAAGACGGTTTGGGCCGACCCGCGTCTCTTGAGCAAACATCCGGAGGCGATAGCGCCTCTGGCCAGGATCCTTGGGCTCGACGCCAAGCAGCTGGCGCAGAAGGTCGAGACCAACAGCAAGAAGGGGTTCATCTACCTGAAGCGGCGCGTAGAGCCCAAAGTCGCGGGCGATATCCAGGTCCTCGCGGAGCAGATCAAGGAGTTGGGCGTAGGCCTCGACACCGAATATCGCCGGTATTACCCCGGCGGCGAGGTGTTCGGTCACATCATCGGTTTCACGGACATCGAGGATCGGGGCCAGGAGGGCCTGGAGCGCGCCTTCGAGGAATCCCTGGCCGCGCGGCCAGGGCTGCGTCGGGTGCTCCAGGACGGGCAAGGCAAGGTGATCGAGGAGATCGAGCAGATCCAGCCGCCGAACAACGGTAAGGACCTGACCCTCAGCCTGGACCAGGGCCTGCAGTTCATCGCCTACCGCGAGCTGATGCGCGCAGTGCAGGACAACAAGGCCGCCGCCGGAACGGCGGTGGTGCTGGACGTGGCTACCGGCGAGGTCCTGGCCATGGTCAATCAGCCCGCCTTCAATCCCAACGACCTGCAGGGCGGCAAGGGCGACAACCGCCGCAACCGCGCCCTGACGGACGTGATGGAGCCCGGCTCCACCGCCAAACCCCTTGTGGTGGCAGCGGCCCTCGACCTGGGCAAGGTCACGCCCAATACCTCTTTCAACACCACTGGAGGGAGGCTCGCGATCGGCGGCAAGACGGTCAAAGACGTCCATGCCTATGGGACCCTCACCACCACTGGGATCATCACCAAATCCAGCAACGTGGGCGTGGTCAAGATCGCCATGATGATGGAGCGCGAGGCCCTGTGGAGCCTCTACGACCGCCTGGGCTTCGGAAAGCCCACCGGGGTTCAGTTTCCCGGCGAGAGCGGCGGGCGGCTACGCCACTACAAGCGCTGGTCCACCTTCGAGCACGCCACCCAGGCCTTTGGTTACGGGTTCAACGTAACGGCACTGCAACTGGCCCAAGCCTATTCCGTGCTCGCCGCCGACGGGGTCAAGCGCCAGGTTTCCCTGCTCAAGCGTGAGGACTCACCCGAAGAGCAGCGCCTCCTCAAGGCCACAACGGCAGGCCAGGTGAGGGCCATGATGGAAACCGTCGTCTCCGATAAGGGGACCGCCAAGCTCGCGGCCATTGAGGGTTACCGGGTGGCGGGCAAGACGGGTACCGCCAAGAAGTCTTCTGGCCGCCGCGGCTATACCGCCGGGCGCTACCAGTCGGTCTTTGCCGGCATGGTGCCCGTGAGCAACCCGCGCCTGGTCATGGTGGTGATGATCGACGAGCCCCGCGGCAAGGCCTACTACGGCGGCCTGGTCGCGGCACCGGTCTTCTCTAAGGTCATGACCGAGGCCCTGCGCATCTTCAACGTCCCGCCGGATGATCCTCCCCCAACCCTGAAGCTGGCGGGGCTGGAGGATGCCGAATGATGGCTCTGCGCAGCAGGAGTCACGCCTGGCGCCTCGTGGACCTGCTCGCCGGGTTCGCCGGGGTCGACACTGGCGCGGACGTCGTGGTTGGGGATATCGCCCTGGATAGTCGGGATGTGGTCCCGGGTACCCTGTTCCTCGCCTGCTGCGGCACCGCTGGCCACGGCATGGCCTGTGCCGAGCACGCCCGCGAACGCGGTGCCGTCGCCATTGCTGCCGAACCGACGCGCGAGTGGAACCAGCTCGCACTGACCCAGGCCGCCGCCCAGCTGGGGCTCCCCATTGTCGCGGTGCCGGGACTCGCCAGTCGCGCCAGCGCCGTGGCGGACCGTTTCTATGGCGAGCCAAGCGCCTGGATGGACGTGATCGGAATAACCGGGGCCAGCGGCAAGGCCAGCCTCGGTCACCTCCTTGCCCAGACCCTGGCCGCCCAGACCCGCTGCGCCATCGTCGGCGCCATCGGCGTCGGTTTCCCCGGCGACCTGGCCCCGATCACCCACTCGTCCACGGACGCTGTGACCCTGCAGGACACCCTGGCCCGATTGCGCGCCCGCGGCGCCCAGGCCGTGACCATGGCCCTTTCGCCCCAGATGCTGGCGCAGGGGAGTGCGGCGGCCCTGCGCTTGAGCCATGCCATCGTCACCAACCTGGCCGGCGGCGGCCTGGACGACCCTGGCGCGGTCAAACGTCTCCTGGCCTGCGCCCCTGGCCTGCGCTGGGCCGTGCTCAATGCCGAGGACCCCTCCTGCGCCGATCTGCTCGCCGGTTTGGACCCAGGGATCGGCGTGGCCCTCTTCGGCCTGAGCCCCCGTCCGCCGGCCGGCTGGCGTCACGACCTCTGGGTGGGGCTGAGCGCACTAACCGCCCTGCGTCGGGGCCTGCGCCTGCAGGTGCTTACCGAGGGGCCCGACGGCGCCGACACGGGCGAGGTTGAGGTTGGACTTCTGGGTACCTTCAGCGCGGCCAACCTGCTGGCGGTCGTGGCGACGCTGCGCTCCCGCGGCCTGGCCCTGGCGCCGGCCCTGCACACCTTGACTAAGGTACAGGCGGTGCCGGGACGTATGGAGTGCTTCGGCGGTGAGGATGCCCCTCTGGTGGCCGTTGACTCTGCCCCCAGCCCCGACGCACTGGAGCGGGTCATCGGAACCCTGCGCCGCCACGGCGGCGGGCGTCTGATTACGGTCTTCGGCTGCGGCGGGGAGCGTGACGCCGGTCAGCGCCCGCTCATGGGCGCCGTGGCCGAGGCCGGCAGCGACCTGGTCATCGTCACCGACAACAACCCCGGGGGCGAGGATGGCAACACCATCGTTTCCGAGATCCTGGGCGGTATGCGCCACCCGGAGCGGGTACGGGTCGAACGCCAGAGGGGTCTTGCGATCCGCATCGCCCTGACCCTGGCCGGGTGCGCGGACAGCGTGCTGGTGGCCGGCAAGGGCCACGAGACCACCCAGGACCTGGGCGAACTCAAGGTCCGCTTCAGCGACCGTGCCCAGGTGGTTCAAGCCCTGCGGGAGTGGACGGAGGGCCGGCGCTGATGTGGACCCTGGCCGAGGCAGCGAAGCAAGCCGGCGGGCACCTGGTGGGGGGCGACGCCCCCTTCTCGCGCATCGTGACCGACAGCCGCAGCGACTGCACGGGGGGTCTGTTCGTCGCCCTGCGCGGCGAACGTTTCGACGCCCACGCCTTCGTCCCACAGGCCGCGGCCAATGGTGCCGTCGCCGCCTTAGTCGAGCGGCCTCTCGCCCTGGATCTGCCCCAATGGGTAGTGGATGACACCCGCCTCGGCCTCGGGCGACTGGCCTCCGCGTGGCGCGACCGCCTCCCCGGCCGGCTCGTGGCCATCACAGGTAGCAACGGGAAAACCACCTGCAAGGAAATGGTGGGGGCCATCCTGGCGCAGATTGGTTCCGTTCGGGCCACCCAAGGAAACCTGAACAACGCTATCGGGATGCCGCTGACCCTGCTACGCGCCCGCGACGAGGACTGGCTGGTCATCGAGATGGGTGCGAACCACCCGGGGGAGATCGGCTACCTCACCGACATGGCCCGACCGCAGGCGGCCCTCATCACCAACGCGGGGCGCGCTCACCTGGAGGGGTTCGGCAGCGTCGAGGGGGTGGCCAGGGCCAAGGGCGAGATCGCTCGCGGCCTGCCGCCGGACGGGACCTTGGTGGTCCCTGGGGACGCCCCCTGGATCGGCCTCTGGCGGGACCTGGCCCAGGGCCGGCGGATTCTCACCTTCGGCCTTGACCCCGCCTGCGGGGCGCACACGGACCCGAATGACGTGACCACGGCCTGGGACGAGGCCGGATTCACCACGCGCTTCACCGCCGAACTGGCGGGGCGGCGCCACGACATGTCTCTGGCCTTGGCGGGGCTGCATAACGTCCGCAACGCCCTGGCCGCCGCCGCCCTCGCCACTGCCGTCGGGGTAGCCCCCGAGGCGATCGCGGCTGGACTTGCGACCATCAAACCGGTCGCGGGGCGCCTGGAGCCCAGACGCCCCGCGGGGCTGCGCATTATCGACGACACCTACAATGCCAACCCCGACTCGGTCCAGGCGGCCATCGACGTCCTGGTTGCCGTACCCGGTCGCGCGGTCCTGGTCCTGGGCGATCTGGGCGAGCTGGGCCCGGAGGCGGCCCGACTGCACCGCGAGGTGGGTGAGGCGGCGCGCGCCGCCGGGGTGGCTGCCCTGTATGCGGTGGGCGATCTGTGCCGGGAGACGGTCGCCGGGTTCGGTGCCGGCTCGGGTCCGCGCGGCGCGGCGCATCACTTTGACGACCAGGCGACGCTGATCGCGGTCCTGCGGGGCGAGCTCACCGCCGCGGACATCGTCCTCGTCAAGGGTTCGCGGAGGGCTGCCATGGACCGCGTGGTCGCGGCCCTCGGACTAGAACCGACCGCCGCCCAGAGCGATTCGGCGAGGGCCTGACCATGCTCCTCTTCCTGACCGAATGGCTGGCTCAGTTCGACAGTGCCTTCAACGTCTTTCGCTACCTGACGCTGCGCTCCATCCTGGGCGTATTGACCGCCCTGGTCATCTCTTTCCTGGTTGGGCCGCCCATGATCCGGCGGCTCACCTGGTACAAGATCGGCCAGACGGTGCGCACCGACGGCCCCCAAACCCACCTCGCCAAGTCCGGCACCCCGACCATGGGCGGGGCCATGATCCTGGTGGCCGTGGGTGTCAGCACCCTTCTTTGGGCAGACCTGCGCAACCGCTACGTCTGGGTCGTGCTCCTCACCACCCTGGCCTTCGGTGTCATCGGGCTCGTAGACGACTACAAGAAGCTCATCCAGAAGAACCCTCGCGGTTTGGCCGCCCGCTACAAGTACTTCTGGCAGACCGTGGCCGGGCTCGCCGCTGCCCTGGTCCTGTTCCTCACCGCAGCCACGCCGGCGGAGACGGCGCTGCTGATCCCTTACCTCAAGGAGGTCTCCATTCAGCTGGGACCCTGGTACGTCCTGTTCACCTATTTCGTGATCGTGGGCAGCAGCAACGCGGTCAATCTCACCGACGGGCTGGACGGGCTCGCCACCATGCCGACGGTGCTGGTGGCCGGCGCCCTAGCCCTGTTCGTCTACGCCGCCGGCAACGTCGATTTCGCGGGCTACCTCAAGGTTCCCTATGTCCCCGGGGTGGGTGAGGTGGCGGTCTTCTGCGCCGCCCTGGTCGGGGCGGGTTTGGGCTTCCTCTGGTTCAACGCCTACCCAGCCCAGGTCTTCATGGGCGACGTGGGGGCCTTGGCCCTGGGAGCCGCCCTCGGCGTGGTGGCCGTGGCGGCCCGCCAGGAGCTGGTGCTATTCATCATGGGTGGCGTGTTCGTCGCAGAGACCCTCTCAGTGATGCTCCAGGTCGGCTCCTTCAAACTGACCGGGAAGCGCATTTTCCGGATGGCCCCCCTGCACCACCACTACGAACTCAAGGGGTGGCCGGAGCCGCGGGTCATCGTCAGGTTCTGGATCGTCACCGTCATCCTGGTCCTCGTGGGCTTGGCGAGCCTGAAGATTCGCTGACCCCGCCGCCATGAGACGCGCCGAACCGACCATGACCGCACCGCGCACCCTGATCGTCGGGCTCGGCAAGACGGGCCTATCCTGTGCGCGTTACCTGCGCTCCCAGGGCGCGACGGTGGCAGTCACCGACTCCCGGGCCAACCCGCCCGGTCTAGAGCCCTTGCGGCAGGAGCTGCCGGACGTAGCGGTGTTTACGGGCGGCTTCCGCGCTGAGGTGTTTACGCGCGCCGACCGGCTGGTGGTGAGCCCTGGGGTGTCCGTCAGCGAGCCCTTGATTCAGGCGGCCCTGGACCGCGGTGCACCGGTCCTGGGGGACATCGAGCTGTTCGCCCAGGCGGTCCGCGCCCCGGTCGTCGCCATCACCGGCTCCAACGGCAAGAGCACGGTGACCAGCCTGGTGGGCTCGATGGGACGCAGTGCAGGGGTCAGGGTGGCTGTCGGCGGCAACCTTGGCGATCCCGCGCTCGACCTGCTCGATCCGGCGGTGACCCTCTATGTCCTGGAGCTCTCCAGCTTCCAGCTCGAGACCACCGCCAGCCTGCGGCCCAAAGCGGCGACGGTCTTGAACCTCTCACCGGACCACATGGACCGCTATCCGAACTACGCCGCCTATATCGCCGCCAAGGCACGCGTCTACCGGGGCGCTGAGGTGGCAGTGGTCAACCGCGACGACGCCGCCGCGGCCGCGATTCCCCACGACGCAGGGTCGGAGTTCGGCTTCACCCTGAGCGCCCCGCGCGGCCCCGACGACTTTGGGCTGCTGGAGCGGGCTGACGGCACCTGGCTCGCCCACGGAGATCAGCCCCTGCTGCCGGCAGCGGACCTCGGGATAGCCGGCCGCCACAACTTGGCGAACGCGCTGGCGGCACTCGCCCTGGGCAGCGCCTGCGACCTCCCGGCCGGCGCCATGTTGGAGGCCCTGCGCAGCTTCCGCGGCCTGCCTCACCGGAGTGTGCTAGTGGGTAGCCGCGACGGCGTGCGCTGGTACGACGACTCCAAGGGGACCAACCCCGGGGCCACTGTCGCGGCCCTGGACGGCCTGTTAGAGCCAGGCTCGCCAGCCCGAGTGGTGCTCATCGCAGGCGGCGACGGCAAGGGAGCCGACTTCAGCCCCCTCGGTTCGGCGGTGGAGCGGGCCGCGCGCGCGGTGGTCCTGATCGGGCGCGACGCGCCCCTGATCGAGCGGGCCCTGGCCGGGCGGGTCCCCGTACTGCAGGCTGCCAACATGACAGACGCGGTTCGCCTCGCGGCAGGAGCGGCCCAGCCAGGGGACTGCGTCCTCCTTTCGCCGGCCTGTGCGAGCTTCGACATGTTCGACAACTACGAACACCGCGGCCGGGTCTTTACCCAAGCGGTAGAACAGTGGATCGCATGAACGCGCCTACACCCGCCAGCGCCGCTCACCACCCCAGCCACCAGTCCGGTCGCCAGCCCGGCCACGCGGGAGCACAGAACGCGGCCCAACGTCGCCTCCAGGGGCGCCTCCCGGCGCTGGACTATGGCCTCCTGCTGTGTGCGGTGGGCCTCACCGCATTTGGCTTCGTTATGGTCGCCTCCGCCTCCCTGCCGGTGGCAGACAACACCTATGGCTCGCCCTTCCACTTCGTCATCCGCCACAGCCTGGCCCTGGCCCTGGCCCTAGGGGCCGGGTTGGTGTGCTTCGCGGTCCCGGTGCGCTGGTGGGAACGGGCAGGCTTGATGCTGTTCCTGGTCGGGCTGGCCATGCTCGTCCTGGTCCTGATCCCTGGGCTGGGGCGCACGGCCAACGGCGCGACACGCTGGATCCCGCTGGGGCCCCTCAACCTGCAAAGCTCCGAATTCATGAAGTTTTTCGCGATCATCTATGTGTCCGGCTACCTGGTGCGCCGCCAGGCCGAAGTGGCCGGTACTGTTCTGGGCTTCATTCGGCCGATGATCCTGGTGGCCGTGGCCAGCGTCCTAATTTTGGCCGAGCCCGACTTCGGAACCACCGCCGTCATGCTCGCGACCGTCATGGGCCTGCTTTTTCTAGGCGGTGTACCGGCGATCAACTTCGCCGCCCTCACCGGCATGGTCGGCGCAGCCCTGGCGGCCCTGGTCATCTACGAGCCGTACCGGTTGGAGCGCCTGCTCAACTTTACCAACCCCTTCGCAGACCCCTACAACAAGGGCTTTCAGCTCAGCCAGGCCCTGATCGCCTTTGGCCGGGGGGAGTGGTTGGGCGTTGGCCTTGGCCACGGCATCCAAAAGCAGTTCTTCCTCCCGGAGGCCCACACCGACTTTCTGATGGCGGTGGTGGGGGAGGAGTTCGGCTTCGCGGGGGTCGCACTGGTCATCCTGGCCTTCTCGTTCCTGGTCTGGCGGACCTTCGATATCGGCGTCCGGGCCCAACGCCAGGGTGACCTCTTTGCCGCCTATCTGGCCCACGGCCTGGGCCTGGGGCTGGGACTGCAGGCCTTCATCAACATCGGCGTGAACGTCGGGCTGCTGCCAACCAAAGGGCTGACCATGCCGTTCATGAGCTACGGCAGCAACAGCCTGATCGTCGCCCTGATGGCTGTTGCGATCCTGCTGCGCATCGACCGGACCCTGCGCCTAGCCGCCAGGGACAGCGGATCTGTGGCAGGCGTAGGAGCGGGTCCAGGCGCAGCCCGCTGGGCAACCTCGGAGGGGGGGGCGCCATGGGCGCGTGCATAGCGGTCATGGCCGGGGGCACCGGCGGCCACGTCTTCCCTGCCCTGGCAGTCGCCGAGCGCCTGCGTGCCGACGGCGTCGAGGTCTTCTGGATCGGTACCCGCCGCGGCATGGAGGCGCGGCTTGTCCCCCAGCGCGGCTTCGCCATGGAATGGATCGGTATCGAGGGGCTGCGGGGTAAGGGGCTCGCAGCCCTTGCCCTCGCCCCCTTCCGCCTCGCCAGCGCCCTTTGGCAGGCGGGGCGGATCCTGCGCCGGCGCCGGCCCGCCGCAGTGCTTGGGATGGGCGGCTTCGCCTCCGGCCCGGGCGGGCTGATGGCCCGGGCCCTCGGCCTGCCACTGGTGATCCACGAGCAGAACCGCGTTCCGGGGCTGACCAACCAATGGCTGGCCCGCATCGCCGCTCGGGTCTTTGAGGCCTTTCCGGGGAGCTTCCCGCCTGGGCTCGGAGCCATTGCCTGCGGCAACCCGGTACGAGCGGAAATCGCCGCCCTGCCTCCACCGGAGGACCGCTTGGCCGCGCGTCTGCAAGGTCCGGGGCCCCGGCGCCTGCTGGTACTGGGAGGATCCCTGGGGGCTCAGGCGCTCAATCAGGCCCTACCGCCGGCCTTGGCGAAGATCCCGGCGGAGCGCCGCCCGCAGGTGCGCCATCAGGCCGGGGAGCGCACCCTGGCCGAGGCCGAGAGCGGCTATGCCCGGGCAGGAGTTGCAGCCGAGGTAACCCCGTTCATCGCCGACATGGCCGAGGCCTATGCCTGGGCGGATCTGGTGGTCTGCCGGGCAGGAGCCCTGACGATTTCCGAGCTGGCCGCCGTGGGCCTCCCGGCCATCCTGGTTCCCTATCCCCATGCCGTGGACGATCACCAAACCGGAAACGCCCGTTTCCTGTCGGAGGCGGAGGCGGCCCGGCTTGTACCCCAGGCCGACCTGACCCCGGACACCCTTGCCGCGCAGCTGACGGCACTGTTGGGCGACCCCGCCCTGCTCTTGGCCATGGCCAAGGCGGCCCGCGCCAAGGCTAGGCCTGACGCAGCCGCGCGTGTGGCAGCGGCCTGCCGCGAGGTACAGATGGCATGAATGCACACAAGACCCACGACGCCTCCCGCATGGGGCGAACCCGCCGCCTGCACTTTGTCGGGGTCGGGGGGGCCGGTATGAGCGGTATCGCCGAGCTGATGGCCAACCTGGGCTACGACGTCTCGGGATCGGACCGGCGCGAGAGCGAGGTGACCCGCCGCCTGAGCAGCCTTGGGGTCGAGGTACGCATCGGCCATGCCGCCGAGAACTTAGCGGACGTGGACGCCGTGGTGGTCTCCACGGCCATCGACGAGGCCAACCCGGAGATCGTCGCGGCCCGCGCGCGGCGCCTCCCGGTGGTGCGCCGGGCCGAGATGCTCGCCGAGCTGATGCGCTTCTACTACGGGGTGGCGGTGGCCGGGACCCACGGCAAAACCACCACCACCAGCCTGATCACGAGCGTGCTGGCCGAGGGCGGCCTGGACCCGACCTTCGTCATCGGCGGCCGCCTCAACAGCGCCGGTGCCAATGCCCGGCTGGGGACCACGAAGTATCTGGTCGCGGAGGCCGACGAGAGCGACGCGTCCTTCCTGTTCCTCCAACCCATGGTATCGGTGGTCACCAACATCGACGCCGACCACATGCGTACCTATGGCAACGACTTCAGCCGCCTGCGCAGCACCTTCATGGAGTTCATCCACCACCTGCCCTTCTACGGGCTGGCGGTGCTGTGCATCGACGACGACGAGGTGCGCTCCCTGCTTCCTGCGGTCGCCCGCCCGGTGCGTACCTACGGGACACGCCCGGAGGCAGACCTGCGCGCCGAGGATATCCGCCAAGACGGGCTGCGTATGCACTTCACGGTGGCCGGCGACGCCTTGGACGGGCCCATGTGCGTAGAGCTGAACCTCCCCGGACGCCACAACGTCCTCAACGCCCTGGCCGCCATCTCCGTCGCGTTGGAACTGGGCGTTGACGAGGAGTCCATCCGCCGGGCCCTGACCGGCTTCGCCGGGATCGGGCGGCGTTTCGTGGTCGAGGAGGTGACAGACGCCGCCGGCCGTCACCTGACCCTGGTGGACGACTATGGGCACCACCCCCGGGAACTCGCCGCCACCCTGGAGGCAGCCCGCAGCGGCTGGCCGGGGCGGCGGCTTGTCCTGGTCTTCCAACCCCACAGGTACACCCGCACCCAGGAGCAGTTCGAGGACTTCGTACAGGTTCTGTCCAGCGCCGATGTCCTCGTCCTGGGCGAGGTCTACCCGGCCGGCGAAACGCCCATCGCGGGCGCGGACGGACGCAGCCTGAGCCGCGCCATCCGCGCCCGCGGCGAGATCGACCCGGTATTCGTCCAGGACCTTGCCGAGATCCCCAAGGTGCTCGGCAACCTGCTCGCCGACGGAGATCTAGTGCTGCTGATGGGCGCCGGCGATATCGGTGCCTTGGCCCAGCGCCTGCCGGAAGTCCTGCGCACCGAGTCACCCAAGGGTGAAGAGGTACCCCATGACGCCCAATCCTAGACGTCGCCTTCGCCTGGGCTGCGGCGAGGCCCTGGGTCCCGTGGCGACCACGGCTCTCCGCCAAGGCCCGCCCCGAGCGCAGGCGACCTGGCCGGTGGGCACACACATGCCCAGACTTCCGACCGGGGTACTGAGCAAGCGATGAACACCGACGGCCTCCGCGGCGTGCTGTCCCTGAACGAGCCTCTCGCCCGCCACACCAGTTGGCGGGTCGGGGGCCCGGCGCGGCGCCTGTATCGCCCGGCAGATGCCGCGGATCTCTCGGAATTCCTGCGCCGCCTCGACCCGCAGGAGCCGCTGCTTTGGCTTGGGCTCGGCAGCAATCTCCTGGTGTCCGATGCGGGCTTTCCCGGAACCGTGGTCGAAACCCAGGGGTGCCTGACGGCCCTGAGGGCCGTGGGCGACCTGGGCGTATGCGCCGAGGCCGGGGTTGCCTGCGCCAAGGTGGCCCGCTTGGCGGCGCGCCGCGGTCTGACGGGCGTCGAGTTCCTGGCCGGCATCCCCGGGACCATGGGCGGAGCCCTGGCCATGAACGCCGGGGCCTGGGGCAGTGAAACCTGGTCCCACGTGGCCCGGGTACGCACCATCGACCGCCAGGGCGAGGTCCGCCGGCGCCCCCCGCAAGACTTCCGGATCGGCTACCGGGAGGTGGAGGGGCCCAAGGGGGAGTGGTTCTTGGAGGCGGAGCTTGTCCTCTCCGCGGGCGACACCGAGGCGGCGGCGGCACGCATCCGCGAACTGCTCGATCGCCGCGCCCAGACCCAACCCACAGGCCTGCCGAGCTGCGGATCGGTCTTCCGCAATCCGCCGGGCGCATTTGCGGCACGCCTAATCGAGGCCGCCGGGCTCAAGGGCTTTGCCATCGGCGGGGCCCAGGTCTCGGAGAAACACGCGAACTTCATTATCAACACCGGCTCGGCCAGCGCTGGAGACATCGCCCGCCTCATCGAGCACGTACGCGAGCGGGTGGAAGCGGCCAGCGGGATCCGTCTGGTGACCGAGGTCAAACAAATCGGGGGGAATGCAGCATGACGGACCGGCCCTCGGCCTTCGGAAGGGTGGCTGTGCTCATGGGAGGGCGCGCTGCCGAGCGGGAGGTCTCCCTCAAGAGCGGCAAGGCGGTCTTGGATGCCTTGCTGCGCCGCGGGGTGGCCGCCTACCCCATCGACGCCCAGGCGGACGTCCTCGATCGCCTCCGGGAGGGCGGGTTCGACCGCGCCTTCATCGTCCTGCACGGGCGCGGCGGCGAGGACGGGGTCATGCAGGGGGCGCTGGAGACCATCGACCTCCCTTATACGGGCTCGGGTGTTCTGGGGTCGGCGCTGGGCATGGACAAGTACCGCTGCAAGCTCCTGTGGCGCGGCTGCGGCCTGCCCACGGCGGACTTCGCCCTGTTGCGCAGCACGGCGGACCTGCCCCAGGCCGAGGCCTTGGGGTTCCCGCTCATGATCAAGCCGGTCCGCGAGGGATCGAGTATCGGCATGGCCAAGGTGGAGGACCCGGCCCGGCTTGCGGCGGCCTGGACCGAGGCGGCCCGCTTCGACGCCCTGGTGATCGCAGAGCGCTGGATCAGCGGGCCTGAGTACACCTGCGCCATCCTCGGCACCGAGGCGCTGCCCCTGATCAAGCTGGAGACACCTCGTGCCTTTTATGACTTCGAGGCCAAGTACCAGTCGGACAGCACCCGTTACCTCTGCCCCTGCGGGCTGGCCCCGGCGGATGAGGCACGCCTGCAGGACCTCGCTCTGGAGGCCTTCCACGCCATCGGGGCCTCTGGCTGGGGCCGGGTGGACATCATGGTGGACCAGGAGATGGGCCCGCAGCTCTTGGAGATCAACACCGTCCCGGGCATGACCGACCACAGCCTGGTCCCCATGGCGGCACGCGCCAGGGGCCTCGGGTTCGACGACCTGGTTTGGCAGATTCTGGAGACTACCCGTGACAACGCCTGACACGATGCCGACCCCGCCCGCCGCAACGGGCCTCCTGCTCGCCCTTTCGCGCTGGATCGTCGCCCTTGTGGTGGTGGCCGGCTCCGTCGGGGCGGGGGCGATGCTGTTGCGCATGGAACCACAGGTGCTGCCGGTGCGTGTCGTGACCGTCGTCGGCGCCGTCCACCGAGTGTCCGCCCCGATCCTGGCGCGGAGCGTGACCGAGCACCTCCAGCGGGGCATTCTGACCCAGGACCTTCGGGTCCTAAAGGACGCCGTCGAGGCCCTGCCTTGGGTCCACTCGGCCACACTGCGTCGGGTTTGGCCGGATCGGATCGAGTTGTCGGTCACCGAGCACCAGCCAATCGCCCGCTGGGGCGACACCGGGTTGGTCACCGCTGAGGGGGTGGTATTCCGGCCGGAGGAGGGCCCTCTCCCCAATGGCTTGCCGCACCTGATCGGCGACGACGTCCAGGCCCCACAGGTGGCGGCCCACTTCCTCAAGTGGCGCCACCGCTTGGCGGCACTGGGGCCGGGGATTGCGGCCCTGGCCATGGATCCCCGCGGCGCCTGGACCCTCCACCTCGACAACGGCCTGCGGCTCGAGCTCGGCACGGAGCGCGTTGAGGAGCGGCTAGAGCGCTTCGTCCGCACCTATCCACGGCTCGCCGCTGCCGGCCGGCCTGAGTTGGTCGACGTGCGTTACACCAACGGCCTGGCTGTCCGGTGGGCCCTTGGCGCCGCCCCCGGCGATGTCGAGGTAGCGCAGGCCGAACCAACCGAGCCGCGCGCGCCCGAGGCCAGGGCTGTACGTACGAAGGCGCCAGCTGCTGGGGGCGAGGGTCGCAACAAGTCACGGAATAAGGGTTGAGCGTTATGTCGCGTCGCAGTGATAAGAATCTGGTCGTTGGACTGGACATCGGCACATCCAAGATCGCCGCCCTGGTCGGGGAGGTGAAACCAGACGACCGGATCGAGATCATCGGTGTGGGGACCCACCCGTCCCGCGGGCTCAAGAAGGGCGTGGTGGTGGATATCGAGTCCACCGTCGCGTCCATTCAGCGTGCCGTGGAGGAGGCCGAGCTCATGGCCGGGTGCGAGATCCACTCGGTCCACGCCGGGATCGCCGGGAGCCACATTCGCAGCCTCAATTCCCACGGTATCACCGGAATCAAGGACCACGAGGTCGTTCAGGCGGACGTGGACCGGGTGATCGAGGCGGCACGCGCCGTTGCCATTCCAGCCGACCAGAAGATCCTGCACATCCTGCCCCAGGAATTCATCATCGACGGCCAGGAGGGTATCCGCGAGCCCATTGGCATGTGCGGCGTCCGCCTGGAGGCGCGGGTGCACATGGTCACGGGGGCGGTCAGCGCGGCCCAAAACATTGTCAAGTGCATCCGCCGCTGCGGGCTGGAGGTCGAAGACCTGGTCCTTGAGCAGTTGAGCTCGAGCTACTCCGTCCTCGGCGAAGACGAGAAAGAGCTGGGCGTCTGCCTAGTGGACATCGGGGGGGGCACCACGGACCTCGCCGTCTTCACCGACGGCGCCATCCGGCATACGGCGGTCATCCCCATCGCCGGGGACCAGGTCACCAACGACATCGCCGTTGCCCTGCGCACCCCGACCCAGTTCGCCGAGGCGATCAAAATCCGCCACGCCTGCGCGTTGGCCAATCTCGCCGGCCACGGGGAAACCATCGAGGTCCCGAGCATCGGCGAGCGCCCGCCTAGACGCCTGTCGCGCCAGACCCTGGCGGAAGTGGTGGAGCCTCGCTACGAGGAACTGCTCACCCTGTTGCAAGGCGAGTTGCGGCGCAGCGGTTTCGAAGACCTGGTGGCCGGCGGCGTCGTGCTGACCGGGGGCAGCGCCAAGATGGAGGGCCTGGTGGAGCTGGCAGAAGAGGTCTTCCACATGCCGGTCCGTTTGGGCTCGCCCCAGTACTTCGTCGGTCTGCAGGAGATCATCACCGATCCGATCTATTCCACCGGGGTGGGGCTCCTGATCTATGCGCGCCAGCATCGCCTGGCACACCGTCAAGATCTGACCCAGGCGCGCGGATTCGCTTCCGTTTGGGAGCGGATGAAGAGTTGGTTTCAGGGCAATTTCTGAGCACGTCGCGGTCCATCGGGAATTGCCTACACGCAGGGACGCCATCGGGTCGCCGGAGGCGACATTCAGGGATGGATCTCCGTCGCGGCAGGCAGGTGCCGACAGCGACAAGTTGGATTGGAGGGGTTCCGGCAGCGGGCGGGGGTCCGGGTCGGGCGGGATCATCAAGCGAGCAAACGAGGCGACACATCATGTTCGAGCTTATGGATACACACAGCCAAAACGCAGTCATCAAGGTCATCGGGGTTGGCGGCGGCGGCGGCAACGCCGTCAACCACATGGCGCAATCGTCCATCGAGGGGGTGGATTTCATCTGCGCCAACACCGATGCCCAGGCCCTCAAGCACACCGACATCAAGACCATCCTGCAACTCGGGTCTGGGATCACCAAGGGCCTGGGCGCAGGGGCCAACCCGGAAGTCGGTCGCCAAGCGGCGCTGGAGGACAAGGAGCGCATCAAGGACGCCCTGGATGGCGCGGACATGATCTTCATTACCGCCGGCATGGGCGGCGGCACTGGAACGGGGGCTGCCCCGGTGGTGGCCGAGGTGGCCAAGGAGCTGGGCATCCTGACTGTGGCCGTCGTCACCAAGCCCTTCTCTTTTGAGGGCGGCAAGCGCTTGAAGGTGGCCAATGAGGGGATCGCCGAGCTGGCCAAACACGTCGATTCCCTGATCACCATCCCCAACGAGAAGCTGCTGGCCGTGCTCGGAAAGGAGATGAGCCTGCTCAACGCCTTCAAGGCCGCCAACGACGTCCTGCTCAACGCCACCCAAGGCATCGCCGAGCTGATCACACGCCGCGGCCTGATCAACGTCGACTTTGCCGACGTCAAGACGGTCATGGCCAACATGGGCGTGGCCATGATGGGCACCGGTGAGGCAAGCGGCCCGAACCGCGCCCGCGAGGCCGCAGAAAAGGCCATCAAGAGCCCCCTGCTGGAAGACGTCGATCTCGCCGGCGCCAAGGGCATCCTCGTCAACATCACCGCCGGTCCCTCCCTGGCCATCGGCG
>JBFZCW010000204.1:0-4055 GCA_041307765.1 Chromatiaceae bacterium
CCGGGGCGAGTACCTAGCGTTCCTCAACAGCGACGCTTTCCCGCAGACGGCAGGCTGGCTAGAAGCCCTTGTGCATGTTCTGGCCACGCAGCCCGAAATCGGCGCAGTAGGGCCGCGCCTGGTTTTCGCGGATGGCTCCATTCAGCACGCAGGCATGGAGTTCATGCGCCGCGACGAGCTGGGCATCTGGGTAAACCATCATCCGCTCATGGGGCTTGATCCAGGCCTGGATCGGCATAGAGAGGCTGCCATCGTGCCGGCTGTGACAGGTGCCTGCCTTGTTATGAGACGCGCCGATTTCGAGCATGTTGGTGGCTGGGACACCGGCTACCTCCTAGGCGATTTCGAAGACTCGGACCTATGCCTAAAGCTGCGTTCCGAAGGACTGAAAAGTGCCTACTTGCCGACGATACAACTCACTCACTTGGAACGGCAGTCGTTTAAGCTGCTCGGGCATGATCAGTTTAGTTTTCGGGTGGTGATATACAACGCGGTAAGGCATCAGAAGCGCTGGGCCGAACAAATCCAGTCCGTCATGACGGAGCAGGAAATTGCCCCTAAGGGGTAGGAGTGAGCGCTTTGGCCGAGACACATCGCATCCTCGTCGTTGCCCATGGTCACCCCGATTTCAGCCTCGGTGGTGGCGAGATTGCCGCGTATAACCTTTTCCGTGGCTATCGCGATCATCCCCAGGTGGAGGACGCCTGGTTCCTTGCGCGGGCGGACCGGGGGCGCGGACCGACGGGTACCATCAGCCTGCGCCGGCCTAACGAATATCTCTGGGAGCAGGCGGTGCACGACTGGCAGCGCATGAAGGCCGCCAATCAGAATTCACTAACCACCTGGTTTGCGGATCTCATCCGCGCCCTCAGACCGACCATTGTGCACACGCACCATTATGCCCACCTGGGATTGGAATATCTGAGGGTCATTAAGCAGGAAGCGCCCAATGTTCGTGTTTACATGACCTTGCACGAATACATGGCGATTTGCAGGAACAACGGGCAGATGGTCAAAGTCGGAGGTTCAAGGCTGTGCAGCAGCGAATCCTTTGACGAGTGCCGCCAGTGCTTTCCGCAGAAGACGAGGGAAGATTTCTGGCTGCGGAAGCACTACTTCCAGAGCTATTTCAAGCTCGTGGACGGTTTCGTCGCCCCTTCGGAATTCCTGCGTCAGCGCTACATCCAGTGGGGCCTCAGGCCAGAGCAGATCGTGGTCATCGAAAACGGCCACTCTGATGACCCGCCCTTAGCACCTCGCGAGCTGCGAGAAGGGGAAACCCGCAACCGGTTCGCGTTTTTCGGCCAGATCAACCCCTACAAGGGGATCGATCTGCTTCTGGATGCCTTGCACGCGATGCCCAAGAAGGAACGCAGGCAGGTGGTGGTAGAAGTTCACGGTGCCAACCTCGAGCATCAGGACGGCGAGTTACAAGACCGGATTCGTCGACTGAGCGAACCACTGATTAAGAAGCATCATCTGCGGTGGGTGGGCCCGTATCGCCCGAGCGAACTGCGCAGCCGGATGGGAGGCGCGGACTGGGTGCTCGTGCCGTCCATCTGGTGGGAGAATTCTCCCATGGTGATCCAGGAGGCCTTTGTGTGCGGGCGACCAGTCATCGCTTCGGACATTGGCGGCATGGCAGAAAAGGTGACCCACGGAGTGGACGGTCTCCATGTGCGCGTTGGCAACGCCACGCACTGGGGCCAAACGTTATACGAGGCGGCCACGACTGCGGGACTCTGGGAGCGGCTGCGGGTTGGGATCAAGCGCCCGATTACCGTTTCCGAGTGTGCGGGAGCCCACTTGGAGGCGTTCCCTGGGCTTAGCGCGTAGTGAGCGACGCTAATCCTGCCGGTCGCTCCAGCGGTTTGCCGCCGCGCCGTCTGTTTCCCGTGCGTCCACCCAGCGCTCACCGGAGGCGGTAGTCTCCTTTTTCCAGAACGGGGCCCGCGTCTTGAGGTAGTCGATCAGGAATTCGCAGGCGCGGAAGGCATCTCCGCGGTGAGCGCTGGTCACGGCCACCAGGACGATGGGATCCTGGGGCACTAACGCACCGATACGGTGCAGGATACGTACCCGATCCAGAGGCCAGCGCCGGGCCGCCTCTTCGGCGATGGCCATGAGGGCCTTCTCCGTCATGCCGGGGTAGTGCTCCAGTGTCATGCTGGCGACGGCCTCCCCCTCGTTCACATCGCGCATCAGGCCGAGGAAGCTGACCAGGGCACCGACCCGAGGCCGGCCTTTCCAGAGGCACTCCTGCTCAACGGCGAGGTCAAACGGCTCGCTCTGCACGCGGATCTCGATCATTGGGCGGCCTCCTGGGTCACACAGGTGATGTCTGCATTTTATACCCGGTCGTAAGCCCCTGCCCCGTGATGGGGCGGGGGCCATGGCCGGGGCAACAGGGTTACTCGAGGCCAGGTGACGGTTGGCGCCCTAAACTGGTGCGCAGGTCGAACCACGCACGCCAATCGCGTTCTAAACTTGACGGCGATGCCGGGTCAGCCGGGCTCAACGCCGGCACCAATGCCGGGCCGCACTGCAACCGGGTCGGCGCGCCGGGCAGGCAGGCAGGCAGGGAACCAGCCGCCTCGCAGAACGGATTGCATGCCGCTTTCAGCGCTGTCCCGGTACCTGGTCCGGTCTTTGCAGACAGGCCAGTGACGAGGGCTGCCTTGACCGGGGCAGGGCAGCCACCATCTAACCTCGATCCGCACCGACCGCAGGCCTCGGCCGTCGTGGTCCGAGGACCGAGCCAACGATTTCGAACAGAGGTGTTGTATGTCGATCTTCGATCGTTACCAGGCCCGCTACGAATCGTCGCGCCAGGAGGTTCTGCGCCT
Organism: Chromatiaceae bacterium; assembly: GCA_041307765.1. GTDB lineage: Bacteria > Pseudomonadota > Gammaproteobacteria > Chromatiales > Chromatiaceae > DYRB01. The sequence goes on from JBFZCW010000204.1 coordinate 2,847, forward strand.
GGACGAGTACCTCGACCTGTGCAAATCCGACCCAGGCGCCTATGCTGGGCCGGCCGAGCGGCTGCTCAATGCTATCGGCGATCCGCAGGTTGTGGATACGCGCAACGACCCGCGGCTGAGCCGTATCTTCCAGAACAAGATGTTGCGCCGCTACCCTGCCTTTGCGGAGTTCTACGGCATGGAGGAGGCTATCGAACACCTAGTCTCCTATCTCAAGCATGCCGCGCAAGGCCTGGAGGAGAAGAAGCAGATCCTTTACCTGCTCGGTCCCGTGGGTGGCGGCAAGTCGTCCCTGGCCGAAAAGCTCAAGGAGCTGATGCAGGTGGTCCCCTTTTATGCCATCGAGGGGTCGCCGGTCTTCGAGTCGCCCCTCGGGTTGTTCTCTGCGGAGGAGGACGGGCCCATCCTAGAGGAGGACTACGGCATCCCGCGGCGCTTCCTGCGTACCACCATGTCCCCCTGGGCGGTCAAGCGCCTGCAGGAGTTCAATGGGGACATCACCAAATTCAGAGTGGTCAAGCTCTACCCCTCCATCCTGGAGCAGGTCGCCATCGCTAAGACCGAGCCCGGAGACGAGAACAACCAAGACATCTCCTCCTTGGTCGGCAAGGTGGACATCCGCCAGTTGGAGCGCTTCGCGCAGCACGACGCCGACGCCTACAGCTTCTCCGGGGCCCTGTGCCGGGCCAACCAGGGGCTGATGGAATTCGTGGAGATGTTCAAGGCCCCCATCAAGGTCCTGCACCCGCTGCTGACGGCGACCCAGGAGGGCAACTACAACGGGACTGAGGGCCTGTCGGCCCTGCCCTTCCAGGGGATCATCCTGGCGCACTCCAACGAGTCGGAGTGGCAGGCATTCCGCAACAACAAGAACAATGAGGCATTTCTCGACCGCGTCTTCATCGTCAAGGTCCCCTACTGCCTGCGGGTCACCGAAGAGACGCACATCTATGAGAAGTTGCTGCGGAGCAGTTCCCTAGCCGAGGCCCCCTGCGCCCCGGGGACCCTCAAGATGATGGCCCAGTTCTCGGTGCTGACACGCCTGAAGGAGCCGGAGAATTCCAATATCTTTTCAAAGATGCGGGTCTACGACGGTGAGAACCTCAAGGACACTGACCCCAAGGCCAAGTCCATCCAGGAGTACCGCGACTACGTCGGGGTCGACGAGGGTATGAGCGGGATTTCCACTCGCTTCGCCTTCAAGATTCT
>JBFZCW010000205.1:0-4555 GCA_041307765.1 Chromatiaceae bacterium
AAACAGATCCTTCAGGTGCACCATCCCAAGCACCTGCTCCCCGTCGCAATAGGGGTAGCGGCTGAACCGATGGCCGGTGACCGTCTGCATGTTGTCCTGCAACGACCGTGATCGGTAGAGCGCCACCATCTCATGGATGGGGCGCATCAGGTCCGAGACCTCCAACTCGCGAAAATCAAGCGTCTGCGCCAGCACGTTCCACTCGTCGCGGCGAAATTGCTCGTCGGGACGGCTGGTGCGTAGGATCAGCTTGAGCTCTTCGGTGGAATAGTGTGCATCGCCCACGTGGGTATCGCCCAAGCCGGCCAACCGCAGCACCGAGTTGGCGCTCGCATTCAGCAACCGGATCGCCGGATACATCAGCCAGTAGAAACCGTAGAGCGGCACCGAGCTCCACAACCCGACCTGCTCCGGGTAGCGGATCGCCATCGACTTCGGTGCCAGCTCGCCGACCACAATGTGCAGGTAGGAGATCAGGGAGAAGGCAAACGCGAACGAGATACCGTGAATGACCTCTGCCGAGGTCACACCCAGCAGATCGAACAGCGGCGCCAACAGGCTGGCAAATGCCGGCTCGCCGATCCAGCCAAGGCCGAGGGATGCGAGCGTGATCCCAAGCTGGCAAGCGGAGAGGTAGGCATCGAGCTGCCCGTGCACCCTGGCGAGGATGCGCCCGGACACGCCGTGCCGCTTGGCGATGGCGCGAATGCGGGTTGACCGCAGCCTGACCATGCCAAATTCCGCCGCGACAAAGAACCCGTTCAGAACCACCAGGGCCAGGGCGAGAATGACGAACAGGACGGTTTCCATAGCGTGTCTTTGTCAGGCCATCCTGGTTACGGGCAGACCAGGGCCAAGTGGAACGGATAGAGCGCAGGGACTTCGACCGACCGGCATCAGTGGAAGACCGGAGTCGGTGCCATGGCACCGGGCGAGACGGTGGCGGCAGGTCACGCAGGGCAGGTCGAGGCCTGCGCGCCGCCGCCCTCTGCCTCCGGTACCAGCCGCCGGATCAGCCACTTGGCCAGCTCCAGCACCGGCACCACGCTGAAGGCCGCCGCAACGACGATGGCCCAATCCTCGGCCGAGAGGGGATAAGTCCCGAAGGCGGCGGCTAGCGCCGGTACGTAGATCACGGCCAGCAACAGGGTCAGCTCCCAGAGGATGGCCAGGTTCAGCCAGCGGTTGGCGAATGGACGGTGCAGGACCGAGAGTCGATCCGAGCGAAAACTGTACGCCTTGAAGAACTGAATCAGGACCAGGGACAGGAAGGCCATGGTCATGGCATGGGTCAGGGCCCGCTCGGGGTCAAGCCGCAGGGCCTCGCCCTGGCGCAGCTCCCAGGCGAACAGTCCAATGTTGACCAGGGTCGACCAGAGGCCCCCAACCAGCATCAGGGCCACCACGGGCTTGGTGAAGATCCCCACCTTGGGGTCCCTGGGCGAACGACGCATCAGACCCTCCTCCGGGGGATCGAAGGCCAACGCCAAGGCCGGAAGACCGTCGGTGGCCAGGTTCACGTAGAGGATCTGCACCGCAGATAAGGGCAGCGGCATCCCCGCCAGGGTCGCCACCGCCATGAGCCCGATCTCACCGATGTTCGAGGACAGCAGGTACATCAGGTACTTCTTGATGTTGGAGAAGATCCCCCTGCCCTCCTCCACCGCCCCGACGATGCTCGCGAAGTTGTCGTCGGTGAGCGTCATGTCCGCCGCCTCGCGGCTGACGTCGGTGCCAGCGATCCCCATGGCCACCCCGATGTCCGCCCGCTTCAGGGCCGGGGCGTCGTTGACCCCATCGCCGGTCATGGCGCAGATGTGCCCTCGTGCCTGCCAGGCGGTCACCACCCGCAGCTTGTGCTCGGGGGAGACACGGGCATAGACCTGTATCTGCTCGACCTGGCGCTCCAGGTCCGCCTGGCTCAGGACGTCGAGGTCGCGGCCGACCACCACCCGCCCGCCCTTGAGGATACCCAACTCGCGGGCAATCGCCTCCGCGGTATCCGGGTGATCGCCGGTGATCATGACGGGGCGGATACCCGCCCGCTCGCACTCGGCGATGGCGGCCCGGGCCTCGGTCCTCGGCGGGTCCATCATCCCCACCAGACCCGCGAAGATCATGCCCTGCTCGGCCTCCAACAGGGTGGCCTGGGGCTTGTAGGCGATGGCCAGCACCCGCAGGGCGCGGCGGGCCATGTCCCGGGCGGCCGCAACGATACCCAGACGCGCCGCCTCGCCCAGGGCCTGCACCCCAGTCGCCATGGCCAGATGGGAGCAAGTCCCCAGGATCAGCTCCGGGGCCCCCTTGGAGAACGCCGTAACCCCCTCGGCGGTCCCGTGCAAGGTGGTCATGCGTTTGCGTTCGGGGCTGAAGGGGATCTCCTCCAGCCGCGGGGCCTGGGCCTCCAGGGCTCCGAGGTCAAGGCCCGCCTTGGCCGCAGCCACCACCAGTGCCCCCTCGGTGGGGTCCCCCCGCAGGTGCCAGGCGCCCTCGTCTCGTTCCAGGCGGGCATCGTTGCATAGGGCCGCCGCGCGCAGCAGGTGATCGAGCAGAGCCCGCTGGGCAGGACCATCCGCGCTTAGGGTGATGGCCCCTGAGGGCTCGTAACCGCTACCGGCGAGGGTGCCGATACAGCCGTCGATCCAGACCTCCCGGACGGTCATCTCGTCCCGGGTCAGGGTCCCGGTCTTGTCCGAGCAGATCACCGAGGTGCTGCCCAGGGTCTCCACCGTGGGCAGGTGCCGTATCAGCGCGTGCCGCCGCACCATGCGCTGCACGCCGATGGCGAGCGAGATGGTGACCACGGCGGGCAGGGCCTCCGGCACCACGGCCACGGCCAGGGCCACGCCGAAGATGAACATCTCCAGGAGCGGCTCGCCGCGCCAAACCCCCAGCCCAGCGATCAGCACCACCACGATCCCGGCGGCGATGGCCAGCACCCGCCCAACCCGGTCGAGGTTCTGCTGCAAGGGGGTGCGCTGGGTCTCGATGCCGGCCAGGAGCCCCGTGACCTGCCCGAACTCGGTGTGCAGCCCGGTGGCGACGACCACGCCTTGCCCGCGGCCATAGGTCACATCCGTACCCGAGTAGGCCAGGTTCACCCGGTCCCCCACCCCTAGGTCCGGATCGGCCAGAGGCGCGGTGGTCTTGCCCACCGCGTTTGACTCGCCGGTGAGCGCGGCCTCGTTGACCTTCAGGTTGACCGCCTCGATCAGGCGCAGATCGGCGGGGATGCGGTCCCCGGCGGCGAGCCGCACCAGATCGCCGGGCACCAGCTCGCGGGACGGGATCCTCAGCTCCCGCCCACCGCGCACGACCCGCGCCGTGGGGGCGGCCATACGCCGCAGGGCCTCCATGGCCCGCTCGGCCCGGTACTCCTGGACGAACCCGAGCAGGATGGCAAAGAGCACGATGACGGCGATGACCAGGGCCTCCAGGACATCCCCGAGTAGGGCAGAGATGACCACCGCCGCCAGCAGTATGAGGATCAGGGCATTCTGGAACTGGGACCCGAGGATGGCCCAGGGGGAGACGACATCGGCCCCGGGCAGTTCGTTGGGGCCGGACTCGGCGAGGCGCCGGGCGGCGTCCTCGGCCGAGAGACCATCGGTGGACGACCCCAGGTCGGCTAGGACCTGATCGCTGGGCATCAGGTGCCAGTGGGACTGCGATGACATGGGCTCTCCGCGATCGGATTGGAAACACCGCCCAGCAGGGTCAACCCGCCCCAATCCCTGGGGCAGGGTGCACGCGCACGCAAGGTCAGCGCAGGGCGGACGCGGCAGCTGTGTTACTTGATGAGCGTGACCGGCAGGGGGCTCAGGTGGATGACCTTGGTTGAGACCGAGCCCAGCAACAGCTCCGTGAGCCCGCCGTGGCCGTGGGTCCCCATGACGATGGCGTCGCATCCCCGCTGGGTGGCGAACTCGGCGATGGACTGAGCCACGGGCCCCACCAGGACCTTGGAGTCGTAGGCGACACCGGCGGCGTCGAGCAGCGCCTTGGCCGCGCTGAGGTGGACCTCGCCCTCGCCCTGCTGCAACTCGGCAATCTCATCGGCGTTGAGGAAGCTGCGGACCTCCCAGGCGTCCGCCGGCTCGCGCACGTTGACCAGGTCGATCTCCACCACCTCGCGGCACTTAGCCAGCCGGATCAAGTAGGACACGGCGCGCAGAGAGCACTCGGACCCGTCCACAGGTACCAGGAACTTCATGATGCCTTTGCCTCCAGACCCGATTCGGGCCGATCGATGGTGAGGGGTGAGTGCGGACCGTTCGTCCAGTGGACGAACGCAGCCGCACGAACGACCGGCATGGATGCCGGGCTGGGCACCGCGCCATGGACGGCCCCGGCACCACGCCCGAGAGGATCGGCCTCGCCGACATGCCCGGCGGGTGCCGCTTCCCCTCCCGCCGGGGTCCTCGGGGCGTGGGGCTGCCAGCCCAGGGTCAGCATCAGGGCGGCAAATCCGATCACATAAGCCAGGGTCACGTGCCAACCGCCGCGCACCCAAGCGCCGACCGATTTGGCCTCGGGATTCATATTCGAGAGGGCC
>JBFZCW010000206.1:0-10239 GCA_041307765.1 Chromatiaceae bacterium
CTGGACATGCACATGCCGGTCCTCAGCGGCATCGACGCCTTCAAGCTCTACCGCTTCGCCCATGCCGGCGAGCCCCGGCAGGTCCCCTTCATCATGTTGACCGCCAATGCCACGATGGAGGCCCACGCCGAGGCCCAGGCTGCCGGCATCGCCCACTACCTGACCAAGCCCATTTCGTCCGTGCAGTTGCTCAAGACGATTGCCGAGGCAACGCGGCCCGTCCAGCCCGCGGTCGGTGCCCCCGGTCCGCAAGGCAGCGACGCCGCCGAGTGCCTGCTCGATGCCTCGCAGCTCGCAGACCTGTTCGCCTATGTCTCCACCCCGGAGTTCGCAGAGCAATTGGTGGGCAGTTTCGAGACGGACGGCCGCCAACTCCTAATGGAACTGGGACAAGCCCACGCCCGGGGCGATTGGGCCGCACTGCGCGACCGCGCCCATGCCCTTAGGGGCAGTGCCGCCAACCTAGGTCTCGTTGCGCTCCGCGAGGAAGCCGCCCGCGTGCAGCACCGTGGTGACAACGAACTGCGCTATGGCGGAAAACAGCAGGTCCAGGATCTCGCCGCCGCGTTCGAGACGGCAACCCGCGCCCTCAGGACCGAGGTCGCGAGATACACCGCAACCGGCGTCGGGACAAGCGGGACCTGACTCAAGCCCCCCCTGCGGCAGCAACCTGCGATGCCGGCATCGCAGCCGGTACGCCTGCTTCATCCGCGCCCCCCCCGTCCCAACGCCGTTCCTGGGCAGCCGCCAGGTACGCCATGAGCCGACGGTTGCGTTCGGAAAGGGTCATGGCGGTGTCTACCCAAATTTCTACCACATCCAGCAGTTCGGCGCGCGACACGGGGTTCACCCTTGCAGCCGCCAGGTCCAGTGCATGAAAGCCCCCTTCACGATTGCGCCGCGCCGCAATGAAATCGTGGACCGCCCCCTCGCCTTCCCCATCGGGGACTACGATATCCACCACACCAAGCTCGTAGAGCTCACGCGACGAATACATGCGGCTGCTGGAAATGATCCGCCGCGCTAACCCCGGGGACGCCCGACGCGTCAACAGGCTGAGTGCGCCCATGCCGGGGAACATGCCGAATAGCGTCTCGGGAAAGCCAAACGTGGCACCCTCTTCGGCAATCAGGACCGTGCTGGCGAGTGCGGCCTCGAACCCTCCACCCAAGGCCTGTCCCTGGACCAGAGCGATAGTGGTGAACGGCAGGTCATAGCCCGTCACCGACTGATACATCACGTCGACGCAACGCCTCGCATAGGTCTCCAGGGCATCACGATCACCCCGTTCCATCACTTCGAGGAAGTACGCCAGATCACCACCGACACAGAACACGCCGGGGGTTTCCGAGGCCAGCACCTGATAGGCCAGGCGGCTTGGGTCTTCCGCTTCATGGCCCGAGCGTGCCAATGCGCTAATCTCTTGCTGAGCCCGAACGAATGCTTCGAGTAGACTGGGAGTCATGCAGGGCCGTCCCTGCGGCCGCATCCGCACCCAGACCGAACGCTCGGCCGCCTCGAAACGGACGTCTAGGTCACTAAAGTTGCGGTGAAGCTGGGTAGCACTGAAATGGCTGGCGCTCACAATGATGGCTCCTATCGGTGATGGACGAGTTGCACAGACTGGGACTGCCGCCGCAGGCCCTTTCAAGTTATCTATCGATCGTCGCCTGGAGGCTTGGGCGAAGGCGGTGATCGCCTGGCAGAATCTGACTCCGGAGGACGGAATTCGACCTTCCGTGGTCTATTTTGCTCACTAATAGCATACGACTGCCTAGGCCCTTGCGTGCGGTAAATTCAAACTGTAAGCCGAATCAATGTCCGTCGATGTCCGGCCGTATCCGCCGCCGGCGATGCGTGACAGAGAACATTTGCCGCCGAAAAGCGAGAGAAACTGCTCTAAACACGGAGATTACCGTGACGCATTTCGCATTTCCGACATTGCCTGATGATCAGCATCCTCCAGGCGATTCGCGTTTAATTGGATGCAAAGCACTGGGTCATGCGGCTCAGCGATAGGTGCCACTTGGAACGGTCTCTCGTCCCATCGCGGCACCGGGTGAATGGAGCTGCCATGGCCCATCGGCGGGCACGCCGCGCACATTCGAGCGTGGGTTATTCATAGCGCAGGGGGAGCGCGATCGGGCGGGGCGTGACGATCCCGGGCGCTGCAACGGCACAGGGCCAATGCACCCGACCTAGGTGACACGCTGGGGGCACGGGACTGGACGGCCGGGCGAGCTACCCTGGGCCCTGTCGAAGGTCCGGGACCGGACCGCGATCTATGACTCAGTCAGGGGATCTGTCGTCGCCTGGGTCGGCGTCGGGCAGGCGCCTTACATCCGACCTGCGCTCATCATCCATCAGGATGCGATGCGCATCGCCGTCAAGGTCATCGAACTGGCCGCTGCGCGCGGCCCAGAACAAAACCCCCACCGCAACCAGGCCGAGGATCAGCATGCCGGGGATGAGACCGTAGATGACTTCCATTGGGTTGCGGTGTAACTCAATTGACGCCGCGGGGCTGCCCGCGGCGTTCGCGGAAGAAGGAGTGGATGCGCGCCGAATTGCCGATCACCGCCAGCGAGCTTAGGGGCATAGAAACCGCTGCCACCAGGGGGGTGACAAGCGCCGCCATTGCGAGCGGGACCATCACGACATTGTAAAGGATCGAGATCCGGATGTTCTGGCGGATGGTCCGCAGGGTCCGCCGCGACAACGCAGCGGCCTGCCGGACCTTCGACAATTCGCTGCTTAGGAGGACGATGTCGGCGCTGGCGATGGACACATCCGTACCGCTGCCCATCGCAATGCCGACATCCGCCCGCACCAGGGCCGGAGCATCGTTCACCCCGTCACCCACCATGGCAACGCGCTGCCCACTGCGTTGCAGCTCCGCAATGACCCTATCCTTATCCTGCGGCAGTACCTCAGCGATTACGCCGACCCCTCCGAGGCGCGCGGCGATGCGGTCTGCCGCAGCGCGTCTATCGCCGGTCAACAGCGTGACACGGATCCCGTCCGCTTTGAGTTGCGCCACGACCTCCGCGGCATCGGGCCGCAGACGGTCCTCTACCCCGACCACAAGAAGCTCCCGACCGTCCACCGCGAGACGCAGCGCGCTCCCCCCGACCGACTCGATGAAGGCTACGCTCGCCCCAAGCACAGGGTCCGGCTCCACCCCGTTACGGCGCAGCCACTCCGCGGTACCCGCCACCAGGCGAACCCCGTCCACGGCCCCACGGATCCCGAGGCCCGGCTGAGACTCGACCTCCGTCACCTTCTGCCCGCCCAAGTCGATCCCGGCCCTTGCGCAGAGGGCGAGGACGGCCCCGGCAACCGGGTGCTCCGAAAGCGCCTCCAGGGCCGCGAGGCGGCGCAGGTTCGCCCGTGGGCTTGGGCCTAGGGCCGCCGCATCCGCGCCGTCCCAGCGGGCCGTCCGGTCGGCCACTGCGGTGACCGCTGGGCGCCCCTCCGTCAGGGTCCCCGTCTTGTCAAAGACAAAGTGGTCGATGGACGACAGTCCCTCCAGGACGGCGCCGTTCTTGACCAAGATGCCAAGGCGTGCCCCCAGTCCAGAGGCCACGGCGATGGCCATAGGCGTCGACATGCCGAAGGCGCACGGGCAGGTGATGATGAGCACGGCCGTGGCCGCCATCAGGGCCTTCTCTCCCCCCTCGCCCACCCATAAGCCGAAGGTGATGGCTGCTAGGCCCAGGGTGACAGCGACGAACCAAGGGACCACGCGATCCGCGAGGCACTGAATGGGGGCCTTGCTCGCCTGAGCATCCTCAACGAGTCGGATGATGCGCCCCAGGGCGGTGTCCCGCAGCAAACCCTGGACCCTGACATGGAGGGGGCCCGGCCCGTTTAGGGTCCCGGCGCAGACGCTCGCCCCCACCGCTTTGGTCACTGGATCGGACTCACCTGTGAGCATGGACTCATCCACGCTGCTGCGGCCGGCCAAGACTTGCCCATCCACGGGAATCTTCTCCCCGGGGCGAACCAGGACCGTCTCCCCGGGCTTGACGGCGCGGATGGGCACCACGGCCTCATCCCCGCCGCGCAGAACCGTCGCAACGCGGGGCTGGAGATCAAGCAGCCGTTGGGTGGCTGCAATGGCTTTGCGCTTGGAAATGGACTCCAGAAAACGGCCGACCAGGATCACAAATAGGAAGTTGACCACCGTGTCCCAGTAGACGTCTCCAGCCAGGGTACCCGAAGCGGTCACATAGAGGGAGTAGAGGTAGGTGTTGGTCACCCCGATGGCAATTGGCAGATCCATCGTCAAGCGTCCACTCCGCAGCCCGGACCAGGCACCCCTGTAGAACGGGTAGCCGGAATACAGCAGCGTCGGAGTTGCAATGAGGAACCCGATCCAATGGAACATACCGCGAAATTCGCCGCGGTCCGCGCCGCCATAGAGCGCGATGGAGATCCACAGCAGGTTCATCATTGCGAAGCCGGCGACGGCCATGCGGTAGAGGAGCTGGCGATTCTGGCGCTGCAAGGTCCCCTCTGCGACCTCCGGGTCGAACGGCACCGCGGCATAGCCGATGTCCGCCAGCCGCCGCAGAATCGCCGACAGCTTGACCTGGCCGTTGTCCCAGCCCACCTTCAGCCGCCGGCCGGTCAGATTGACCCGTGCCTCCTCCACCCCAGGCAGGCGAGCCAAGCCGGTTTCGATCAGCCAGACACAGGCGGCACAGTGGATGCCCTCGACGAGCAGATTGATCTCTCGTTGTTCCCCCAAGGTCTCCACGAACTCCTCTTGAACGGCGTCCAGATCGTAGAGGGCCAGTTCCTTGGGAGGCTCCGGCGGCGGACCGAAGACCTCGCCCTCCGGGGTGCGCCGGTAGAACCCGTCGAGCCCAGCGGCATAGATCGCCTCACACACGGACTTGCAGCCGGTGCAACAAAAGGCCTGCTCCGCCCCTCCGACATGGCCGACCAGGCGCGCATTGGCCGCAACTGGCAGACCGCAGTGAAAACAATGCGCCTCGTCCGAACAGAGCGGCGTCGCCTCAGGAGTCATGGACACAGCAGAATCCGTCGGTAAAGGCGCAAGATCATATCCAGAACGACCGCCGTTTCCTTGGGTCAGGGCCGGGCCACGATGAGTCGCTGGCCCAGGCTGTGTTCATCCCCTCCCAGCCGGGCTGCAAAGAGGGTATCCCAGACCCCGACCAGGGGGAAACTGACCGTGACTACGTAGCGTCCCGGGGCCTCCGTCTCCATGGGCGAGGAGAAGTCGCGGCCCACATCGGAGGGGCGATAGGCATAGAAGGTCGCCCCATCCACGGCGACCGGCTGCCCAGCCTTGTCCGACACGAAGAATCGGAGCACCTGTGCCTGCCCGGCCTTGACGTCCTTCGGCACATTCGCGCTCAGCGCCCATCCAGGGTCCTGCGCCAATTTCGACGCCAGGTTGTGCTCGTAGTACTGGCCGCGGTCATAGTAATCCTCGACGACCAGGCCGGGATTGGTGCTGATCGCAAGATAGATCATGACCCCATTGACCGCGAGGAAGACTGCCACAAGGGCGAACCACCCGATGAGCCAAGGGTTGCGCCAAGCGGGAGTCGGGCTAGTCTGGGGTGCTGAGTGGCTTTGCATGCACTTGACCTACTGTATTAAAAGGAAAAGGCGGGCTGGCGACCAGCCCGCCGCAATGATCAACCGCCCCAGCCTAACGTTTTGGGCCGAAGAAGACGCTCTCCCGCTCGGCGCGCACCGCCACCCCGGTGGAACGTTGCCCCTCAACCACGAAGGTAACCGGCTCGCGCTCATCGGCCAGGTCCTTACTCGCCACCTTGACGAAAACAGTCACCGGCATAACCTCGCCATGCTTGGTCACGACCGGCTCCTCGGCACCGATGAGCTGCAGATTCTTGGGGCCCGATGCGCTGATGCGCATGGCCAGGTTCTCCGGCGACTTGTTCAGCAGCTTCAGAGTGAACTTGTTCTGGATCGAGCCATCGCTCAGCCGGCTGAACAGCGGGGCACGCTCGTGCAGAACCTTCATCTCGATCGCCGACATGGTCGAGAAGCCGAAAATGATCCCAATCCATGCCAGGAGCAGTATGCCACCGTAAACCCAGACGCGCGGGCGCTTCAGCAACGGCTTCACCGGCCTGCCGTCGAGTTCGTCCAGCGAGGCATAGCGGATCAAGCCCTTTGGGCGCCCGACCTTCTCCATGACCGAATCGCAGGCATCCAGACACAGGCCGCAGGTGATGCACCCCTCCTGCTGGCCATTACGGATATCGATGCCGGTGGGACAAACGGCCACGCACTGATTGCAGTCGACACAATCGCCCGTGGTGCGCTCCTGGGCCGGCTTGCCCTTGACGACGCGACCCCGAGGCTCGCCGCGCTTTTCGTCATAGGTCGGAATGATCGTGGTACGGTCCAGCATGACGCCCTGGATACGGGCATAGGGGCAAAGCCAGAAACAGACCTGTTCCCGGAGAAACCCCGCCAGGCCGAAGGTGCCCAAGGTGAACAGTGCCACCGTAACATAGGCCGCCGGGTCCACCTGACCGGTGAAGAACCGCCCCCAAAAGGTCGGGGCATCGGTGAACCAGGCGACGAAGCTGAATCCCGTCATGAAGCCGATCAGAAGCCAGGCGAGGTACTTGACCCCGCGGATCGAGAGCTTATGCAGATCCCAAGGCGCCTTGTCGAGTTTACGCCTTTGGGGTGGCTGCCCCTCCAACTTCTCCTCGATCCAGGTAAAGACGTCGGTCCAGACGGTCTGGAAGCAGAAGTAACCACACCAGACCCGCCCGGCCAGGGCGGTGATGACCGCCAGCAAAATCGCAAAGAACAGCAACAGCAGCGACAGCATCCAGAAGTCCTGGGGCAGGACCGTAGCGGAAAAAATGTGGTACTGCCGGTTTGGAATATCCCAAAGGACCGCCTGGCGCCCTTCCCACCTCAGGTAGGGGCCGACGAAAAAGATGATCCAAACCGAGGCCAGTAGCCACTTGATGGTCCGAAACTTACCCGCCAGGCGCTTGGCATGGATGGTCTCGCCACCGGTATTCACATGCCAATGACCCGCCTCGGCGTAGAGCTCATCGACCGCCACCACGCCCTTTTCGACCTGACTCTTACTCACTGACCATCTCCGGAGGATACGCCCGGCGCAACCGCGTGCGTCTCTGGGCGACGTTGGACCCGTATCGGCACCGTCTGCCGTGCCGACGCAGACTCCGGCGCCGACCAATTTTACAATTTAACCGAGAACGCCCCTCGGAACATTGCGCTTTCTCAATTGTAACCGGATGTTTTCCCAAGAGTTAAAGCCGAAAAAAAGGGGGATTGACATCCCCCTTGGCGTCCGAGATCTCTACGCCATCAGGTCACCTCTGGTTCTTGTGGGCCTCGGCGTCGCGCTTCATCAATGCGCCGACCTTGAAATACAGGAACACAACGACCGCGATCGCCCCGACGACCATCAGGACCGACATCCAGGCGACCGGATCCCAGTTCATCACGTTGCCCAACACATTCATAGCATTCCCCCCTTTCTCCAGGCTCGTAACGGCGGGCGGCGACGCCGCCGCCCGCCTTGCTCAGCAATAAGCTGCCGGGGCCTACTTGCCGCCGCCCAACTGATGCACGTACACAACGAGCTTCTTGATCTCCTGCTCGCCCAACTTTTTGGTGGTCCCGAAGGCGGGCATCACCGCGTTGCGGGACAGTGGCTGATCAGTCTGGTTCACGCCGTACAGGATGGTATGCCTGGCGCTCTCGAGGCCGCCGGGCTCGAAGCGCCACACCTTGTCCGTCAGATTCGCGGCGCCGACCGTGACCACATCCCCGTTTGGCAGCTCCGCCAGCACGCCATCGGCCTTCGCTCCGTGACAGGCGTTGCAGCCCTTTGCATTGTAAAGGGCCCAGCCCTCGTCCCCGCCCGCTGCCGGACCACCATCGTGTAGCGCCACCACGAAGTTGGCGAGCTTGTCCACCTCCGCTGCGGTGAGGATCTTCTCGTGGGCCGTCATGGCACCGATCCGTCCACCGACGATCGTCTCCTGGATCTTGGCCATGCTGCCGCCGTAGAGCCAATCGTCGTCCGCCAGGACCGGGTAGCCGACGTTGCCGGCACCACCGCTGGCGTGGCAGGCAGCGCAATAATCACCGAACAGAACCTTAGCCGAGGCCACCGTATACTCGGAGAGGCCCGGGTTCTGTGCAATCTCAGCCGGAGTCAGTTTTGCGATCTGATCTTCGAACTCTTTGCGCATCTCCTGAACCTGCGCGACGCCCTCCTGATATTCGTTCATCTGGGTCCAGCCGAGGACGCCCTTGGTATAGCTGGTCGCCGTCGGCCAGAATGGGTAGAGGGTCGCATACAAGGCGACCCACAGGATCGAGGCCCAGAAGGCGATCATCCACCAGCCGGGGGGCGGGTTGGCGAGCTCGCGCAGGTTGTCGTCCCAGTAATGGCCGGTGTTGTTCTCACCGGGAAAAGGGTTTTTTTCCGCCATCATTCTCTCCGCTGTCTGGTTTGTCCTCATCGAACGGGATGTCACGCATGGATTCGAAGCGATCCCGGTTCTTGGGAGCGAGTACGTAGACGTAGAGCACCACCATCAGGATGGCGATGACGACGGTCAGGATGGTGCCGATCCAGTCATTGACCGTCATCGCCGCCCAATCGGTGGCAAAGTGCTCCTTCAGGCTATTCACGATAGACCTTGGACTCGTCGAGCTTGGTCATGGTGCCAAGGACCTGCAGGTAGGTCACCAGGGCGTCCAGCTCCGTCTTGCCCTCAACCAGCTTGGGGGCCGCCGCGATGTCCTCGTCGTGGTACGGGACGCCGATGGCGCGCATCCCGCTCATGTGGGCCTGCATGGTGGCGCCGTCCACCTTCGCCTTGTCCAGCCAGGGATAGTTGGGCATGACCGACTCCGGCACCACAGAGCGCGGGGCGCGCAGGTGGGCGCGATGCCACTCATCGGAGTACTTGCCACCGAGGCGGGCTATGTCGGGACCAGTGCGCTTGGAGCCCCACTGGAAGGGGTGGTCGAACATGGACTCGGAGGCCAGGGAGTAGTGGCCATAGCGCTCCTTCTCGTCGCGGAACGGACGGATCATCTGCGAGTGGCACAGATAGCACCCCTCGCGTTGATAGATGTCGCGCCCGGCCAGTTCCAGAGCGGTATAGGGACGCATCCCGTCGCCCGGCTTCCAGTTCCACTTCGTCTTGCCGTCGGCAGCGACGGAGACGATGGGCTGTGAGCCCGGCTTGTCCTTGTTCCAGACAATCTCCGGGAACTGGTGGTACTCCATGGTGCTCTTCAGATAGAAGAGCGGGACGATCTCGACGATGCCTCCAACGGACAGGGCGATTGCCGTAACGATGAGCAACCCCCAGATGTTCCGCTCCAACCGGTCCTGGAGGCCCTTTGGTGCCGTATTCTCAGCCATTCTCTTGACCTCCTTCAATCAAGCCGCGGCCGCAGCGGTGCGAGCCTGCTGCAAGCTGCCTTGGGAAACGGATTGGCGCACGGTCATCACGACATTGATGAGCATGAGCACGGCGCCGGTCAAGAAGATGCCGCCGCCGATCGCCCGCATGGCGTAGTAGGGATGCATGGCGTCCACCGTCTCGACGAAGGTGTAGGCCAGGGTGCCGTACTCGTCGTAGGCGCGCCACATCAGGCCCTGCATGATGCCGGAGACCCACATCGCCACGATGTAGACCACGGTACCGATGGTGGCGGTCCAGAAGTGGGCGTTGACCAGCTTCTCCGACCACATCTGCGTGTACCACAGGCGGGTCATCAGGTGGTAGATGGAGCCGATGGCGATACCCGCGAACCAGCCCAGGGCGCCTGAGTGAACATGACCCACGGTCCAGTCGGTGTAGTGAGACAGGGCGTTGACGGTCTTGAGCGACATGACGGGGCCCTCGAAGGTAGACATGGCGTAGAAGGCCAGGGCCATGACCATGAAGCGCAGGATGGAGTCGGTACGCAGCTTATCCCAGGCCCCGGAGAGGGTCATCATGCCGTTCACGGCACCGCCCCAGGAGGGGATGATCATAGCGATGGACACCGCTGCCCCCAGGGAGCCCGTCCAGTCCGGCAGGGCCGTGTACTGGAGGTGATGGGCACCGAGCCAGACGTAACCGAAGGTCAGGGCCCAGAAGTGGATGACCGACAGGCGATAGGAATAAACGGGTCTATTGGCCTGCTTGGGAACAAAGTAATACATCATCCCGA
>JBFZCW010000207.1:0-5511 GCA_041307765.1 Chromatiaceae bacterium
ACCGCGAGCCCGAGACCTGCGAGCAGGGCGCGTCGACGCAGATGGAAATCCGGCTGCATCGGGGGACGGTGCTCGGCGCGCTGCACCCGGTTCCTGCTGCGGCTCATCGCGTACCCCCCTCGATGATGCGCATCTCGCGGCGCTCTGGTAGGTGCATGTCGAGGTGTTTCCGGGCGCGCCGCTCGACCCTGACGGTGTTGGTGAGGGCGGCCTCCTCCAGGCGCAGGTTGTCCCACTCTACGTCGAGCGCCTCGCGTTGGACGCGCATGGCCTGCAGGTCGACGAACAGGAGCCTGGTCTGATACTTGACGTAAACCACGGCGACGGCCGAGGTCATGACAGCTGCGATCAGCAACCCGGCAAACCAGACGCCCGCGCGTTTCACGGCAACCGCTCCGCCACACGCAGTACGGCACTGCGGGATCGAGGGTTCGCGGCCACCTCCAGCGGAGAGGCGTGGATCGCCTTTCCGATGGGGCGCAGTCTCGGTTTTGCGCGGTCCGCGGTAACCGGGACGCCGCGCGGGAACTGCTCCCCGCGGGCCTGGTTGCGGATGAAGCGCTTGACGATGCGGTCCTCCAGGGAGTGGAAGCTGATGACCCCCAGCCGCCCGCCCGAGGCCAACAGGTCGCACACCTGAGCCAGGCAGGCGGTCAATTCGTCGAGCTCGCGGTTAAGGTAGATGCGGATGGCCTGAAAGGTCCGGGTGGCCGGGTGCTTCCCTGGCTCGCGGGTTGGGACCACCGCCTCGCAGAGGGCGGCCAGGGCCCGAGTGGTCAGGATCGGGCCGTCCAGGCGCGCCCTGTGGATGGCGCGGGCGATGCGGCCGGCGAATCGTTCCTCGCCCAGGTCGCGGAGCACGGCCACGATCTCCGCCTCGCTCGCATGCCCCAGCCATCGGGCCGCGGATTCCCCCGTCTCGGGGTCCATGCGCATGTCCAGGGGTCCGTCCGCCGAGAAGCTGAAGCCCCGGCTGGGATCATCGAGCTGCGGCGAGGAGACGCCGAGGTCCAGCAGCAGTCCGTCGACTCGCCCGGCGAGCCCGTGGGACCCGGCGACCGTTGCGATCCCGGAGAAGCTAGCCCGGACCATCGTGAAACGCCGGTCCTGATCCGCCAGGGCCTCGCCTGCGGCCACCGCCTGGGGGTCGCGATCCAACCCCACCAAGCGTCCGGCGGCCCCCAGACGCGCCAGGATCGCGCGGCTGTGCCCGCCGCGGCCGAAGGTGCAGTCGAAGTAGACGCCGTCCGGGCGGAGCGCCAGGGCCGTCACGCATTCCTCCAAAAGGACCGGTTGGTGGTATCCATCGATGGTCGGGGCCATCATTCAGGGTCACAGGACCAAGTCGCTGATCCCTACCTCGTCCCGCAGGTCCTGCAGGTCGGGGTCCTCCAGGGAGGTGGCGATGTTGCGATCCCAGGTGTCCTCGTCCCAAAGCTCGAACTTGTTGCCCATGCCGACCACGGCCACGCGCTTGTCGAGGTTGGCGATTGCCTGCAGCTTCGGCGGGACCAGGATGCGCCCCTGGTTATCCATCTCCGAGTCGGGTGCGTTACCGATCAGCAGGCGCTGCAGCTCGCGGACCTTGCGGTTGAGGGCAGGCAGCGCGGTCAACTTCGCCCGGATCTTGTCCCACTCGGCCTCGGGGTAGAGCAGGAGGCACTTGTCGCGGTCGATGGTCAGGACTAGGCGGGAGGCATAGGAATCAGCGAGTTCCTTGCGATACCTGGCAGGTACCGGAAGGCGCCCCTTGGCGTCGAGACTGACAACCGCCATCCCCTGAAACAAGTCCGCCCCCCCTCGGTTCCAAAAATCCCCCCAATTCCCCACCGCTCCCCACTCGAAAGCCATATTAGGCAACAACATCCCTACCGTCAAGCACGCGGCTAAGGTAATTTTCTTGCCCGTCAGTGACTTAAGTCATACATTGTGCCAATTATGAGACAATTACAGAATCTCCACGGAATTCAATTCCGTGGCGAAGCAATTTGATTTGGAGCTTAGGTTCGACGGGCCTGGCGAGGGGCAGATGGTCCGCCCTGAGTACGCGTTGCTGCGGAAGCGGGTGGAGGGGGGAGCCGGCCGATAAGCCGGGTTCTGTCGCGGACAGCCATTCATCTAGGGCGCACGTCACCGCGCGCCTCAAGCGACCTACCCGGGGGCCCGCACGGGCCGCGCGGCGCGGTCCGAAGACCGCATGCCCCCCTATTTGGTCTTGCTCCGGAGTGGGGTTTACCTTGCCGTCGGTGTTACCACCGACGCGGTGCGCTCTTACCGCACCATTTCACCCTTGCCGCCCCGCCGGGAGGCGGGGGTTGGCGGTGTATTTTCTGTGGCACTTTCCGTAGGCTCGCGCCCCCCAGGCGTTACCTGGCACCCTGCCCTTTGGAGCCCGGACTTTCCTCCCCCGCGGGCTTGCACCCGAGGCGGCGGCTGTCTGGCCGACTCCCCGAAACAGTCTATTCGCCTGCGGCACGGTGGCCAAGTGTGCCCGTCACGCCACGGGCGTGCCTCCAGCCAGTCGCTATTAGTTGCTGGCCCTTGGCCGCTCAACGATCCCGACGGTCGTCGCCGCCCAGGCCCAACCCGACCTGGTAGAGACGGTTCTTGCTTCCCCCGGTAAGACGCGCCGCCAGCCCGGCCGCCTGTTTCAGGGGCAGCTCGGCGGCCAGGATCGCCAGGACCCGCTCTTCTTCCCGGGTCTGGGCCGCGTCGACCGCCTGGCCGGCCCCCTCCACGAGCACGACCAATTCACCCAGGCGCTGCTCGGCGTCCATCGCTAGGCGTTCGGCCAGCTCGTTCAGCGTCCCGCACAGGAAGGTCTCGAAGTGTTTTGTCAACTCGCGGGCGACGACGGCCCGGCGGGCGCCGCCGAGCACGGCGGCGAGGTCCCCGAGGGTGCGTGTTGCGCGCTTGCCGCTTTCATAGAACAGGAGTGTCCCGGGCTCGGTCGCCACCCCGGCCAGCCAGTCCCGGCACTTGGCAGAGGTCCGCGGCGGGAAGCCGAGGAAGAGAAATCGGTCGCTGGGCAGCCCGGCGGCGGACAGAGCGCAAACGGCGGCATTGGCCCCGGGGATGGGTACCACCCGCAGCGCGCAGGCACGCGCCGCACGCACCAGGATGAAGCCGGGGTCGCTAATCAGCGGCGTCCCGGCATCGGAGATCAGGGCGACATCTCGGCCGTCCTGCAAGACCCTGAGGAGCCCCTGGGCGCTGTCTGCCTCGTTGTGCTCGTGATAAGACCGCAGCTCTGCCTGAATGCCAAAGTGCGTCAGCAGGCGCCGCGCGTTGCGGGTGTCCTCCGCGGCGATTATGTCGACTTCGCGTAACACGGTCAGGGCCCGTTCCGTGACGTCTCCAAGATTGCCGATAGGAGTGGCCACCACGTATAGTACGCCCGCTGCTTCGCTCACCCTCCGCCCTCCCAAAACTCCCGCCCCAAGCTGGAAAACATCATGGTCCATCAACGGTTTGGTTTGCACAACCAAGAGCAGCCCGCGACCCTGCGAGGCCTGGTTCGGATCCCAGGGCAAATGCCAGGCCTGGCCTCGGCCCTGATCCTGGCCCTGGCCTTGGCCCTGGCAGGCTGCGCCGGCAATCGGGCCCAGGAGGGCCAGAAGCTGGTCGCCCCGGCGCCCGGCACCGGCGCCTACCCGGCCGGGGGCAAGGTCGCCGTGCTGTTGCCCAGCACCGGGCCCTATGCGAGCGGCGCCTATGGGGGCGCCATAGGGGCCATCCGGGAGGGCATCCAGGCGGCCCAGCGGGCCGACGACCAGGCCAGGCGACCCCAGGTCGTCCTGGTCGATGCCAGCCAGTCGGCCCGTGCCCGCGCCCAGGTGGACACGGCGGCGGCGGGTGGTGCCGGCTATGTCGTAGGCCCCCTGCTCAAGGGGGCGGTGGATGCCCTGGCGGCGGGAGCGGCGCTGCCGGTGCCGACCCTGGCCCTCAATCGCGCCACCGGGGAGCGCAAGGCCCCCGCCAACCTTTTCCAGTTCGCCCTGTCGCCGGAGGACGAAGGGGCCTCGGCGGCCGATGCGGCCTGGGCGGCCGGACACCGCTCGGCCCTGCTGCTGTATCCCGCCGCGCCCTGGGCCAACCGCCTGGTCCAGGCCTTCCGCACCCAGTGGACGGGCCTTGGGGGGCACATTATCGGACAGAAGACCTATGGCGCGGGCCCGACGGCCCAGGGCGCGGCGGTGCAGGGGCTCTTGGGGGACGGCGATCGGGGGACGGCCGACCGGGGCAGTACCTTTGTCTTCCTGGTAGCTACGAAGGAGTCGGCGCGGGCGATCTGGCCCCGGATTCGGGCGATCGGCGAGCTTCCGGCCTATGCTACCTCGCTGGTCTACCCCGGCGATTTCGACCCGGCGGCCGATCAGGTGTTGGCCGGGCTCCACTTCGTCGACATCCCCTGGATGCTCGCAGACGGTGACGGGCCCCTGTCGCGGCGCGCGCTGCGGCGTGCCCTGCCCAACATCGGCGGCAGCGACCAGCGGCTCTATGCGATGGGGATCGACGCCTACGAGCTAGCCCCCCGCGCGGCGGACTTGGCCAAGCGCCCCGGGACCTCCTATCCGGGGCACACCGGGGCGCTACGCGTCGACTCGACCGGTCTTGTACACCGGCAACTGGTGCTGGGGCAGTTCACCGCTACCGGCGTGGCCCCTGTTACCGCCCCGACCGCGGGCAAGTAGCTGACCGCCATCATGGCCGGCCCTGGGAGCCGCACCGGGGCCGCCATCGGCGGCGAAAAGGAGCAGATCGCCTGTCGCTATCTGGAGGGCCAGGGGCTGTGTCTGGTGGCCCGCAACCACCGCTGCCGGCATGGCGAGATCGATCTGGTGATGCGCGACGCAGACACCCTGGTCTTCGTGGAGGTGCGCTATCGCCGCTCCCAGCGCTTTGGCTCTGCAGCGGAGAGCGTGGACGCCCACAAGCAGCGGCGCCTGGCCGCCGCCGCGGGGCATTACTTGCAAAGTCATCCGAGCCCTCTGCCGTGCCGCTTCGATGTCCTCGCCATTGGGGCCGACGATTGCATCGACTGGATCCGCAATGCCTTCAGTGTCGAATGACGCCTGCGGCGTTGCGATGGTCGCGAGGTTCAGGCGGACGAGCACGGCGTTGGCCCTGCTCACCGGGCTCTTGGTCCCCGTCCTGCTGCACGGTTGTGCAGCCGTTGTCGTGGTGGGCGTCGCCGCCGGCGCCGCCGTGGTCCACGACCGGCGCTCCAGTGCCACGGTGCTGGCCGACGATATGATCGAGATCCAGGCCATGAATCTGCTCCATGAGTACCCCGATATCGCCGGCCGCAGCAACATCGCTATCAATAGTTACAACCTGGTCGCCCTGCTCACCGGACAGGCCGAGTCCGCCGAGATTGCCGATCGCTTCGCCGACACGGTGGCCCGCCTACCCAAGGTCGAGAAGGTGGTGAACGAGGTCACTATCGGGCCCAGTGCCGGTCTGACCGAGGCCAGCCATGACTTCTACCTCGCCTCGCGCTGCAAGCTC
>JBFZCW010000208.1:0-3132 GCA_041307765.1 Chromatiaceae bacterium
GCTTGGTTCTATCGCTGGCGGGGTTGGCTCGTCTAGCGGGTAGTGCCGTCTTTGGCCGTGCTGCGCCGGTCGACGGCTTGCTCAGGCGCTTGGTGGGCGCACTCGGGCCGGGCGGGAGAGCCAGCGCAATAGGGGCCCGAGGAGGGGAAGACGGCCGTAGAACTGCCCGGCCGCGTCCCAGTAGTCCAGGTGCTCTGCCACCCGCCCGTCCGGGGCGAAGCGGACCTCGCTCATCCCCTCCACCCGCCAGTCGCCAAGGATCCGAACCTGGGCCTGCATGGTCCACCTGAGGTAGGCGGTGGACCCGGACCAGGCGGTGTCCAGCACCTCGAAGCGGGCACCGGGGAGCCTGTCCCGGGTGTGCATCAGCAGCCGTCGCAGGGGTTCGATGCCGCTGAGGTCGTTGAAGGGGTCTCGGAATCGGACCCCCTCGCAGGCAATCTCGGACAGGCGCAGCGCCGACGGCACGCCGGTCCGGTCCAGGTCGGTGAACAGCGCGGTCCAGGCCGTGCAGGTGCAGGCGAGGTCCGGGCGGGGTGGGTATTGGGTCGCGTGGTCGGTCATTCGGTGTCCGTCCGGTGCAGCACATGGCAATGGCCTGATCGTGGAGATCTCAGGCAGGTCCGGCGTGAGTGGTCCTCAGGGAGGCCAGCTCAGCCGGTGTCCTGGCGTGAATCTCGTGTTCGCTGTCGCTTGGGGTGGTCGCCCCAGTCCAGGATCTCTTTGAGCGACAGGCCCTGGACTACACTGCAAGTTGGGCACGCCCATTGCCGTAACCACCCCACAGGAGGCAAGAACCATGAGCGTCGCAGCAACGGTGAAGTCCTATCTGGACCAGCGGTCGGTCGATTACGCCCTGGTCCCGCACCCCCATACCCGATCGAGCATGGATACCGCCGCGTCGGCCCACGTACCGGGCGACCGGTTGGCCAAGGCGGTGATCGTCAACCACGAGGACGCCCAGATGATGGTCGTGGTGCCGTCCGACTACCACGTCCACCTGGGCCTGCTGCACCGCCAACTTGGCGGCGACGTGGGTCTGGCGACGGAGTCTGAGCTGGCTGGCCTGTTCCCGGACTGCGAGGTTGGGGCCATTCCGCCGATCGGGGCCGCTTACGGTCTGCGCACCCTGGTGGACTCAAGGCTTGGCAACGAGCCTGAGGTCTATTTCGAGGCCGGAGACCACGAGTCGCTGATCAAGGTGAGCGCAGAGACCTTTCGCACCCTGATGGCGGACGCCGAGTCGGTGGAACTGGCGGAGCACATTTGATGCGCGCCAGGCCGGCGGGGCGAACGCGTCCCGGTCGGCGAACCGTCCTTAAAGACACCGGGGGCCGTCGGCCCAACGAAAAATGGCCCGGAGGATCTCCGGGCCATCTGGTTTGGTGGCGGCGGCGTCCGCTGATCCACTGTCCTAGGCAGTCCGCAGCGGACTTCGGATCGAGGAATGTTTTCAGCGAGGCGTTGGAGTAGGCGATGCACGTAACGGTCCGCCCAAGATCGCTATGGCAGGCACTGCGACGCAGACTGGGGGCATCGGGCACCGAGGACCAGCCCAGGCCCTCAACCCCACACCCGGGACCTAACCCGATCCCCTCCGATACTGCCCGGACCCTGCACGGGCTGCTGGCCAGGCGCGTCGAGCTGACGCCTGAGGGTATCGCCTACCGGCAATTCGAGGGGCAGGACTGGCGGGATTACCGCTGGCAGGATGTGGCGGACCGGGTTGCCCGTTGGCGTGCCGGGCTGGCGGGAGAGGGGCTGCGGCCTGGCGAGCGGGTCGCCATGAGCCTGCCGAACTGCGTTGACTGGGTTTGTTTCGATCAGGCCGCGTTGGGGCTGGGTCTGGTCACCGTCCCCCTCTACACCACCGACAGTCCGGGTAACCTGGCCCACATCCTGGAGGATTCGGGGGCGCGGCTGCTGCTGCTCGACTCTGACGAGCGCTGGATGCCGTTGGCGGCGCTGCGGCATCGGTTTCCCGGGCTTCGACGGGTCCTATGCCGGCGCGTCGCGGCGGCAATGGGTGACCCCGCGGTGTGCCGCGTGGACGACTGGATGCCCCCGGTCGGTGGGGCTAGTCTCTCAATGGACGACCCGGATGCCCTGGCGACCCTGGTCTACACCTCAGGCACCACAGGCCCGACCAAGGGGGTGATGCTGTCCCACCGCAATATCCTGTGGGACGCGGAGGCGGTCATGCAGCGTATCCCCGCTCTGCCAACCGATGTCTTTCTGTCTTTCCTGCCTCTGGCCCACGCCTTCGAGCGTACCGTAGGCTATTACCTGCCCATGATGGCTGGGTCCTGCGTTACCTATGCGCGCTCCATTGAGCAGCTTCGCGAGGACCTCCTGGTGGTCCGTCCTACGGTGCTGCTCTCCGTGCCACGGGTCTACGACAAGATCTACCTGGCCATCCAGGAAAAGCTCGGGGAGGGAGGGCTCAAGCGGCGCCTGTTCGACAAGACGGTTGCCCTAGGCTGGCAGCGCTTCGAGGCCGCAAATGGGCGTGCTCTGGGATCGGGAGTGCTGGACCGTCTGCTCTGGCCGCTGCTGCAGCGTCTGGGCGCACGCCCCGTGCTGGGCCGCCTCGGCGGCCGCCTGCGGGTGGCGGTCAGCGGCGGTGCCCCCTTGTCTGCGACGGTCGCGCGCTTCTTCGTCGGCCTGGGGCTACCGCTCACTGAAGGCTATGGCCTGACCGAGGCTGCACCGGTTGTCACCAACATCGCACCGGAGGCGTTCGTACCCGGCTGCGTCGGCCTGCCGTTGCCGGGGGTCGAGACCCGAATCGGACCGCAGGACGAGCTGCTGGTGCGCGCCCCGAGCGTCATGCAGGGCTATTGGGGCCAGCCGGACGCGACCGCGAAGGTCATCGATGCAGATGGCTGGCTCCACACAGGCGATGTGGTGGCGGAGCGCGGGGGCCACATCGCGATCCGCGGGCGCCTGAAGGAGATCCTTGTAACCTCCACCGGGGAGAAGGTCCCGCCAGCAGACATGGAGATGGCCTTGACCATGGACCCGTTGCTCGAGCAGGCCATGGTGGTGGGCGAGGGGCGCCCCTATCTCGCCGCCCTGCTGGTGCTGGCCCAGGAACCCTGGACGCGTTTGGCGTCCGGGCTCGGACTCGAC
>JBFZCW010000209.1:0-15724 GCA_041307765.1 Chromatiaceae bacterium
ACGGCTCGCTCAGCCCGGCAGCGGCCGCTGGCCCAGGCGCGGCGGGAGCCTGACGGCGGGCCCGCCGCCGTTGCAGGTGGCGCGCCACGTGCCAGCGCCAGGCCAGGTGCACCCCGAAGTACCCGAGGGCAGAGCAGGCGATGGCGCAGAGCAGGCAGCCCAGGGCGAGGGGAGATAGAATCGTCACCCAATTGGCCGGTTGCGCCCAGAACTCCAGGTCGAACGGGGCCACCGCCCGCCCCAGGACCCAGGCTCCGACCAGGTAGGCGAAGTAGAACATGGGCGGGATGGTCACCGGGTTGGTGACAAAGACCAGCGCCACGGAGATAGGCAGGTTGACCCGGAACGCGATGGCCGCCGCTGCGGCCATCAGCATCTGGCCGAAGGGCGGCATGTACATCATGAAGAGCCCGATGGCGAAGGCCCCGGCCGCGGAGCGGCGGTTCAGGTGCCACAGGTTGGGGTCGTGGAGCAGCCGCCCGAAGACCTGGAAGTGCCTGTGCTCCTTCAAGGCCTTGCTGTCCGGCGCCAGCCGCCGCATCAGGTGCTTCATGTCGCGGTTACCTGGTGGTTGCGCGCACCGCCTTGCCGGCCGACGCCAGTGCGGGTTGCGGTGAGCACCGGGACACCCGCCCCGACGCCGGCGCAGTATAGGTCAGCGTCGGGTCTCCGCAAAGCCGAGCGCCGCACCCTGCGAGGTGGCGCACGGCCTTGCAGGCGGCGAACTCGGGCCGATCGTGGAATCCTCGTGCGGGGGGCACGGTGCAGCGTTTCGCGTTCCTGACCGATGGCTACTGAGCGCTCGGGCTGGACGGGTCCGATTCTCGCCTTCGTCCTCGGGGTAGGGGCCTTTCACCTCCTGCCAGAACCGCTGCCCTGGGCCTGGCTTTCGGCCGTTGCCGTCCTGTTGGCCCTGATCGGGTGGGCCGGCTGGCGGGGCCGTAGGTGGCGTCAGACGGGCGGTGCGCGATCCCTAGGGTCGGCCCTCGGCATCCTGGGCGGGCTGGCCTGGGCCCAGTTCCATGCTTGCCTGACCCTGTGTCACCCCTTCCCGGAGGAATACACCCGCGCCGACCTGGTCATCGAGGGACAAATCGCGTCTCTCCCAGCGGACAGCGGGTCCGCAAGGCGCTTCTTGTTTCGGGTGGAGTCGGCGCGCCACGGCGAGACCGACATCGGATTCGCTGGGCTTGTACGCCTGTCCTGGTATCGGGATGCCCCGGCACTGTCGGTGGGCGAGCGCTGGCGCCTCGCGGCCCGTCTGAAGCCGCCGCACGGCCTTGCGAATCCGGGAGGCTTCGATTACGAGCGCTGGCTGTTCGACCAGGGGGTGACTGCCACCGGGACCGTGCGCCCCGGCGACCGAAGCACCTGTCTCGACCCGGGGCCTGGGCGTTACTGGCTGGACCGCCTGCGTGAGCGCCTGCGCGATCACATCGCTAATCGGCTGGCCGACTCCCCGGCAAATGGCCTGGTCCAGGCACTCAGCCTGGGCGAGCGCTCCGCGATCCCGCCCGCTCAATGGGAGGTCCTGACCCGCACCGGAACCAATCACCTCGTGGCCATCTCCGGGCTCCACGTCGGACTGGTGGGGGCCTTCGCGTTTTTCGTCGCCCGCCGACTCTGGACCTCGATCTCACGCCTTGCATTGGCGCTGGCCGCCCCGCGGGCGGCGACCATCGCGGCCTTCGGGGCCGCCCTCGGTTACAGCGCCCTGGCGGGCTTTTCCATCTCCACCCAGCGGTCCTTGATCATGCTGGCCGTTCTGCTAGGGGCCGTCTACTGGGGGCGCACCCCCCGACCCTTCGCGGCGCTCACCCTCGCCCTGTGCCTGGTCTTGGTGCTGGACCCTCAGGCGGTCCTCTCCTATGGGTTCTGGCTGTCCTTTGGCGCCGTATCCGCGCTGCTCTACACCCTAGGCTCGCGGCCGCTGGTTTGGGCCGGCACCCGCGGGGCGGAGGACGAGAGAGGGGCTGGCGATGCCTGGTCCCAGGCGGGCTCCCGGGCCTGGATGCGCTGGGTGGCGCCTCAGTGGGCCGTGGGGCTGGGACTCTTGCCCGCATTGCTGCTGCTCTTCGGACGGGCCTCACTCATCGCCCCGGCGGTCAACCTGGTGGCGGTCCCGCTGTTCACCATCCTGCTCCCGGCACTGCTGGTGGCCCTTCTGCTGAGCCTGATCCCCGGCCTCGGGCTGCCGCTGGCCTGGGTGGGGCAGGTGCTAACCTGGTGTCTCCAGGGGCTCGATGTGCTGGCCGGTCTGCCCTGGGCGGCGGCCACGGTCGCAGCGCGGCCGACCTGGGTCTGGGTGGCCGCCTTTGGCGGGGTGGTCATGCTGCTGGCCCCGCGTGGCCTGCCGGGCCGCTGCCTTGGGCTGGTGGCCCTTCTGCCCTTGGCACTCGTCCGACCCCCGGCCCCGGCCCCGGGGGATGCCTGGTTTACGCTGTTGGACGTAGGGCAGGGTCTCGCGGCCGTTGTGCGCACCCACCGGCACACATTGGTCTATGACACCGGGCCGGGCTTTGCCAGCGGATTCGAGACGGGGAGCGCCGTGGTCCTGCCTTTTCTGCAACAGGCGGGGGTCGGACGCGTCGATGCCCTGGTCCTGAGCCATGCGGACAAGGACCACATCGGCGGTCTGACGGGGCTGCGGCGGGGCCTGCCCATCGGGACCGTACTGAGCGGCGAGCCCGCGGCGCTCCCGGAAGCGCAAGCCATGCCCTGCCGCGCGGGCGAGGGTTGGGAGTGGGACGGGGTGCACTTCGAAATGTTGCACCCCGGTCCGCGCGCGACGGCCGGGGACGCAGAAGCGTCGCAGTCTGCAGCAGGCAGCAGCGGGCAGAGGCCGGAGAGCCACGACGCGCATGGCAACGACAGTTCCTGCGTCTTGCGGGTCGGCGCGGGCGGGGTGGCCGTCCTCCTCACCGGAGACATCGGGCGCGGTGCGGAGGCCAAGCTTGTCAGGGACCTCGGCCCGGCGCTGCACGCTGAGGTACTAGTGGCAGCGCATCACGGCAGCGCCAGTTCCTCCTCGCCTGCCTTTCTGGCCGCGGTGGCCCCGCGCTACGTCCTCTACGCCACGGGTTTCGCCGACCGATTTGGGTTTCCTTCCCCGCAGGTGCGGGAGCGGGTTGGACTTCTGGGGTCGCTGGAGCTGGACACCGGGGTCCTGGGGGCCATCTCGTTTCGCCTGACCGCCAGCAGCGGCCTCCTCGGCCCGTCCTGGTATCGGGCTCACCACGCCCGGCTCTGGACCCATAGACCAACGCCCCAGGCAGTGCCGGTACAGCCGTCCGTCGGGTTCGGGTATGATTGAGCCGCCAAGTCACACGCGACGAGGCGCGAGAAGGCCCGGCCATGGGCTCGCCCTGACCTCCCACGTCGCCTCCCGCACTCCGAACCGTCCCCAACCAGAGGTCCTTCAAGCGTGCTGGAACTCCTTCAAGCCGGCGGCTGGCTCATGCTGCCGATCCTCGCCTGCTCCGTGGTTGCCACGGCCATCGTCCTGGAGCGGTTTTGGGCCTTGCGGCGGCGGCGCATCATGCCGGACAACCTGGTCAGCAGCATCTGGCAGCTCTACCGCACCGGGCAGCTCACTGAGCCGCGCATCCAGGAGATCCACGACACCTCACCCTTGGGCCGGATGCTGACCTCGGGTATCGTCAACCGCTTCCACTCCCGCGAGGTGATGAAGGAAGCCATCAACGACACCGGCCGTCAGGTAGTCGCTGGTTTGGAGCGCTACCTCAATACCCTGGGCACGATCGCGGCCGTAAGCCCGCTGCTGGGGCTCCTTGGGACCGTATTTGGCATGATCGACGTGTTCGGTGCCATCGTGACCGCCGGGGTGGGTAACGCTGGGCAGCTTGCCGGCGGTATCTCCAAGGCCCTGATTACAACCGCTGCCGGCCTCTGCGTGGCCATCCCCGCCCTGATGTTTCACCGCTTCTACAACAGCAAGGTCAACAAGCTCGCCATCGCCATGGAAGAGCAGGCGCTGCGCCTCGTGGAGGTCATGAAGGGCGAGCGGGAGGAGGGTGAGGAGCGCATGCGATGAACCTGCGCCCCAAGCGGTCCGACGATCCCGAGATCAACCTGGCCCCGTTGATCGATGTCGTCTTCCTGCTCCTGATCTTCTTCATGGTCTCCACCACCTTCAAGGACGATGTGCGTCTGGAGGTGAAGCTGCCGCAGGCCAAGGGGGAGACGGCCAAGGCGGAAGCAACTCAGCTGCTGGAGGTCGCCATCGACCGTGACGGCCGTTTTTACGTCAACCTGGAGCAGGTGGTCGATCGAGAGCCGGCGACGCTCAAGCGTGCCCTGTCCGGGGCCTTGGCCGCCAGGAACGACGGCCATGCTGGGGGTCCAGGAGCAAGCCCCGGCGCGGCCGCCAGGGAGGATGGCGAGGCGGGGATGAAAGACCTCCCGCTGCTGATCAAGGCGGACGCCAACACTCCGCACCAGGCGGTGATTACGGTGATGGATGTGGCCAGCCAGCTTGGGCTGGTGCGTATCGCCTTTGCCGCAACCCACCCCGCCCCGGACGCTGGAGCGAGCCCGTGAGTGTCCTGCAGGCTGCGGTCCCCGACCTCTCTGCCGTCGCCGGCTGGGCTGTCTACCGCCGGCTGCTGGGCTACGCACGGCCCTACTGGCGGATGTTCGCTTTGTCTATCGTCGGGATGGTGTTCTACGCTGCCACCGAGCCGGCCTTCGCCGCCATGATGAAGCCCCTCCTGGACGGCACCTTCATCGAGCGCGACATGGACACGGTCCGGCTGATGCCGGTCCTGCTCATCGGGCTCTTCCTGGTGCGCGGGGTGTCAGGCTTCATCAACAACTACTTCCTCAGTTGGGTTGGACGGCGTGTGGTCGCGGACCTCCGCCAGGCGATGTTCGACCACCTGTTGCGGTCGCCGACGCGCTACTACGACAACCACGGATCGGGGCAGATCCTGTCGAAGCTGACGTACAACGTCGAGAACGTGGCGAGTGCGGCGACCCAGGCGGTCACCACCCTGGTCCGCGACGGCTTCAGCATCCTCGGACTGGTGGCCTATATGCTCTACCTCAACGCCGTCCTGTCGGCGGTTTTCCTGGTGGTGGGCCCGATCCTCGCGGTGGCCGTGCGTTACGCCACCAAGCGGTTTCGGAAGGTCAGCCGGCGAATCCAGGACCGGGTCGGTGACCTGACCCACGCCGCACAAGAGGTCATCGACGGGCACCGGGTCGTCAAGGCCTTCGGCGGTCAGGCATACGAGTCTGCCCAGTTCTCTGCCATCAATGAGAAGACGCGGGCGCTGCAGATGAAGATGATCGCCACCGAATCCATCAATACCCCGGCGGTGCAGCTCATCCTCGCCCTGGTGATTGCGGCGATTCTGTATCTGTCCACCCTCCAGGGGGTGCGGGAGGGGGTTTCGGTTGGGACGTTCATGTCGTTCGTGGTGGCCATGGCGTTGCTGCTGCCGCCCATCAAGCGCCTGACCTCCGTCAACTCCCACTTGCAGCGGGGCATCGTCGCCGCCGAGAGCCTATTCGAGCTTCTGGACAGCGAGATCGAGCAGGATACCGGGACCCGTACCCTGACCCGCGCCCTCGGGCAGCTGGAGTACCGCGGGGTCACCCACGTCTATTCTGAGGAGAAGGGGGCCGTCTTGCACGGGATCGACCTGGCGCTGGAGCCAGGGCAGACGGTCGCCCTGGTGGGGCGCTCGGGGAGCGGCAAGACAACCCTGGCAAGCCTGCTGCCGCGCTTCTACGACCCGAGCGCCGGGCAGATCCTGATGGACGGGATCGACACCAGAGACCTGACCCTGGCCAGTCTGCGCGCCCAGATTTCCTTGGTGTCCCAGGACGTGGTCCTCTTCAACGACACGGTCGCCAGCAACATCGCCTACGCCCGGAGCGGCGAGGTGAGCCGGGCGGCACTGGAGCGGGTGGCCGAGGCGGCTCACGCCCTGGAATTCATCCGTGCACTGCCCCAGGGGTTCGACACGCTCATCGGAGACCGGGGTGTCTTGTTGTCTGGCGGCCAACGCCAGCGGCTGGCCATTGCCCGGGCCATGTTGAAGGATGCGCCCTTTCTGATCCTGGACGAGGCAACCTCCTCCCTGGACACCGAATCCGAGCGGCACATCCAGGCGGCCCTGGAGCAATTGATGGCCCACCGCACAACCCTCGTCATCGCGCATCGCCTGTCCACCATCGAGAGGGCAGACCGAATCGTGGTTCTGCAGGAGGGCCGCATCGTGGAGCAGGGAGGGCACGCGGAGCTGCTCGCCCTGGGCGGATACTACGCCCGGCTGCACCGGCTGCAGTTCCACAGCGCTGCAGACGACGCCTGAGGCTGGAGTGTGATGGGCACGCCCATGGGGCATCGGTTGCCGGACCCCGGGCTCCTCTGGTACGGCCCGCCGCATCCGCTGTCGACGGCCCTGTTGCCCCTGTCCTGGGCCTACTGTGCCTTGGCCATGGGACGGCGCGTCGCCTACCAGCGGGGCTGGCTGGCGGCCGCGAGCCTGCCGGTGCCGGTGATCGTAGTCGGCAACATCAGCGTCGGCGGGACCGGTAAGACGCCGCTGGTCCTGTGGCTGGTCCAGTGGTTGCGGGACTTGGGGTATCGGCCAGGGATCATGACGCGGGGCTACGGCGGATCCGCCCGGGACTGGCCGCGGCGGGTAACCCTGGACTCGGACCCCGGGGAGGTGGGGGATGAGCCGGTGCTGCTGGCCAGGCGGGGTAACTGCCCGGTCGTGGCCGGACCGGACCGCATTGCCGACGGACTTGTGCTCGCGGGGGAACTGGGGTGCGATATCCTGGTGAGCGACGACGGACTCCAGCACTATCGCCTTCGCCGCGACCTGGAGATCGCGGTGCTGGACGGCGGCCGGGGCCTTGGCAACGGGCGCTGCCTCCCAGCGGGACCTCTGCGTGAGCCGCCCGGGCGGCTCACGCAGGTGGACCTGGTGGCGTGGACCAACGGCGGATCTCCCTCGGCCTGGGCCAACGCCGCGGGAGACAGGCATGGAGAGCCACGTGGTGGCGCCGACGGCTACGCCGTGGACTTGGTCCCAGGGGATGCGGTCAATCTGGCCGACCCGGCGCGAACCCGTCGCCTGCCTGACTTCCGCGGTGAGAAACTGACCGCTGTGGCGGGGATCGGCAACCCGGCGCGTTTCTTCGCCCTGCTACGCTCGCTGGGCCTGGCGCACTGCGAACGTGCCTACCCTGACCACCACCCGTACACCGCTATGGACGCGGCGACCTGGGGCGATGGAACCGTGCTGATGACCGAGAAGGATGCCGTCAAGTGCGCCGGCTTCGCCCGCCCGACCCATTGGTATCTCCCCGTGGAGGCGTGCCCGGACCCCGCCTTCGCGGCCTCACTCGAACAACGCCTGGAGGGGCTCATTCGTGGACAAAAAACTGCTCGACATCCTGGTATGCCCCCTGTGTAAAGGGCCCCTGTATTACGACAAGGCCGCCGGCGAGCTCATCTGCCGGGCCGACCGCCTCGCCTTCCCCATAAGGGACGACATCCCGATCATGCTGGAGGAGGAGGCGCGGGTCCTGGCCGCGGACGAGGAGGTCCCCAAGGCGTGACCGAGATCCGCAATCCGCCCATGGCCGCCTTGGTCTTCAAGGTCGTCATCCCGGCCCGTCATGCCTCCACGCGCCTACCCGGCAAGCCGCTGCTTGAGATTGCCGGTCGGCCCATGATCCAGCACGTCTGGGAGCGCGCCCGAGCGAGCGGGGCGGGGGAGGTGATCGTCGCTACGGATGACGCGCGCATCGCCGCGGCCTGCCGCGGCTTTGGGGCTGAGGTCATGGAGACCCGCACGGACCACCATTCGGGCTCCGACCGTGTGAGCGAGGTCATCCAGCGGCGCGGCTGGGACCCGGAGACCATCGTCGTCAATCTCCAGGGCGATGAGCCCTGCATGCCGCCGGCCTTGATCGACCAGGTTGCGGCAGGGCTGGCGGAGCACCCGAGGGTCTCGGTGGCGACCCTCGCCTGCCGCATCACGGACGCAGAGACCCTGTTCGACCCCCATGTGGTCAAAGTCGTTACCGATGCCCAGGGGCTGGCCCTGTATTTCTCACGCGCCCCCATCCCCTGGCATCGCGACGCCTTCCAGGGCGGGCGCGCCAAGCTCCCGCACGGGGTCCTCTTCCTGCGTCACATCGGGCTCTACGCCTATCGCGCGGGCTTTCTCGCCCGTTACATCTCCTGGCCTCCGGCGGCCCTGGAGATCACCGAGTCGCTGGAGCAGTTGCGCATCCTGTGGCACGGGGAGGGGATCCACGTGGGCATCGCCGTGGCGCAGCCCGGCCCCGGCGTGGATACCGCGGAGGATCTCAAGCGAGTAGGGGCGCTGATCGGGATGGGCTGCTGAGCGGCTCGCCCGCAACCCATCAGCCGGGGCCCCGCCGTTCGTCTCGTCCCACGCGCGCCTCTCAGGCGGCCGCTTTTCCACGCCCCCGCGAGGCGTGGTCGCGCACCCTTGACGAAGATCAAGGCCCTCCGCGGGCCTGCCCGGCATGGTCGCCAGTCGAAAAGAACGACTTCGGCCAGGTCCCTGGTTGGACCCTCCCAGGGACCTGGCCGCCGGACCATCCCCGAGGAGGAGCACCCATGATCAAAACCCTACGGCTGCCGCTGGCAGTCGCCCTGCTGGCGACCGGTATTGGCGCCCACGCCGACGGCATCCGCACCGCACCCATGCTGGCCAACACCTGCGCGGGCTGTCACGGGACCAATGGCGCCAGCGCCGGCGAGTTCATGCCCAGCATCGCCGGCATGGACAAGGGCTACCTCTACTCGGTGATGAGCGACTACAAGAGCGGCATGCGCCCTTCCACCATCATGGGGCGCATCATGAAGGGGTACACGGAGCGGGAGATCTGGGCCATCGCCGGGTTCTTCGCCGCCCAGCCTTGGACATCTACCGACCGCGTGGCATCGGCCAAGGCCGTCCACCAGGGGCAGGAGATCCATAACCGCCTCTGCGAGAGCTGCCACGACGACGGCGGGCGGGAGCAGGACGACGAGTCCCCGCGGCTGGCCGGGCAATGGGCCGGCTATACCCGCTACGTCCTGGATGTCTGCCGTTCTCAGGGAGACCGGTGCAGACCGCCGAAGATGGGGACCAGGGTCAAGGCGCTCTCTGACGCAGAGATCCAGGCCCTGGCCAGTTTCTACGAGAGCGAGAAGTGAGGGGGCGGGCATGAGCGGCATCACACGCAGGACCTTCCTCCAGGCATCGGGCGCCGTCGCGGCAGCCTCGGCCCTGGGTCTACCCGCCCTGTCGCAGGGGGCAGCGTCAAAGGCCCGGGTGATCGTGGTCGGCGGCGGCTACGGTGGGACCATCGCCGCCAAATATATCCAGATGGCGGACCCGGGCATCCGGGTCACCCTCATCGAAAAGGACGCCTCCTACATCTCCTGCCCCCTGAGCAATGAGGTTCTGAGCGGCGAGCGCGATCTAGCCAGCCTGACCTTCAGCTATCGGGGCCTGGGCAAGCGGGGCATCAATGTCGTGCGGGACGAGGTGGTCGGGATCGATCCCGAGAAGCGGGTGGTCATGGGCAAGGGCAAGGGCGGCTACCCCTATGACAAGCTGGTCATCTCCCCGGGTGTCAGCTTCCGCTGGGATGCCATCCAGGGCATGAGCGAGGCGGCGACCGACACCATCCCCCATGCGTGGAAGGCGGGGCCCCAGACGACGTCGCTGCAGAAGCAGCTCAAGGCCATGCGCAACGGCGGCGTTTGCATCATCGTGGCCCCGCCCAACCCCTTCCGCTGTCCCCCGGGGCCCTACGAGCGCGCGGCCCAGATCGCCCTCTACCTCAAACACCACAAGCCCAAGTCCAAGGTCCTGATCCTCGATGCCAAGGACGCCTTCTCCAAGCAGGGCCTCTTCGTCGAGGGCTGGAAGCGCAACTACGGCGACATGATCGAGTGGGTCTCGGCCGCCGCCGGCGGGGCCGTCGAGGCCATCGATCCGAAGAAGCGCGTCCTGACCGGATCAGTGGAGGAATTCAAGGGTGACGTGGTCAACCTGATCCCGGCCCAGAAGGCCGCGGCACTGGCCGAGATCGCAGGGCTTACGGACGCCTCGGGCTGGTGCCCGGTGGATCAGCAGACTTTCGAGTCCACACGGCACAAGGACATCTATGTGCTCGGCGACGCAGCCATCGCCGGGGCCATGCCCAAGTCCGGCTACGCCGCCAACACCCAGGCCAAGGTATGCGCCGCGGCCATCGTCGCTGCCCTCAACGGCCAGCCGGCCCCGGAGCCGTCCTACGTCAACACCTGTTACAGCATCATCGCCCCGGACTACGGGATCTCCGTGGCAGGCGTCTATCAACTGAAGGACGGCAAGATCGTGGACGTCCCTGGGGCGGGGGGGCTG
Organism: Chromatiaceae bacterium; assembly: GCA_041307765.1. Classification (GTDB taxonomy): domain Bacteria; phylum Pseudomonadota; class Gammaproteobacteria; order Chromatiales; family Chromatiaceae; genus DYRB01. Next base: position 10,413 of record JBFZCW010000209.1, read on the forward strand.
TCGCCAGCCAATGCAGATGCCCGCACCAGGGCCATCGAGGTACAGTTTGCCCTGGGCTGGTTCCGCAACATCACGGCGGACATGTTCAGTTGACATGGACCACGGCTTTGCATCGGCCCTGTCCGACCAAACGCAGTCATCGCCGAAGGTACGGGCGGGCCCGGGGGGAGTGACCGGGCGATCTCAATCCCGCCCCGGCGCCCGGAATCGAGGGTCCAACTGATCGACGGGGCGGAGTGGTGTTCGCCGCAGACCCACTGGTGGTCCGATTTGCGGCGGCTCAGGGCGCCCGGGTAGGGCCCAGGGGCGGGGTCTGGGTCGGGAGGGCCTGGGGGAACTGGTAGAGCGCAAGCCGCTGCCAATGCCTCGCCTCACTGCCGAATCGGATGGCGGCGACCACCTGCCAAGCCTCTGCTTGTCCCTGCCGACCCTTCCGTCGTGCTGGCAAGTCCACTCGTCTCAACGACCCAGCAAATCAGGAGAACCTCCGTCTTGGACCGCTTGGAGACCCTGGGGGAATACCGCTACAACTGGTCCATCGGTGAGACGCTCCGCCTCGGTTCAGCCCGATGGCTGGACGCCGCCGGGAATCGCGCCCGCGTCGCCGGGCTGTTTAGCGGATCTGGGGACATCTACGCCTGGCGCGCCGACGTCGCCGGACCCGCCTGAGTCGAAGGCCCGCAGCAGCCCCCGGGTGAGGTCCGCCATGCCGCCTATGGCCGGACGCCGTGGGACCAGCCCAGCGATGAACCCCTCCGCGAGGAAGGCATCCCGGACCCGCCTCCGCCCGCTGATCAGGTGGGCCGGCACCTCCCAAGGCGCCCCCTCGCCGGTGACGGCCGCAAGGGGTTGATGGTCCCCGAGCACCAGGAGCACCAGGTCCAGATCGGGTCTGTGGCGCAGCCACCCGGCCAGCACCCGGAACAGGTAGGCCAGGGAGTCGGCGTAGGCTGGCCTGAGGTCCGTCAGGACGGTCCCCTGGGTCATGGCTTGGTCGATCTGCGCCGGGTCGAAGGGATCCGCGGTTAGGAGGCGGCCCCCGTCCGGTTGGTAGGGTGGGGTGGGCCGGAAGGGGACATGGGAGTTGATGGTGGGAAAGACCGCGAGGCGGGGCCGGCCATCGCCCGCGCTCAACTCCGCCGCGTCCAGCCTGGCAAGGGCGAACTGGTCCGGGATGCGCCACCAGCCGAGATCCGGGCCGCGGTAGTCGAGGCCCTGGGCATCCATGACGGCGTCATATCCGTAGAAGGCACCCTCCGGCCAGGCCTGCCGCAGCCCCGGCATCACCCCCAGGGTCCGGTAACCGGCTCGGGCGAAACGGTCGACCAGGGTCTCGCGCTGCTGGGTCAGAAGCAGCATATAGTCACCGTCCCCAGTCACCTCCACCCCAGACAGGAGGCTCGCGTGAGCGAGCCAGGAGCCGCCGGCGAAGGTCGGCGAGCGCACGAAGGCTGAGACCGCAGTGCGTCCAGTCTCCGCCAGGGCGGCAGCCAGGTCGGCACGGGTAGGGGCAAGGGCCGCCGCCAGGTCTGGTTGGTCGAATGCCGCCGCGCCGTAGGACTCGGCGAACAGGATGACGACATGGGCGCCCCGCACCTGATTGAGATCGGATCGCAGCACGGGGCTCGCCGGCAGCCCCGGCGGCGCGGCACCTAAGGATCTGAGGGCGAAGGCGGCCTGCTCCGCCAGAGTCAGGGTTACCGGCCGCGAGAACCCGTGCTCCCAGGTCAGGCGCGGGCTCGCCATCCCCGCCAGGTAGGCGGCGACCGCAGCCCCGCCGAGCACCGCCAGCATCCGGCGCGGGCCGGCCTCGGCCACGGCCCTCCCCACCTGCCCGAGGGCCCAGCGCAGGCCGGCGTAGATGAGCCCCAGCAAGAGCAGGAGTGCCAGAGGAAGGCCAAGGACCAGGGGCAGCGGAGCTGACTGCGCCAGCATGGGGATCACCTGGGGCAGGTAGCGGGCGTCCCAGAACAGGTTGATGGGCCGCCCGTAGAGGGCCGGGGCCATGACCTCTGCATAGCGCCCCAAGACCAGGAGGGTGAGGACCAGGGCCAGGCTTGCGATCAGGCGGCGGGACGCCAGTCCCCAGACACCGGCGCCCAAGCTCATGGTCAGGACCAGCAACGCAATCTCAGCGGACAGCTCGCGGCGGACTTCCACCCAGGGGGTGGGCCAGTAGCCGTGGAAGCTCAGCGATGCGTTGAGCAGCCAGATGGCCCCGGCGAGGGCGATCCAGTGGCGCCAGCCTGTCCAGGGCGACCCGCCGGGCGCGTCGGCGGGTCGTTCACCGGGTCTGGACTCTCTCGGGCCCTCCCGGCGGGCGAGCCATAGGATATCGACGGCGAAGGAGTAGCACAGAAGCCCCAGCCCGAGGGCTGCGATCGTTGCACTCCAGGCCGGGGGAATGACGGGCGCCAGGGCGAGTGTCAGGGTCAAGACCTGCACCACGCAGATCGCCTGTCGGCGCCGGCTGGCCGGCAGGGGATGGCGCAGCCAGGGCCATAGGGTGCCCGCCGCGACGAACAGATAGCGCATCGCCCCGGCGGCCAGGATCCAGGGGCCCGCGCGGTCCAGGGCCCAGAGGAGCACCGCCAGCCCCGCCACCAGCAGGGCATCCACCTCCATGTCGAAGCGGGCGCCCAACGGGCTGGCCCAGCCCAGACGCCGGGCGATCCGGCCGTCCACCCCGTCCAGGGTAGCGGCGATCAGGGCGAGGGCGAAGGCGGTCCAGCCCAGCGCCGCGCCGCTCGCCTCGCCGATCTCCTCTCCGGCGAGGGCGGCGAGCACGGCGGCCAGGACCCCGCGCAGCAGCGTCACCTGATTGGCCGGCCCCAGGCGCGACCGCGGCCCATGCAGGGGAAGGAATAGCAGCAGCACGAGGAGCACCAGCCCGAAGGCGGCCAGCGCCTTGGGGACAAGTGCGTTACTGAGCCCGAGAGCCTTAACGAGACCAACCCCGAGGCCGACGGTCAGGGCGAGCCCCGCGAGGCCGTTAAGCGCGGTGCTGCGCAGCAGTTGGTCGTTAGGGGTTATGGGCGCAGGGCCTGTGTCTGGCATGGCCCGTCAGCAGACCCGGGCGAGGGCGGGCTCGGGGTTCGAACGGCCGCCGCGCGGACACCCAATGGGCTCGCAGTCGAACAGGATGTCGCCGCCCATGCGAAAGACGCGGCAGCTGGGTCGCAGGCAGTCACCCAGGGCGGTGCCGGCCGGGAGGCTCAATCCGCGACGGCCCTCGCCTATCAGGAGCGGGGTCACCGCCACTTGGAGGCGGTCCAACAGTCCGGCCGCCAGGAAGGCGGACACAGTCATTCCGCCGCCCTCCACGAAGACGCGCCAGAGCCCGCGCCGGTGCAGCGCCTGCAACAGGGCGTCGAGCCGCAGGCGCCCATCGGACGCCGGCACCGCAAGAACCTCAGCCATACCTGGGCGGCCCAAGCCGGCGAGCCCCTCGGCGCAGACGAGGAGGGTCGGAGCCGCCCCGTCCTGGAGGACACGATGATCCGCCGGGAGCCGCCGACGGGGGTCGAGCACCACCCGCACCGGGTTGTCCCCGGGGACCAGCCGAGTGGTCAGACGCGGGTCGTCGGCGGCCACGGTTTCGGCCCCGACCAGGACGGCATCGAACAAGGCGCGCAACCGGTGGAGGTGGAGGATGTTCTCCGGGCCAGTGACGAAGCAGGACTCCCCACGAGAGGTTGCGATGTAGCCGTCGAGGCTCTGGCCCAGGTGGCCTAGCGTAATGGACTGCCCGGGGTATCGGGGCAAGAGCGGAAGGTAGAGGTCCAAGACGCTCCGCACATCGCTATGGGCGGCCTTCGCTACCGCCCAGCCCGCCTCCGGAGACCAGGCGACGAGGGCCTGGGCCGCAGTCAGGGCTACAGGCCTCAGCCCCGCCGCGGCATCCGCGGCGAAGGCACTGGGGATCTCGGGCAGGTGGCCCATTCCCGCCAGCCGAAGGGCGGCCAGGAGGGCGGACCAGGCGGCGGCAACCTCCGGGCCCTGGCTCGGGATGGGTCCTGGGACCGCGGGTGACGGCTGTTCCATCAGGTGCCGTCGCCTGATGGGCGCGCCGGGACCCCCTGCAGGAGATCCAGCGGGAACGCGGCCACCTCCCGCAGCAGGGTCGCGAGGCGATTGCCCAGGTGGTCGAGCAGGCGCGCCCCACGCCCCGCGTCCGCCCGGGCGGCATTGCCGCACACCCCGGCCGGGTGCAGGTCCTGGCTCATCCAACCGAAGCCGACCGGGGATTCAACCCCGAGCAGGCCCTGACCCGCGGCGAGTTGCCCCGGCAGCCCCTGAAAGTTCCGGACCTGGTCGAAGCGGACGAGGTCCGGTCGCAGGGCGAGCATGAGGGAGGTTTCGACCTCGCCGCCGTGCAGTCCGAAGGCCAGCTCCTCCGCGGGGAAAAGTCCCTCAGGGGCGCCGAGCGCGAACCAATCGGCACGCACCACCAACAGGCCATATGCTTCCCGCAGGCGCAAGGCGGCGAGATCCGCCAGCGACCGCTGTCCCCCGTGACTGTTGAACAGGACCAGCCGCCGGATCCCGGCCGCAGCGACCCCCCGGCCCACCTCGGTCCAGAGGGCCAGCAGGGTCTCGGCGGAAACGGTCAGGGTGCCAGGGAAGGCCGTGTGCTCCAGACTGTGGCCCACCGGCAGCGCTGGCAGGATCAGGACGGGGTCGTCCTCTCCGAGACGGGACATGGTGCTGGCCAGCACGCCTGCGTTGATGATCGCGTCTGTGCCCAGCGGCAGGTGCGGCCCATGGGCCTCCACCGCGCCGACCCGCAGCACCGCGACCGTCGCGTCAATGTCCATCGCGGCCAGCTCAGCCGTCGTCAGGTCCTGCCAGTCACGGTGACGGTGCATAGGCGGCTATCGGCGAGGTGTAGGCGGGGTGCGGCGTGGCGAGCCGCGAGGCCATCGCAGTCGCCGGGGCGGCGGGCGACGACCTCACCGGCTCGTCCGTTCAAGGGAACAGGCTCATCCGCGCCATGACCCCGTCGCCCTTGAACAGCCAGTGCCGAAGGGCAGCCCCGATGTGAAGCGCCAGGAGGGCCAGCAGCGCCCAACCCAGGATCCCGTGGAACTGGAAAAGGGTCTCGCTCAATGCCTTGTCCTTGGCGATCAGCCCTGGCAGGGTCCAGGCAAAGAACTGCACCGGATAGCCCCCCGCCGCCGTGGCCAGCCACCCTAGCACCGGCAGGGCCAGCAGCACGAGATATAGGAGACCGTGAACCGCTCGGCTCGCCATGCGCTCGAATCCCGTGAGGGGCGAGGCATAGCGCGGGGTGCCCAGGGTGAGACGCAGCC
>JBFZCW010000210.1:0-2645 GCA_041307765.1 Chromatiaceae bacterium
ATGTGCCCGGTCGCGTGATCCAGGCTCATGTCCAGGAAGCGTGTCCGGATGGATGAGGCCTGCCCTCCGCCCACCGCCCCCGTCGCCCCAGACGCACCCAACAAACCGAGGCTGCGCAGGACCTGCTGCACGACTGGCAACAAGCGCACCAGGTTTGCCACTCGCACCATCGCGGGAACCGCAGCGGCGAGCGCCGCAAACAGGGGATTGAGCCGCCCGGTGAGCACGAGCACGAGCAGGAGGCCGATGCCGCCGTAGATGGCTGCTTTGCGCAGGGCGGCGGCGACCTGCTGTGGGGGCGTGCGGCGCAGCCAGTGCAGCCCCCACAGCACCAGGAAGACCAGCCCAACCAGCAGGAAGACCCGGACGAACACGGCTTAGTCCCCGCTGTCCCGAGCGGCCACCTGATGCGTGAGCTGCAGCGCGGCACCGCCCCGGGTCCGTCCAAACTGGGCCAGGGCCTTGCGCCCCCCGGCAGCATAGACGGCGACAGCACTGAGCAGATCGCGCAGGACCTGGGGACTGCGGGCATCGAAGGGGGCATATGCCCCGCCACTCAGGCGTGCGACCTGGCGGAAGCAGCGTTCGGCCAACGGATCCCCGCCCTCCTGAAAGACAAAGGCCGGCAGACCCTGCAGCCCAAGCCGCCCAGCCAGGCCGGCCAGCTCGTCGATGTCCTCCTCCATGCAGTCGCCGATGAACACCAGGGCGTTGACCCGCCCGCGGGCGGCCTCCTCCAGGGCGTGGCTCAACACCCGCGCGATCTGAGTGAGGCCTGCAACGCAATGGACCCTGGACATGAGTCCCACCAGCTCGCGAGCCTCAGCGCACCAGGGGGATGCGCTGAATTCCAGAACGCCGCGGTAGAAGCACAGCTGCACCTCGAGCCCGCCCAGATCGCGGGTCTCGGTGAACATGGCGGACTGGATGCGCATCGCCTGGTCCCAGGTGGGCTCTCGGCTGGCGGTGGCATCCAGGGCGAAGATCAGGCGCCCGCGCACCCCGGCCGGACCGCGCCTCGGGGTCGCAGCCACCTGCCGCAGGAAGGCATCCACGGCACCCTGATTGGTGGCGTTCAGGTCGCGGGATGCACTATCTCCGGGTGTCGGCTGTGGCGGGCGCCCGGTCCTTCTGCCGTCTGAGGTCATGTGGGCATGTATCTGTTCGCGCGGTAGGGTGTGTAAGGATACCCGGGCAGCCCCGTGTCGATCCAACCGCCGCAGGGCGATCGAAACGCTGCCCAAGGGCTTGCCAATCCGGACACTGGCCGCCGCCTCTGTTGGGCGGCGGGTGGCGTCAAAGGTTCCTTTCGGTCCAGCCCGGGTGACGCCGGCCGGACCAGGCGAAATGTGGCCGCGGGCACTCCCGGGACCTTTCGGCGGACCGACCCCCAAACGCGCCCAGGGTGCCCGAGAGGCCCAAAAAAGGCCCAGAAATGGCCCAGAAAGGCCATAAAGCCCGCAGGTCCTTGGTTCGCTGTCGCGACAGGCCCAACCTCGTCCATAATCCAACGATGGTGGGAAAGGTCGCGTCAACAGGGCAGAAGCGAGGCAATTGGCGATGATCCGGACGTTGCCGCGTGATGGCTAGGAACCTGCTGGGCGCCGGTGCGGGGCTGGCGATCCTGCTTGCACCCCTGGTCGATCGCCAGTGCGGCACCCAGGGCTTGAGGTCTGCAGGATCGAGCAGGGCCGGTCGTGGGTGGTCCCGACCCCGACGCCCCCCATTCGTGTGCTGCCTGGCGGCGGCCTTCGCCCTCATCGGGTGCGGCCATGCGCCCTTGCGGCCGGACCACCTGGGGGACCCCGCACTCGCCCCGATCCGTGCCGCCTTCGAGCGCACCCTTGCCGAGGCCCGCTCGGATCCAGCCGTCTCCTGGGAGAGTGGTTGGCTCGGCAACGCCAGTATCAATCTCTTCGGCGGCCCGCGCCGCGGCCTCTGCTACGAGTGGCGCAACCTCGTCTACGACGGCGTCATCGAAACGGTACGCAGCGTTGGATGGGACGCTACCGGAGTGGTCATCAGCAAGGGAACCTACAGCGAGCACTCGGCGGTGATTGTTTACGACCCAAAGCGCATCCGTTCGCATGAGCTCCTTGCGGCCCGTCCCGGCACGCCGGTCTATGTCCTGGACGCCTGGCGGCGGGGTGAGGCGGACATCTACCCCATGCGCGCCTGGCTGACCTTGCCGATCATCGTGCGCTCCCCTCCCCAGATCAAACCCCTGCCGGTGCCCCCGGTCAGCCCCCGCCCGAGCGGCGCTTGAGTGCGTGCATGGGCGAAACCACCCGCACCCGATTCGTGAACTGGCGCAGGGCCCGGAGCATCGTGCCCATCGCTATCGGCTAGGCGCCAGGGTGCAAACGGACCGTCGACTCGGATAACGCCAACACCATCGTCGCCGAACTTTCGACCGCTATAGTCTGCACCTGACCCAAACCCGCCGCTGGGGTTGGGACTTCGTGCGACAGCTAACCGGCTGAGACCGGCCACACCGACGCAGTCAACCCCTCGGAGCGGGGTAGCAAAACATTGGCGTTGCGGCGCGCTCCGCTCCGATGACGCAGGCCTGCGACCCCAAGAGCTCGCACGCCTTGAACGCGCAACTCGAATCCGTCCCGGACAGGGACACGATGGCGCAGCCT
>JBFZCW010000211.1:0-14301 GCA_041307765.1 Chromatiaceae bacterium
GATCAGATCCAACTGGCCCCCCAGCAGCGCCTCGATGCGCTGGGCCAGGGGCCCCCATTGCGGCCGGGGCACCTCGAAGTCGCGCCCCAGATTGAGCACCGTGTGCTGGCGCACCCCCGCCGCCACGCGCACCGACTCGACCAGGCGGTCGGTGTAATAGGGCTCGCCCGATTCCCGACTCTTGATGGTGGTACGGCGGATAAACATGGCCGAACCTTAGGCGCTCGTCTTGGCTATATCAATCGGGCCATAGCCGATTATGGCACTAAGCCGAGCCGAAAACGGCTAAGTGACTGACCCGATTCGAACCGCCCGCCCCGCCACTGCGGAAATGCGGGTTTCCGGATGGATGGGCGGCCGAAAATGCTAAAGATGGGGTAGGCGCGCAGTCGGCGGGCGGCTGGCTGACGTCCATCTCCGCCTGTCCGCCGTCACTCGAGGTTGCCAAGACGCGGCAGGGGATTGGGCTAAAGTCGATCTTGGCGACCACCCAGGAGGTCCCTCGAGAAAAGACGCGGTCCGTCTTGATGATTTGCGCCGGGTCGTAGGCATTCTTGACGGTGACTGCCACGCCATCGTTGCGCGTTCCCCTGACCGTCAACTTCCCCTCGTCGGCGGTCCATTGCGCCCTGCTGATGGTGACCTCACCCTTTGGGGCGCAGTCCGCTGGCGCGAGGCTGACATCGCGGTCCACTTGCTGCCCATCGCTGGAGATGGCGCGTACTCGACAAGGGACGGGCGAGGGGCCGTTGCTAGCCACGGCCCAGGTCGTACTGTCGAGCCCCGTATCGGCTTTGATGACAACCGCTGGGTCGTAGGCGTTGACGATGTTGACCGTCGTGCCCGCGGTTCGCGTTCCTGTTGTGATCAATCTCCCCAGATCCGCCCGCCACTTCGCGACGGTCATGGTTAAGTCGTCTGCTACTGCAGGCATGGCAAGCAGAGACGCCGAAACGGCGCCAAGCAAGCTGGCTGCGAGATATCGATTTCGTGGAACCATCTTAATGTTTTCCTCTGGCAACATTGCGCAGTCGGATTTCACCGGAAGCACATGCCGGCGTTGAGATCTCGTGCAGGATTGAGGCAGCGTCGCCGCTGCTCCCAGTGACTCCGATGAGTACAGCGCGTTGGCGAGACAAACCGACTATTCGCCGCGGCTTTGGTAACGACCTGGTACTGCGGTAGTTCGAAAGCTTGACCGGAGACGGCTTTGACTTTCGCATCAGCACGATAGCGGCTGGCGTGGCGGTGATCGGTGACGGCGATCACACTCGGAGGCTGAAGCACATGGCGCGGCGGTGACGGGTGAACCTGGTCACATGCCACGGCAATGAGTGACCTACCGTGCTATGAGTGTCCCCGGCTCTGCTCTCGGGCGACTTGCGCGCCTCGGTGGGGATTTGACGGCAATCCTGCCGCCGACGGCTGGCGCCCGGGCGGGGCGCCTCCCTTCTGGTCCGACGTCGCGTTACGGTAAGCGCCTTGTTACCATTGGGTACCGTGGGAATGGCGCTCGGGCGGGCTGCGTCTATGCGCGCTTGCTCATCTACCTGGCTTCGGAGAGGGCGCTGAGTTTGGGACTGCGTCGGCACAAGACCGATGACCTGAAAGATTGAAACGTCCTTCCCGTCACAGTGCCTACCCCTCCGCCGATTTCTGGTCTGGCGCAGGTGCAGGTGTTCATCGCTATCTTGGAGTACTCATGAAGGTTCTGGTTACAGGCAGTGCGGGGTTCATCGGCTCGGCGCTGTCGTTGCGACTGCTGGCAAGGGGAGATGAGGTGGTCGGGGTCGACAACCTCAACGATTACTATGACGTTGACCTGAAGAAGGCCAGGCTGTCCCGCACCCAGCAGCACCCCGGATTCACTGACTTACGCGTCGATCTGCAGGATCGGGCGGCTATTGCCGAGGTTTTTTCGAGCCATCGGCCGCAGCGCGTCATTAATCTTGCCGCGCAGGCCGGCGTACGCTACTCCATCGAGAATCCGATGGCCTATGTAGACACCAATTTGGTTGGCTTTGCCAATATCCTGGAGGGCTGCCGCCGGACTGGTGTCGAGCACTTGGTCTACGCGTCCAGCAGCTCCGTCTACGGGGCAAACACCAACATGCCCTTTTCGGTCCACCAGAACGTCGACCATCCCCTGAGCCTCTACGCGGCAACGAAGAAGGCGAATGAGCTGATGGCTCACACCTATAGCCATCTGTACCGTCTCCCGGCGACGGGGCTACGGTTCTTCACCGTCTATGGTCCTTGGGGTCGACCAGACATGGCGCTGTTCAAGTTCACGCGAGCCATCCTTGCCGGAGAAGCGATCGACGTGTTCAATTACGGCCACCACCGGCGTGACTTCACCTATATCGACGACATCGTGGAGGGTGTGATCCGAGTGTTGGATCGCGTACCTGAGCCGGATCCGGGCTGGTCTGGGCATGACCCGGACTCGGCGACGAGCAATGCGCCCTACCGCCTGTATAACATCGGGAACAATCGTCCGGTCGAACTGATGCAATACATCGAGCTGCTCGAACAATGCCTCGGCAGGTCGGCACAGAAGAATCTGCTGCCCCTGCAACCGGGAGATGTCCCAGATACCTTCGCCGATGTCGATGATTTGGTGAGGGAAACGGGCTACCAGCCCGCGACTACGGTATCCGTCGGGGTGGAGCGTTTCGTGGCCTGGTACCGCGACTATTTTGGCGTTTGACCGTCGCAGGCGTACGAGGGCGGTCTGGAGGAAAGGAGCCCCAGGAGAAGGCACCCGCTGCGATTGGTTGGAGGCGGGTGGACCGGCAGTCGGTTGGTGCGTGCGTCTTGGATAGGGCCGCACCCGGTGTCGTCAGGAGCGGGTGTTGGGGGGCGGTTAGGCGCGGGGATGCATCGGGGCCCGGTTCAGCTAAGGCCGGGGTATATGAACTGGGCTCGCAAGGCCCCGGAGCGCATGCGTCCCTGCATGGCACCGGGCTTGTCGTCAGTACCTGCTATTGTTTCTGGGTGACGCCCTCGACGGTCACCTCGACCCGCCGGTTGGGCTGGAAGCATTCGATCAGCGCGGCCCTGCTCTTGGCGCTGGCGCAGTCTGCCTCTGTTACCTTGAGCTGTGACTCGCCATAGCCCGTTGCACTGATGCGGTCGGCCGGGACGCCTTGGGTGACCAGTTGCCCCTGCACCGTACCGGCGCGGCGCTCGGACAGTCCCTGGTTGAAAGCATCCGAGCCGATCGGATCGGTATGCCCGGCCACGCGGACGGCATCGTAAGACACCTGACTCAGGTCGTTGGCGAGGTTGTTGACGGTGGTCACGCCCTGCGACGACAGGTTCGACTTGTTGAAGGCGAAGAGGGCGTCCGCCGAGAGTTCATAGGCGCGAGTCGTTTTGGTCGGGGCAGCCGCTCTGCCACCGATCGGGATCACGAGGCCGGCGGTGGCGATCCAGTCGCCGAAGCTGTCGTCCCGCCGGAGACCTCCGGTGTTGTCGTCATAGCGGTAACGCCCATCGATGCGCACGGAGGCATACTCGGCGACGCGGAACATGACACCGGCGCCCGCCTCCGCCATGAAGCTCCAGGAGGAGTCCGAGTTACAGATGCCGCGGTTTGCTGGAATGCGGTCGCAGTCGAAGTCGTCGTTGATCGCCCCCAGGCCCGCGAGCAGGAAGGGTTGAACCGTACCGCGCCGGTTGAAGACGAACACGCCGTCAATGCCGATGTCTCCAATCGTGAAGTCGCCTTGGGGGAGACCTTCGGGGACGGCTGGCGCAACGCCTGGTTGGAAGGTGGGTAGACCGAACTCGCCGTCGCTTGGCAAGCTGGTATAGGTCCCCCGCAGCTCCAGATTGAGCCACTCGTTGACCGGCTTGCCGACGGCGAATCCCCACCCCCAGCCGTCGTCGGTGCCCCGGTCCTCGTCGGCCCAGGTGTAGGTCCCGAACGGAAGCAGATACCAGCGGTCGTCGAAGCTGGAGAGGGCTTGTGTGCCGGTTTCGTCCGGCGACTGCGCCAAGGCGGCGAGCGGGCTCGCCAGCATGACGACGGACAGGGCTGAAAGGCATAGCTTGTGCATGATTTGAAGTCTCCCCGAAAATCAAAGTGACCTAACCGTCTCGCGACCGGCTTGGCTCCTCCCCCGAGGCGGGTGCGATCGTGGCGAGCGGCCTTCGTGACCACCGGCGATCTCGGCCAGCCAGGGATGGCGCATTAAAAATAGCACATGTCGCAGATGTACATCAAATCGAATTCTTTATCCGATTTCTCCGTCGCTGGCACGCCACCCCGGTATGCCTCACAGGATAAGTTGACGGGCAACGGCGTCGTATCTACACCACATTGGTCGAGGGCAGTGACAGCGCCGGCGGGGATGGGGGTCGGTGCCTCGTGACCGCTAGGGATCTGGCCTTCCGGCATCCGAGAGGGGGGCGACTGTGGTCTCGCCGGTTGCCTTGTCGATGCTGAGCTGTACCTCGCAGTACTCGGTAACCTCGTCCACGGGCGTGGGGTCGTCGGCGCAACTGCAACCGGCGATGATCCCGGAGTAGAAGAGGCCGACCCGCACCTGGATGGTAGTCGGTCCCTCAGAGACGCTGAGGATCATGGCCTGCAGGCCATCATCGATGGCGTAGCTCCCGGTGGATAGCCCCTGTTGGAGGGGCAGGTGGCCCGCGCCCAAATCCTCGACTTCCTGCTTGAGGGTCTCCAGAAACGCCGGGGTTCCCAGGGCGCTTAGGGATTTCGTCAGGCAGATCATGGTCCCCCCCTGACCGTCCGGTCCTAGCCCAAGATCACAGGGATCTTGCCGATGCGCGCGCGCCACTCGGCGGGACCGGTCTGGTGGACGGACTCGCCGCGGCTGTCGACCGCGACCGTTACCGGCATGTCCTGGACCTCGAACTCACGGATGGCCTCCATCCCGAGGTCGGGGAAGGCGAGCAGGCGCGACGCCTTGATGGCCTTGGCGACCAGATAGGCGGCACCGCCGACGGCGATTAGGTACACGGCTCGATGGCGCTTGATGGCCTCGATCCCGGCGGGGCCGCGCTCGGCCTTGCCGACCATGCCGATTAGCCCGGTCTCGGCCAGGATTTGCTCCGTGAACTTGTCCATGCGGGTCGCCGTGGTGGGGCCGGCTGGGCCGACCACCTCGTCGCCCACCGGGTCGACCGGGCCGACGTAGTAGATAAAGCGGCCCCTGAGGTCGACTCCATCAGGCAGCGGCTCGCCGCGGGAAAGCAGGTCCACCAGGCGCTTATGGGCTGCGTCTCGGCCGGTGAGGAGCTTGCCGGAGAGCAGCAGGCGCTGCCCCGGGCGCCAGGTGGCGATCTCCTCGCGGGTGATGCCGTCCAGCTGGACGCGGCGGGCGCCGGCCTCGGCGTCGTAGGGGATCTCCGGCCAGTCGTCCAGGCGTGGCGGGTCCAGGGTGACGGGACCGCTGCCGTCCAGGGCAAACTCGACATGGCGGGTCGCCGCGCAGTTGGGGATGATGGCCACGGGCAGGGAGGCGGCATGGGTCGGGTAGTCGAGGATCTTCACGTCCAGGACCGTGGTCAGGCCGCCTAGACCCTGGGCGCCGATTCCCAGCGCATTGACCTTGTCAAAGATCTCCAGGCGCAGCTCCTCCAGACGGTTGACTGGGCTGCGGCGGCGCAGCTCATGGATGTCGATGTCCGCCATCAGGGCCTCTTTGGCCAGGAGCATGGCCTTCTCCGCAGATCCGCCAACGCCGATGCCCAGCATGCCAGGCGGGCACCAGCCGGCACCCAGGGTGGGGACGGTGCGCAGGACCCAGTCCACCAGGCTGTCGCTCGGGTTGAGCACGGCGAAGCGGGCCTTGTTCTCGGATCCTCCGCCCTTGGCCGCGAGCTTGACCTCGATGCGGTTCCCGGGCACCAGCTCGCAGTGGACCACCGCCGGGGTATTGTCCCCCGTATTCTTACGCGCACCGATGGGGTCGGAGACCATGGACGCACGCAGCCGATTGTCCGGGTGCGTGTAGGCGCGGCGCACGCCCTCATCCACCATGGCCTGGAGGCTCATTTCCCCATGGAAGCGTACGCCCATGCCGACCTTGAGATAGGCGATCACCAGCCCCGTGTCCTGGCAGATGGGGCGGTGGCCCTCGGCGCACATCCGCGAGTTGACCAGGATCTGGGCCATGGCGTCCTTGGCGGCGGGGGACTCCTCCCTCGCGTAGGCCTCCGCCAGGGCGCGGATGTAGTCCGCCGGGTGGTAGTAGGAGATGAACTGGAGGGCGTCGGCGACGCTCTCAATAAGGTCTTCTTGCCGGATGGTGGTCATGGCCGTAGGTCTTGTCCAAAATTGGGGCTTGAGCTTGGTGTCTGGGGACGCAGCGGAGTCGGCTGCATGGGTCAGGAGTATAGCGGCGTGCCTCCGGTGTGCCTCGCGCGGGGGCTGTGGGGTCGCGGTTGTGCCGCATCTGCCAAAATCCCGCTTGCCAATGCCACGACATCGTCGGTAATATGCCGCGCTCCTGACGACAGGCGCGTAGCTCAGCTGGTTAGAGCACCACCTTGACATGGTGGGGGTCGTTGGTTCGAGTCCAATCGCGCCTACCAAACTCTCAGCCGCCAGCCTAAGGCCACCGGCACCCAGACCATACCCGGCTGGGCGCTCCGGGCGGTCGGCGGGCGGCTTTTTCGTTTCATGTGACCCCTGGTATCGGCCACCACTGAAACCCGACCCTGCAGGATATCGAGATGCCCACCATCACGCTCCCGGACGGCTCCCAGAGAAGCTTCGAGCAACCGGTCTCCGTAGCCCAGGTCGCCCAGTCCATCGGCGCCGGTCTCGCCAAGGCCGCGCTTGCAGGCAGGGTGGATGGTCGCCTGGTGGATACCTCGTTCGTGATTGGGGAGGATGCGCAGCTTGCCATCATGACCGTCAAGGACGAAGCGGCCCTGGAGCTGCTGCGCCACGACGCGGCCCACGTAATGGCACAGGCGGTCCAGGAGATCTACCCCGGGACCCAGGTGACCATAGGCCCAGCCATCGAGGACGGCTTCTACTACGACTTCGCCCGCGATGAACCGTTCACCCCGGACGACGTGGCGCGCATCGAGGCGCGCATGCACGAGATCGTCCGGCGCGACCTACCTATCGTTCGGGAGGTCTGGGACAGGGACGAGGCCAAACGCCTGTTTGGCGGCATCGGCGAGGCCTACAAGGTCCAGATCATCGAGGACATCATCCCTCAGGGCGAAGAGGTCTCCATCTACCGCCAGGGAGACTGGTTCGATGTCTGCCGCGGACCCCACCTGCCCAGCACCGGCAAGCTCGGTAGCGGCTTCAAGTTGACCAAGGTCGCTGGGGCCTACTGGAGGGGCGATGCGCGCAATGCTCAGCTCCAACGCATCTATGGCACCGCCTGGCGGGACAAGAAGGAACTGGATGCCTACCTCCACCGCCTGGAAGAGGCCGAGCGGCGTGACCACCGCCGCCTCGGCAAGCAGCTCGACCTCTTCCACTTCCAGGAGGAAGCGCCGGGGATGGCTTTCTGGCACGCCAGGGGCCTGGTGATCTATCGTCTCGCGGAGGACTACATGCGAAGCCGTCTGGAGGAGTACGCCTACCAGGAGGTCGAGACCCCGCAGGTCCTGGACCGTTCGCTGTGGGAGCGCTCGGGGCATTGGGACAAGTTCGCCGGGGGCATGTTCACCACTCAGCTCGACGACCACGACTTTGCCATCAAACCGATGAATTGCCCAGGGCACATCCAGCTCTACAACCAGGGCCTCAAGAGCTACCGCGACCTGCCGTTGCGTATCGCCGAGTTCGGCGTGGTCCATCGCAACGAGCCCTCGGGAACCCTGCATGGGCTGATGCGGGCGCGCCGTTTCACCCAGGACGACGCCCACGTCTTCTGCACTGAAGACCAGCTCCAGGCGGAGGTCGCGGCCCTGATCGACATGGTCTTCGAGACCTACCGCGACTTTGGTTTCACCGACATCGCCTTGGCACTGTCGCTACGCCCGGACAAGCGCGTCGGCAGTGACGCCCTCTGGGACAAGGGCGAGGCCGCGCTTGACAAGGCTCTGCGGGACAAGGGGCTGGAGTTCCGCGTCCAGCCGGGGGAGGGGGCCTTCTATGGCCCCAAGATCGAGTTCACGCTGCACGACAGCATCGGCCGCGCCTGGCAGTGCGGGACCATCCAGGTGGACTTTTCCATGCCCGGCCGGCTCGGAGCGCATTACATTGCCGAGGACAACAGCAAGCAGACCCCGGTGATGATCCACCGCGCCATTCTGGGCTCCATGGAGCGCTTCATCGGCATCCTGATCGAGCACTACGCGGGAGCCCTGCCGGCCTGGCTCGCGCCGGTGCAGGCCGTGGCGTGCAACATCACCGATCGGCAGGCACCCTATGTCCGCGAGGTCACTAACGCCTTGCGCAAAAAGGGCTTCCGTGCGGAATACGACTTGAGAAACGAGAAGATCGGCTATAAAATTCGCGAGCACACCCTGCAAAAGGTACCCTACCTGCTCGTGCTGGGGGATCGCGAGGTCGAGAACCGCACCCTCGCCGTCCGCGACCGCAAGGGTCAGGATCTCGGGGTCATGGGCCTGGATGACTTCATGGCCCGTCTCGGGCAAGAGGTCGAGGCCCGAACCCAGTGACGCCCGGTGTCCGCGTTACCCCTTTCCAGGCGGGTTGCGGCGGGGCCGGTCGTTTTCGTTTGTGTAACTGGAGGAACCGGCAATAGCTGCACCAAAAAAGAACCGCGTCAATCGAGAGATCACCGCCAACGAGGTGCGATTGATCAACGCGGAGGGAGTCCAGATCGGAGTCATCAAACTGCGCGAGGCCATCGAGATGGCCGAGGCAGAGGCGTTGGATGTTGTGGAGATCGACCCCAACGCCGAGCCTCCGGTCTGCCGCCTCATGGACTTCGGGCGCTTCGTCTTCGATCAGAGGAAGAAGAAGGCAGAGGCCAAGAAGAAGCAACGGCAGGTTCAGATCAAGGAGATCAAATTCCGTCCAGGTACGGACGAGGGAGACTATCAGGTCAAACTACGCAACCTGACCCGTTTCCTGACCGAAGGGGACAAAGGCAAGGTCACGATGCGCTTTCGCGGACGCGAACACGCCCACCGCGAGCTGGGGCTGGAACTGCTCAAGCGGGTTGAGCACGACCTTGCCGACATCAGCATCGTGGAATCGCAACCCCAGATGGAAGGACGCCAGATGGTGATGGTGCTGGGTCCCAAGAAGAAATAGCGGCCTTGCCCGTCAACGCGGGCTGACCGTCCGGCGGTGCGCAGCCGCCGGCCCGGGCCGCACATGAAACTCAAATAGCGGAGTCGAGAGCAATGCCCAAGATCAAGACCAAACGCGGGGCCGCGAAGCGGTTTGCGCGCAACGCCGCCGGTTCGTTCAAGCGTAACGCCTCCCATCGGCGCCACATCCTGACCAAGAAGACCACCAAGCGGAAGCGCCACATGCGCTCCCCGGCACTGGTCCACAAGGCGGATGCGAAGAGCGCTATGCGGATGATGCCTTACTGCTGAACCTCAACGAATCGGAGAACAGACATGCCAAGAGTTAAGCGGGGCGTACAGGCCCACGCGCGTCACAAGAAGATCATGAAGGCCGCGAGGGGTTATTACGGTGCCCGCAGCAAGGTCTTCCGCGTCGCCAAGCAGGCGGTCATCAAGGCCGGTCAATATGCCTACCGCGACCGTCGCCAGAAGAAGCGCCAGTTTCGCGCCCTGTGGATCGCGCGCATCAACGCGGCAGCGCGTATCAACGGGCTGTCCTACAGCCGCTTCATGAACGGCCTGAAGAGGGCCGGGGTAGAGCTGGACCGCAAGGTCCTCGCCGAAATCGCCTATGGTGACATGCCCGCCTTCGCCGCCCTGGCCGACCAGGCCAAGGCGGGTTTGGCCCAAGCGCAGGCTGTCGCCGCCTAGGCAGGGCGGGGGGGCGAGCTGGCGTCAGACGCGGCCGGTCTCCACCTGAGGCATCGATTCGAGCGAAAGGGAAAGGCCGCGGCCTTTCCCTTCTTCGTTGGGGAGTGACCGGAACACCGTTGCTGCGCGACCACCCCCGGACGACTAGCAAGCATAGACCCAAATCGAGGGTACCCAGCATGGCCAAAGCAGACGTGACCGCACTCGACAGCCTGCGCGAGGCGGCCCTGGCCGAGATTGGTGTGAGCGCGGATCTCACGGCCCTCGACCAGGTGCGAATCCGCTATTTGGGCAAGAGCGGGCGGCTGACCGCCCAGCTCAAGCAGCTCGGGGCGCTGCCGAAGGAAGACCGCCCGGCTGCCGGTGCCCGCATTAATCTGGCCAAGGAGGCGGTCCAAGCGGCGATTGATGGCCGGCGTGCCGTGCTGGACGAGGTCGCACTCGTCGCTAGGCTGGCCGGGGAGCGTATTGACGTCACCCTGCCCGGGCGTGGCCAGAGGCCCGGCGGGCTGCACCCCATCACCCGGACGCTCCGGCGCATCGAACAACTCTTCGCCAACGCGGGCTTTGCCATCGCGGAGGGCCCGGAGGTGGAGGACGACTACCACAACTTCGAGGCCCTCAACATCCCCGCCCACCACCCGGCCCGGGCGATGCACGACACCTTCTATTTCAGCGAGCACCTGCTGCTGCGTACCCACACCTCGCCGGTGCAGATTCGGGTGATGCGGGAGCAGCCACCACCGCTGCGCGTCATCGCTCCCGGCAGGGTTTATCGGTGCGATTCGGACCTGACCCACACCCCCATGTTCCACCAGGTTGAGGGCCTGCTGGTGGACGAGCAGGTGAGCTTCGCGGACCTCAAGGGGATCCTTTACGATTTCCTCACCAATTTCTTCGAGCGCGACCTCCAGCTGCGCTTCCGCCCTTCCTACTTTCCTTTCACGGAGCCCTCGGCGGAGGTCGACATCCAGTGCGTCATGTGCAACGGGGCAGGGTGCCGGGTGTGCAAGCAGAGCGGCTGGCTGGAGGTCCTAGGTTGCGGCATGGTCTACCCGGAGGTCTTCCGTCAGGTCGGGATCGACTCTGAGCGCTACCTCGGATACGCCTTCGGGATGGGTGTAGAGCGTCTCGCCATGCTTCGCTACGGCATCGACGATATCCGCCTTTACTTCGAAAATGACCTGAGATTCCTGCGGCAGTTTGCTTGATCTGAAAGAGAATCAGGACGACAAACGATGCGATTCAGTGAGGCATGGCTGCGGGAGTCGGTCGACCCGCCCGTCGACACCCAGACCCTGTGCGCCCAGTTGACGATGGCCGGGATCGAGGTGGACGCCGTGGAGCCTGCGGCCCCCGGGTTCAGCGGCGTGGTAGTTGGGCTGGTGCTCTCCGCCGAGCCCCACCCGGACGCCGGGAAGCTGCGCGTCTGCCGGGTGGACGTCGGTCTAGGGGAGGTCTTGCAGATCGTCTGTGGGGCGGACAACGTCGCGGCGGGCATGAAGGTCCCGGTGGCCCTGGTAGGCGCCCTACTGCCGGGGGACCTCCGGATCCAGCCAGCGAAGCTGCGGGGGGTCGAGTCCTTCGGCATGATTTGCTCTGCCTCCGAACTGGGGCTGGCGGAGACATCGGAGGGCATCCTCGCCCTGCCGCCGGAGGCTGAGATCGGGGCGGACCTACGGGTCTGGCTGCAGCTCGACGACGCCTGTGTCGAGGTCGATCTGACCCCGGACCGGGGAGACTGTCTGAGCCTGGCCGGGATCGCCCGGGAGGTTGGCGTCATCAACCGCAGCCCAGTGGCGGGCCCGCGCGCTGACCCGGTTGCGCCCACCATCGACGACCGCTTTCCGGTGCGGCTAGCGGCAGGACCCGCCTGCCCGCATTACGTCTGCCGCATCGTTCGCAATGTGTCCGTCGGGGCTGAGACCCCTCTCTGGATGCGCGAGCGCCTCCGCCGCTCGGGGCTGCGCAGCCTCGGTCCCCTGGTGGACGTGACCAACTATGTCCTGCTCGAGCTGGGCCAGCCTCTGCACGCCTTCGACCTGTCAAGGCTGGACGGCGAGATCCGGGTGCGTCTGGCCGAGCCGGGGGAGCGGTTGACCCTGCTCAACGGCGATGAGGTCGATCTGCGCCCGGACACCCTGGTCATCGCGGATAGCAGGGCGCCGGTGGCTCTGGCCGGGATCATGGGCGGCGCCGGGTCCGCGGTGGGTGAGGGGACCCGGGACATTCTCCTGGAGAG
Organism: Chromatiaceae bacterium; assembly: GCA_041307765.1. Taxonomy (GTDB): domain Bacteria; phylum Pseudomonadota; class Gammaproteobacteria; order Chromatiales; family Chromatiaceae; genus DYRB01. The sequence goes on from JBFZCW010000211.1 coordinate 12,164, forward strand.
CGCCTTCTTCGCCCCCGCGGCCATCAGCGGCAAGGCCCGCAGCTACGGGTTGCACACCGATTCATCCCACCGCTTCGAGCGGGGCGTCGACCCTGGGCTCCAGGTGCATGCCATCGAGCGCGCGACCCGGCTCCTGCTCGATATCGTCGGCGGCGAGCCGGGTCCGGTGGTGGAGGCCCTGAGCCCCGGGGATCTGCCCAAGCGCGCCGCACTGCTCCTGCGACGCGCCCGGGTCCGCCAGGTCCTCGGCCTCGAGCTCGCCGATGCCGACGTGGAGGACATCCTCCACCGGCTCGGCATGCAGGTCTCACCCACTGCCGAGGGCTGGGAGGTCCTGCCCCCCAGCAGCCGCTTCGATACCGTGCTGGAGGTCGATCTCATCGCCGAGATTGGGCGTATCCACGGCTATGACAACATCCCTGTGGCCCATGCGCCGATTGCGGCCACCACCCGGGCCGCGGCCGAGACGGCATTTGACCTCGACCGGGCGCGGTTCGCCCTCGTGGCCCGCGGCTACCAGGAGGTCATCACCTACAGCTTCGTGAGCCCGGACGTCCAGGCCATGGTGGCTCCGGGACGGCCCGTCCTGGCCCTGGCGAACCCGATTTCCGCCGAGCTGTCGGTCATGCGCACCAGCCTCTGGCCCGGGCTGCTTCAGGCCGCCTGCCAGAATCTGGCACGACAGCAGGAACGCGTGCGCATCTTCGAGAGCGGGCTGCGTTACCTGCCCGAGCCTGGGGTGACTGGGGTGCCGCGACAGGATGCGGTCCTCGGCGGCTTGGTGGTGGGACCCGTGGCCCCGGAGCAGTGGGGCCAGGCCCCTAGCGGGGCCGATTTCTTCGACCTCAAGGCGGATGTCGAGGCGCTGATTAGCCTGACCGGTTTTGCGGATGCGTTCGCCTTCGTTCCAGCCCAGCACCCGGCCCTCCATCCAGGGCAGACTGCCCGCATCGAGCGCAGTGGGCAGGAGGTCGGCATCCTCGGCATGCTGCACCCGGCGGTGGCGGCGCGGCTCGACATCGGCGCCGACGTCTATGTCTTTGAGCTGGCTCTGGAAGGACTTACGGCCGGACGCCTGCCGGCCTTCCGCGCGCTGTCCAAGTTTCCCTCCATCCGGCGTGACATCGCCATTGTGGTGGACGGATCGGTCAGCCGGGCACAGGTGGAGGCTTGCATCGCCGCCGCCGAACCGGACTTGCTGACTGAAATTGTCCTGATTGATGTCTATCAGGGCTAAAAAATAGAGTCCGGGCGAAAAAGTTTGGCTTTGGGATTGATTTTGCAGGCATCTTCTCAGACACTTACGGATCAAGAGGTTGATCGAAGCATCGCGCGGATCCTGGCGCGGCTCGAGTCAGACATTGGGGCACGACTGAGGGATTGATGGTATGGCGCTGACCAAGGCCGACATGGCTGAGCATCTGTTCGAGGAGATGGGACTCAACAAGCGAGAGGCCAAGGACGTGGTGGAGATGTTCTTCGAGGAGATCCGATCCGCGCTGGAGCGCGGAGAGCAGGTCAAGCTGTCCGGATTTGGTAATTTCGATTTGCGCGAAAAGAAACAACGCCCAGGCCGGAACCCGAAAACAGGTGAAGAAATCCCGATAACCGCTCGCCGGGTCGTGACTTTCAGACCGGGACAGAAGCTAAAGTCAAGGGTGGAAGCCTATGCTGGAAGCGAGCGCTAGCGGCGAGCACCACGAGCTGCCGCCCATCCCGGGCAAACGCTACTTCACCATCGGTGAGGTCAGCGAACTGTGCGGCGTTAAGCCGCATGTGCTGCGGTATTGGGAGCAGGAGTTCCCACAGCTCAAGCCTGTCAAGCGCCGTGGCAATCGTCGGTACTACCAGCGTCACGATGTCATCATGGTACGCCAGATCCGCAGCCTGCTTTACGAGCAGGGGTTCACCATCGGTGGGGCGCGGCAACAGCTCTCTGGAGAGTCCGCCAAGCAGGACGTCAGCCAGAGCCACCAGATTATCCGCCAATTGCGGACCGAGCTGGAAGAAATTCTGCAGACCCTGCGACGCTGACTCTTTGCCGAGCATAATCGGGTGAAGTGCCAGATAGCCTACCGCAGCGAATTTATGCGGCTCCGGACAGTTACATCGCTGTCTGTGGACCCTAATTCAAACTA
>JBFZCW010000212.1:0-6858 GCA_041307765.1 Chromatiaceae bacterium
GCAGGGTCGCCAGCCTCCGGCCCAGGGCCGTGAGTTGGCCCTTCCGGTCCCCCTCCCGATCCAGGGCCCCCAGCTCCTCCAGGGTGCGGTATCCGTCCGCCACCAGGCGCCCGTCGGGCGGGTCGAGAAAGGGGAATGCCTCGATGGCGCCGAACCCCAGGAGCTTCATCTGCAGGATGACCGCCGCCAGGTTGGTGCGGCGGATCTCAGGCTCGGTGAACTCTGCCCGGGCGGCGAAGTTGTCCTCTGTATAGAGCCGGATGCACACCCCCGCCGCGACCCGCCCGCAGCGCCCCTTGCGCTGGTTGGCCGAGGCCTGGGAAACGCGCTCCACCGGCAGGCGCTGTACCTTGCTGCGGTGGCTGTAGCGGGAGATACGGGCGAAGCCCGGATCGACCACGTAGTGGATGCCAGGCACGGTGAGCGAGGTCTCGGCCACGTTGGTCGCCAGCACGATGCGGCGGGTGCCGTGGGCCTGGAAGATGCGCGCCTGGTCCGCTGGCCCCTGGCGGGCATAGAGCGGCAGGATCTCGGTGGACGGCGGGTGGTGCTTGCGCAGCGTCTCGGCGGTCTCGCGGATCTCCCGCTCGCCGGAGAGGAAGATGAGGACGTCGCCGCGCCCCACCCGGGCCAGTTCGTCCACTGCGTCGGCGATGGCCTGCTGCATCGCGTCGTCGCGCTCGCCGGCGTTCTCGTCCTCGGGCGGGCGGTAGCGCAGCTCCACGGGGTAGGTGCGCCCCGACACCTCGCAGATGGGCGCCCCGCCGAAGTGCCGAGAGAAGCGCTCGGGGTCGATGGTCGCGGAGGTGATGATGACCTTGAGGTCCGGCCGGCGCGGGAGCAGCTCCCGGAGGTAGCCGAGCAGGAAGTCGATGTTGAGGCTGCGCTCGTGGGCCTCGTCCACGATCAGGGTGTCGTACTCCAGCAGCAGCCGGTCCTGCTGGATCTCCGCCAGCAGCATGCCATCGGTCATCAGCTTGATGGCCGTCTCCGGGCGCGACCGGTCATGGAAGCGGACCTTGTAACCCACGAGCCCGCCCAACTCGACCTTGAGCTCCTGGGCGACGCGGTTCGCCAGGGTACGGGCGGCGATGCGCCGCGGCTGGGTGTGGCCGATGCGCCCCGCCACGCCGCGCCCCAGGTCCAGGCAGAGCTTGGGGAGCTGGGTAGACTTCCCTGAGCCCGTCTCCCCGCATAGGACCACCACGGGGTGGGCCGCGATCAGAGCCGCGATCTCTTCGCGCCGCTCGCTCACCGGCAGCTCCGGCGGGTAATCCACCGCGGACGGCACCGAGGCCCGGCGACGTTCCAATACGGCCTGGGATTCGCGCACCGCCTGCCAGAGCTTGATTAGACCCAGGTCGAAGGGCTGGCCCTGGCGCTCACGCGCCCGCAGGCCCCGCAGGCGCCGGGTTAGTGCGTCCCGGTCGCGCAGCAGGCAGCGGTCGAGCTCGTCCTGGGAGGGAAAGGCTTCGGCGGTCAAGGAGTCAGGCTAGGAGCGGCGGTCAGATCGGGTGCCATGGTCAGCAGGCATTCTAGCCCCGGAACGGGGACCTACGGTCTACGCGCGCACCCCTGTGGTCGGAAATGAGTCCGAACGGGCCTGGCAGGGAGTCCCTGGCCCCGCTGTCGGGCCGACTCCCGACCCACAGCCAAGGCACAAAGAGCAGAAAACAAAGGGCCACCCCCGCCCACGGCGGGGGTGGCCCCAGGAGCGGTCGCAGCCGCCTGACCCTTAGTTCGCAGCCGGGGCTGGAGCGGTCGGGGCGGCGGGCGCGGCAGCCGCCGGAGCCGGGGTGGCCTCCGCGGGGGTAGCAGGCTGAACAGCGGCCGGTGCGACCGGGGCCTCGACCGGGCCTAGCCACATTGGCTGCGGGCCATAGCGGCGGGCGTTGACCCGCTGGGCCAGACCCTGGCGGCGGGCCTCACGCTGGGTCATGGCCTGGTCGTGACGGGCCTTGGCCTCTTGCATGCGTTGGGCGCGATAGGCTTCCAGCTCCTTGCCACGATGGCCGAGGACCGGCGGGACCGGCGGCAGGCTGCGCTCGAAGCCGGCGGGCATCTCCGGCATCTCGGGCATGGCCGGCATGTCACCGAACTTGGGGGCCTCAGGCATGGCGGGGAAGTCCGGCATCTGAGGCATCTCGCCGAAGCGCGGCCGCTCCGGCATGGCGGGGAAGTCCGGCATCTGGGGCATCTCGCCGAAGCGCGGCCGCTCCGGCATGGCCGGGAAGTCGGGCATCTGCGGCATCTCGCCGAACTGCGGGCGCTCCGGCATGGCCGGGAAGTCGCGCATCGGACGGCCCTGGCCGTAGAAAGGATCCATCGGGGCATAGCCCGGGCCCTGGGTGCCCTGTGCCTTCGTCATCGCCTCCATCGCCTTCGCGCGTTGCTCGGCCATGGCCTGGAACTGGGCCTGGTACTGCTTGGCGGCGGCTTGTTGCTGCTCGGCCATAGCCTTCTGCTGCTCTTCAGTGAGGCAGGGGGCACCGCCCCAATAGGCGCTGGCGGAGGCGCTGGCGATGGCGAGGGCAACGACGGACGCGGCTTGTACGAGCTTGTTCATATGACACACCTGAGTAAAGTTGAGCGTTAAGGTTTATTGGGCTTTGGGACGGGTGAGGCGACGCCGGACCTGTGGTATCTATCAGGGAAACCTTTCATGCCTAGGTCCAGCCTCATTTCGCCCTGCCACCGTTCGGTTTCTGGACAGCAGCGAGGGGGTCGTGTGCAAAGGCGAACGGATAACTCCACCCGTAGAGGGCCTGTCCGGGCACATCGCCGGAACGCAGATAGTCGTTTTCGGTGTAGGCCGAAGCCCCGTCAGCACCCGACGCACCCTGCGGCCGCCCACTGCCGTCGATCCCACGGGTCCACACCAACTGACCCTGCCATGCCAGCACAACGCCGGCAGCGGCGAAGATCAGTGCGGCGGCGAGTGCCTTGGCGGGTTTGTCCATCGGGTCCTCGCGAGTCGATTCTTGTTCGGTCGGCGGCAGAGCCGGCACCCCACAACGGCGATCAGTATATAAGAAACTACTAAATTAGCAATTAAAAAAAGCTACCGGACTGACCGCTCGTATAGCGGTTCTGCTGAGAGGTCAGGGTTGCGGGCACTTGGCGAATGGCGCTGCCGGCGCCGGCTCATCCGGGGTCACCTGCGGCTGACGCGGCGGGATGGGCAGCATGGGACTAGGATGTCGATCTGCGGACGGTAGAACCCAGGGCCAGATTTGGCCGCCGGCGATGGGGACGCCCTGCAAGGCGTACGAGGGCAGTGAGGGCCGGCCCAGGGTTTCGGCGTCTACTCTCCCCACCGCCGCCCGATTGGATGGGCGACGCCGAGGTGATCGAGGACGCGGGCCACCATGAAGTCCACGAGGTCGGCGACGCTCTGGGGATTGAAGTAAAAGCCCGGGTTGGCGGGCATGATGATGACCCCCGCGCGGGCCAAGCGCAGCATGTTTTCCAGGTGGATGACGGAGAAGGGGGTCTCGCGCACCACCAGGATGACCTTACGCCCCTCTTTCAGGGCCACGTCAGCAGCGCGGTCGATGAGGTCCCCGCTCACCCCGGCGGCGATGCTCGCCAGGGTCCCCGTGGTGCAGGGGCAGACCACCATGGCGTCCGGCGGGTTGGTCCCGCTGGCGACCGGAGCCGTCCATTCCTGGCGCCCGAAGACCCGCAATTGTCCAGGGGCGGCGGCGAGGCGCTCTGTGAAGAAGCGCTCCATGTCCGCTGGGTTGGCGGGGACTGCGAGCCCCGCCTCCATTTTCAGCACGATCTGTCCGGCCTGGGAGACCATCAGGTAGACCCGCGCACCGCACTGGATCAGGCACTCCAAGAGGCGGAGCCCGTACTGGATTCCTGAGGCACCGGTGACGGCCAGGGCGAAGGTCTTGGGCCAGGTGTGTTCGCAGCCGTTCATGGTGCCGCCGCCAGGCCCGCCGCAGTCCCGGCCTCCAACGCGGCGAGCAGCCGCTGGTGGATCCCCTGAAAGCCGCCGTTACTCATGACCAATACCTGATCGCCCGGCGCCGCCTCGGCAGCCACCCGTGTCACGATGGGCTCGACCTCGGCGAAGACTGTGGCCTTTCCCCCCAGGGAGGCAAAGACCGCCGCCGGGTCCCACCCCAGGTCGGGCGGGGCGAAGACGTAGACCCGATCAGCACATGCCAGGGACGCAGCCAGCTCGGCGTTGTGCACCCCCAGGCGCATGGTGTTGGAACGTGGCTCCAACACTGCCAGGATGCGCCGGTCGCCCACCCGTCGGCGTAGGCCCTCCAGGGTGGTGGCAATGGCCGTGGGGTGGTGGGCGAAGTCGTCGTAGACCCTCACTCCGGCCACCTCGCCCCGCAGTTCCATACGTCGTTTGACCCCGGCGAAGCGGCCGAGAGCGGCCATGCTCACCGTTGGGGGGATCCCGGCGTGACGCGCCGCCGCCAGTACCGCCAGTGCGTTGGCCACGTTGTGCCGCCCGGTCTGGCCCCAGGCAACCGCTCCCAAGTCCTGGTCGCGGTGTAGGACCCGGAAGCACGAGCCGTCGGCCTCGACCAGCTTGGCTGACCAGTCACCCCTCTCACCGAAGGATTCCAGCGGGGTCCAGGCACCCATAGCCAGTACTCTTCCGGTGGCCGCCTCGCCCTTAGGGTGGACGATAAGCCCCGACCCGGGAACGGTGCGGACCAAATGGTGGAACTGCCGCTGGATCTGGGCCAGGTCGTCAAAGATGTCCGCGTGGTCGAACTCCAGGTTGTTGATGACCAGGGTCCGCGGCCCGTAGTGGACGAACTTCGAGCGCTTGTCGAAAAAAGCGGTGTCGTACTCGTCGGCCTCCACCACGAAGAAGGGCGCCGAGCCCAGCCGGGCCGAGACCCCGAAGCCCTGCGGCACCCCGCCGATGAGGAAGCCCGGGTCGAGCCCGGCCTGCTCGAGGACCCAGGCCAGCATGCTCGCTGTGGTGGTCTTGCCGTGGGTGCCTGCCACCGCCAGGACCCAGCGGTCCCGCAATAGGTGCTCGCGCAGCCATTGCGGGCCGGAAACGTAGCGCAGGCCGCGGTCGAGCATGGCCTCAACCACCGGGAGCCCACGCTTCATCGCGTTGCCCACGACCACCACGTCCGGGGCCGGGTCGAGCTGGTCTGTCCCATAACCCTCCACCAGGTCAATCCCCGCCGCCTCGAGCTGGGTGCTCATGGGTGGGTAGACATTGGCGTCGGATCCCGTGACCTGGTGGCCCAATGCGCGCGCCAGGAGCGCGATGCCGCCCATGAAGGTCCCGCAAATACCCAGTATGTGCAGGTGCATCTCAAGCCCCCGAGAAGAGCGCGCCCAGCAGCGAATAGGCGAGCAGGTTGTAGGCGACGGCGATCAGCGCCCCCTGGACCAAGGGCAGATCCAGGGTGTGGCGCAGGATGTGTCCCGTGACCACCAGGCTCCAGGCCAGGAGCGCGAGGAACAACATGGCGGCGACGCCGGTTAGCTCCGAGTCGTCCCCGCCGGATGCCATCCCAAGGGGGGCGAGAACCAGCAGGTTCAGCACGGCGCCGCTGCCCAGCAGGGCCGAGGCCGACTGGGCGAAACGAGGCAGCCGTGCCACCCACCTGAGCCCGGCGTAAAGCAGCCCGAGGAGCAAGGCGGTGTCCACCAGGGTCTGTACCAAGGCCTCCCACGGGCCCTGGCCAGTGGCCGCGCCGACCAGTACCCCGACGCCGAGATAGACCAAGACCAGGACCTTCAGCAGCGTCGCCGAAGCCGGAAGATCCTGCGGGGCACGGCGTAACAGGCAAAGCTCGATGAAGAAGTGGATCAGTGCCTGCAAGGCGGGACCTCGGGGTGAAGGGTCGCTGGTCAGTCCATGACCGGATATGGGCTGATGGGCCATGATAACGGGCGCGGGGCCCGACCCATAGCCTTACACCCCGTTCCCGGGGCAGTCAAAGACGGCAGGACTGGGCTCCGGCGAGATCGACTGACTCTTGGTGCAGGGTGCCCCGCCGATGGCTCGCGGCCCGCTGGGCGCCTGCCTGATCTGCCCGGCGCGGGTGCGGCGATCCTGCCCGATCGGCTCTTGCGACGGCCGCTCCTGCGGCCGCCATGAGCAGGGCCACGCCGATGGCCAGCCAGTTGCCGACCGCGACGAAGGGTGTGGCGCCGGCACGAGGCTGAATCTCCACCGTCAGCCCGGCCCGCTGTCCCAGAGGGATGCTGCCCAGCACAGACCCATGGTGGTCGAGCACCGCCGAAACCCCGGTGTTGGTGGCCCGCACCAGGGGCCGGCCGGCCTCCAGGGCCCGCATGCGGGCGATCTCCAGGTGCTGGTACGGTGCCAGGGAGTCGCCGAACCAGGCGTCGTTGCTGACGTTGATCAGGTACGCAGCCGCCGGTAAGGACCGGATCACTTCCTCAGGGAACGCATCTTCATAGCAGATCGAGGCCCCCACTGCGACCCCGTTGACCTTCAGAACCGAGCCGCCGGGTTCGCCACGGCTGAAGTCCGACATTGGCACTTCGAACATCTTGGCGAACGGTCCTACCCAGGCCTTGAAGGGCATGAATTCGCCAAAGGGCACCAGGTGGCGTTTGGCGTAGAGGTCCTCATCTGCCCCGATACTCAGCAGCCCGTTGTAGTACCGCCCGGTACCCAGCTCCCGGTAGGGGATCCCCAAGACGATGGCTGCGTCCTCCTCCCGCGCCGTCGTTGTCAGGGGTTCGATCAGGCCGTCGCGGACCTCGTCCAGAAAGGCCGGGACGGCCGTCTCTGGCCACACGATCAGGTCGCTGCTTTCGAGGCGCTCTCGGGTCAGTTCCAGGTGCGCCTGTAGGACCGGGACCAGGGCCTCCGGATCCCACTTCATG
>JBFZCW010000213.1:0-6230 GCA_041307765.1 Chromatiaceae bacterium
TGCGCGTCCTGCATGGCGGCGGCGGCCTCTTGGACCTGCACCAGCGGCGGGGTCATGCTGCGGCCCAGGCCCGGTAGGCCTTGAGGGCTGCGGCGCGGGTCTTTCCCACGGCTACTGCGCGGCTGATCGCGTCGTCGTCGTGGCCCATCCCGGCGCAGTCTGCGGGGGCGACGATCCAGCCGTCGGTGTCGATGAGCCGCCCGTCGATGGGGAGCCACCCGGAAACCTTGAAGACTGCCATGTGGGAGGGGAGTGTGTTCGTCATGTCCCTAGTATGCCCCATGACGCCGCATCCATGCAACACCGGGACTCACCCGAACGGGTGTGTGCTGGGTCACGCCGCCGCGGGCAGCCCCACCAGCGCCGCACGCCGCTGCGACTCCCCCACCGCCACATACCGCAACGTCGACGCCACCGACCGATGCCGCATCAAACCCGACACCACCGGCAACGGCGCACCCGCCCGGATCAACTCCGTCGCATGCCAATGCCGCAACCGGTGCGCCCCACCGTCCACCCCGTTCCGGGCCAGCACCCGCACCACCACCTGCCCGGCACCATCCGCCGAACGCGGCCGGCCCGCCGACCTCGGGGCCGGGAACCACCACCCCACCGGCGGCATCACCCGCGCCAGGTCCAGCACCATCGGATGCAGCTCCAGCACCTGACGAACCCCACCCTTGCCCACCAGCCGCAACGTGGCCTCGTAGATGTCCACGTCGTCGCCCCGCACCCTCACGGCCTCATGGATCCGCAGCCCCGCCCACGCGCACAGCACCACCAGGCCCCGCTCCTGGCGGGACAGCAGCGGATCGGCCAGGACACGGCGCAGCTCCAGCGTGGTCACCGGCCGCGGCGCCGCCGGTGGGGTGAGCGGTTTGCGGACCCCCCGCAGCATCGGCGCCGGGTGGCCCTGCTCCTCCAGCCACCGGACCCAGGCCCGCATCGACCGGTAGTAGGTGGCGCGGGTGTCCGGGCTGTAGCCGGGGGTCGCGAGCCAGGCGGTGACGTGCGCGGGTTGCAGGTGCTGCGGCTCGACCCCGCCCAGCGCGGCGCACCTGGCGACGGCGCCGGTGTAGGCGCGGATCGTGGCGGGGGACCGGCCCCACGCCTCCAACGACAGTGCCCACGACCCTAGTAGGCGATGCATTCCAGCGACCTCCGTCCCTGCTATGACGACAGCGGAGGTATTCCCGTTGCACGGCAACGGGAATCGGCTCAAGCCGCGTTTACCGCGATCGGCGCAGCCGAAAGGGGCGAAGCGGGCACCGCAGCCAATCGGCGCGAATAATGGCGATTAACACCGTCCCTTTGCTGCGGGACGGTGCCGGTCAGCAGCCATTCCGCGGGGACACGGTGGCGCAGTTGGAGCAGCGTGGCGAGGCGCTGCACGGCGGGGTCGTTGGGGTTGCCGCCGATGCGCTCGTAGCGGCCGATGGTGGCGTGGCTGACGTTGGTGCCTTGGGCGAACTCGCGCAGGGTCATGCCGCGGCTGAGGCGGTAGCGGTGGAGCCGGTCACCGAAGCCGAGCTCGGGCAGGTGCTGGGTGTCTGGTGCTGTCGTCATAGCGTCACCGTACGTCAGGATGCGTCATGGCGCAACATTGGACATGACCCGTCACCGTGTGCAACGATGGCTGCGCAAGCGAAAAGAGCGGCCCCGGAAGGCGCGGCAACGCCAGACCGGGGCCTAGGAACCATCCCCCAGGAGGGCTGATCCCATGCACGAAGTCTCCACCAGCCAGACCTACGACGCGCGCAAGTTCGGCGTCATGATCGAGGCCAAGCTCATCGAGTGGAACATCCCGTACGAGTACGTGACCGAGTTCCCCGTCGCCGACGCCAAGCTCGTCGACTCCACCCAGGTCCGGTCCGCCGAGCACCGCGTCGACCCCCGGCAGGCCGACGAGTACGCCGCCCAGATGAAGAACGGCTCCGTGTTCCCGCCGATCGTCCTCACCGACTCCGGGATCGTGCTCGACGGCAACACCCGCCTGCAGGCAGCGCAGAAGATCAAGCGCGCCGCCCTGCCGGCGTTCCTGGCGAAGTTCCCGAACATGCTGCTGGCGCGTGCGTTCGCCGGGGCGATCAACCAGACCGGCGGGCGGCGGCTCACCCAGGCGGAGGCCAACCAGGCCGCCACCGACCTGATGCGGTTCGGGTACGCGGACGAGGCCATCTCCCGCGAGCTCGGCTACTCCCGCACCCAGATCGGGAACTGGCGCAAGGAGCAGCAGTGCGCCGAGCGTGCCGAGCGGACGATGGTGTCTGGCCGGTTGGGGCAGGTGAAGAAGGCCGACCAGTGGAAGTTGGCTCAGGTCGAGCTTGATGCCCCGTTCGCGGCGGCGGTCGAGCTCGTCGCCGACGTGAAGCCGGGGACCAAGGAGTTGTCGGCGCTGGTGAAGGAGCTGCGGGCGGCGACCTCGGAGGCCGACCAGCTGCAGGTGATCGCGCAGCACCGGGGGATGCTGGTGCCGTCGGGGCCGCCGCCGCACCACCACCTCGCGGTGGCGAAGGAGCTGCAGCACGCGCGGCGCGCGGTGCCGAGCCTGCTGACCCTGCGGGGGAACCTGGAACTGCTGGTGGAGCTGGACGAGGTGCGCCGCGGGCCGTGGATCGAGTCGTGGCGGGGCGTGCGGGACATGGCGAACGAGGTGTTGGCGAAGAATGGCGCGTGAGTCGAAGCGGGGGGTCGGGCGTGACGCTTCCGGCCCCCACGGGTACACGGTGAAGCTGGAGCACTACCTCTCGAAGAAGGGGGAGGAGGGTGCGACGTTGGATGAGCTGGTGCGGGTGGCGCTGGATGAGCGTTGGGTCGGGCGCGGGTTCGCCAACCGGGTCTACGCGGAGAAGGTAAACAATGACCGGCACTACCAGCGCACAAAGCGCGGCAAGATCGTTTCGGTCTCCACCGATGCAAGTGGAGACCGAAACGATCTTGCTGAGGATATGACTCCCCTACAGGTGGAGATGTCCGAGGCTCTGCACCGGAGCGCCGTCGCGTACCTGATCAACAAGGCACTCGGCGCAGGTCGGAAGTGTAAGTGGTGCGAGCTGCGAGACGGGCGGCACTACTCCACCGGCAAGGGACTGACCCTCAAGCCATACGGGCAGTCGGTGGAGTCGCTCACCCAGTCGGTGGAGGAGATCAGCGCCGACGTCGCCATGCGAGCGGTCATCCGGATGCTCCGCCCCCACATGCACCAGAAGACCCACAAGGTCAGCCAGGCCGAATGGGAAGTCATCCGCACCTGGCTCAACCGCGCCGCAGTCCGACCACCGGACTAGACCTCGCCGACCAAACAGCCCCCGCCGGACAACACACGGCGGGGGCTGTTGACGTTCCATCACGTCTCATGACACAGTGCAGGACATGTCCCACGACGAGACACTTCTTACGCGGCGAGAGGCCTGCGCCCTCCTCAAAGTCAGCCTCTCAACGCTGGAACGGTGGGAACGGTCGAGCCGGCTGACCCCCGTCCGGTTGTCCCCCGGTGTGATCCGCTACCGCCGCTCCGATATCGACCAGCTCCTTGAGGCGAGCGCGTGACGGGGCATCGGGTGCGGCTGTCCGGTGCGGAGCCGATGACGGTCGCCCACTGCCGCTGCGGCTGGTCGCAGACGTTCCGCACCCGCCGCGCCGCCGCCCTCGCAGCGGATGCGCATTGCTTCTCCGTCGCCCCGGACGCTGCGGTGGAGCAGGGCCGCGATGGGGGCGGCCCCTGGTGGGCACCCGAGGCCGTGTCATGACCGCCCGCCTCGAGGTCCGCTGGCCCGTCCTTGACGACTCCCTCCGCCTCCGTGATCTGGAACCGTTGGCCCGCGCCGAATGGTCTGGGTTCATCGCGGCCGCCGCGATCCACGCCACCACCGACCCCGTGTTCACGGTGCGTGAACCGGACCCGGCGGACGTGTGGGACGAGGACGAGGAAACCGTCCTCGCGGTCCTCGTCGGGACCGCGGACGTGATCGCCGGACCCATCGAGCTGCGGTCCCACCGGGAGGCGTCATGAGGTGGCTGGCTGCGGCCGTGGTCATGGCGTGCCTGCTGCTGCTGTGGTGGATGCAGTGGCAGGCCGTGCGGGACGCGCAGCGGTGGCGGGACCTGCACGGCACCGCACAGGCGCAGCTCACAGAACTGATGCGGCAGACCGGCTGCCAGCGGTGCGCGTGCGGCGAGTGGATCACCAGCGGCGGCTGGTGGGTCGCGGGCGGGGTCCGGCACGAAGAGGCCGCCTGCACACCCCTGGACGAGCTGTGACGTGTGCGCAATGCGGGGCAGTCCTCCCGGCGTCGAAGTGGCGGAAATTCTGCTCGGCGTCCTGCAACCAGAAGGCCCACTATCGGCGCCGCGGCCTGCCCGCGGAAGCCCGGCTTCCGTCCGTCGGCAGCCTGCCGCACCCGGCGTGGATGGACGACGCGGCCTGCCGCGAGTTCGACCCGGAGATGTTCTTCCCCGAGAAGGGGGAGGCGGCGGCGGCGGCGGACGCGGTGCAGGTGTGCGGGGGGTGCCCGGTGCAGGACCAGTGCCTGCAGTTCGCCCTGACCCTGCCGGGGACCCAGGACTACGGGGTGTGGGGCGGGACCACCGCCCGGCAGCGGGACCGGATCAGGCAACAGATGAGGAGGAGCGGATGAAGATCCGTCGGTGGTGGCAGTTGCAGAAGGTGGCGCGGTGCGCGGGGCACGGGCACCGGTTGGAGTTCGGGCATCCGCTGGTGGCTGATGGGTGGCTGCACACGGAGCGGGTGTGCGGGCCGGGGCAGGTGTGGGAGCCGTCGCGGTGACCGATTCGCGGCGGCGCCGCGGCCGGGACACCGAGCGTGCGTTGGCGGCGTGGCTAAATGCGCACGGATTCCCCGACGCCGCCCCAGTGGAAGCGTTCACGGCCGGCCCCGACATCACCGGCACCCCCGGCTGGGCGATCGAGGTGAAAGCCCGCACCCGGCTCGACCTGGCCGCGTGGCTGAAACAGGCCCACCGGCAAGCCGCAGGCGCCCGGCCCCTCCTCGTCGTCCGCCTGAACGGGCAAGGCACCACCGACCCCGGCGGCTGGGCCGCCATCCAAACCCTCAACCAATGGAGGCAGCAGTGAGCAACGAACCGATCGACCTCGGCAAGCGGCGGGAGCACCTCGTCCTCGACTCCACCCCCCGAGTCAGGGGCGAGGACACCTGCGGCGGTGCCCTCAACATCGCAGGGCAGGGCTGGCAGTGCAACCAGCTGCAAGGGCACGGCCCGGTCTGCGGCAACCCCGACGCGCAAGCCATCTGGACAACCCCCCAGAGCGGCAACCGCATGGAGATCACTGTGCAGGCGCCCAGCGCCGAGATGGCCCGCATGTGGGCCGACCGCCTCGACCAGCACCGTGAGGAGTTCGAGCAGTGGTCGCGCTATGGCTCCTGCTGGCACGACGCGGCAGACCTCCAAGAGATCCTCGACCGGCTCGACGCCCTCGCCCACGACATCCGACAAGCGGCAGACCGGTGAGCCGCCTCCAATACTCCGACGGCGCGCACCGGTACCGGCTCGACGGCCGGGCCGTGCCCTCCGTCACCGGCTGCCTGAAAGTGCTCGCGAAGGACGCCCTCGTCCAGTGGGCCGCGAACCAAGCCGCGGATCTCGCGGTGGACATGTGGGACGACCTCGCCGCGATGCCCCTGTCCCAGCGGCGCGCCATGATCGCGGGCGCCCACCGCCGCCGACGGGACAGAGCCGCCGCCCGAGGCACCCAGATCCACGCGTGGGCGGAAGACCTCCTCGCCGGGCGGCCAGTGGAGATCCCCGACGAGCACACCGCCACCGTCACCGGGTTCGCCCGCTGGTGGGAGCACGCCGGGTTCACCGATGTCGTCACCGAGGTCGCGGTGTTCTCCGACGAGGACGAATACGCCGGGACCGCGTACGCCGGCCGGTTCGACGCTATCGCCATGCACCCCAGGTGGGGGCGGACCCTCATCGACTGGAAGACCGGGAAGGGCGTGTACAGCGAGTTCGCTGTGCAGCTCGCCGGGTACGCCGCCGCCGAATGGCACCAGCTCGAAGACGTGGACTGGCCCGCGCCCCTCATCGACACGTTGGCAGTCGCCCACATCCACCCCGACGGCACCAGCCTGCACGTCCTCGACCGGGAGCAGCGGACCGCCGCCGCCGACCGGTGGGCGCTGGTGCGGGGCCTCGCCTCCACACCCGAACCCGCCTTCAAGGAGATCGCATGACCCTGCAGCCGAT
>JBFZCW010000214.1:0-9805 GCA_041307765.1 Chromatiaceae bacterium
GCTTGGTGGCGACGTTTAGATCTGCAGCGCGCTCAATGAGCAGATGGGCGATGCGCAAGTCGCTGCAGGCCGTTGCCTGGTGCAGGGGTGTCTCGCCGTGCTTGTTGGGCGCCTCGTCGTCTGCCCCCGACTCGATGAGGTACTGCACCACCTCGAAGTGACAGGCGGCGGCAGCCTTGTGCAAGGCAGTATCACCATAATAATTTATCTTATTGATGTTGGCGCTGTTCCGCACCAGCTCCTTGGCCGCTTCGAGTTGGCCCGCTCCGGCGGCATAGTGAAGCGCTGTCTGTCCATCCTGATCGACCGCGTCGGGGCTTGCGCCCGTCTGCAAGGATCTTTCGATCGCTGCGACGTGTCCCGTCATCGCCGCCTCAAAAATCGTCAGGGGCGGTCCGGAGTTGCAGCCCGTCAGGACAGCGCATACCGGGATGATCAGTCGGGAACAACGAAGCAAGACGCTCATCGCTGTCACTCGCCTCTGGGTTGCCTCTCCCTTCGGAGAGGCTAGCAAATGTTGGCCTCTAACCGCCCCATGAGTCCTTGATTTGGTTACGCTAGGCCTTGTTTCAAAGTCCATTTCGGCCAAGTCAGCGACCAGCGGCACGCCCATGAATCTCGACCATGGCGCGATGGGTATCCGTCGGCCTGCCGCGCCAGCGCCGACTGACATCATTACCCCTGAGCCGGCTCGTCGCGAGGGTTGCCTAAGCCGTATATTAGCATATCAGAACGTCCGAACTTTCCGGCGGCCGCTTCACCACGGCATCATGTTGTTCATGAAGTTCAGGGGGCGACCAATGTTCTGGTTCAGGCCAGACACGTTGCCGCTGATGTGCTGAACGGCCGCGGTGATACCGGCCATCTGATTGTTCAAGGTTTGCATGCTCGCGGTCATGGCCCCGACGCCGGCATCCATCGACCGCGTGCTCTGATCCATGGCGGCCATACGTCCCTCGATGTCCCTCATGGCCTCCAGCATCGGGGGCAGCGTATCAAGCTTCCCGTTCATGGCCGTGACGGTACCGGAGAGATCGTCCAGGGTTACGGCGATGTCCCGGATGGTTCCCGTGAGTGCATCCAGGTTCTGGGAAATCTGACTCATGCGACCCGCCATAGAACTCATGTTAACGTCAACGGCCATCGCCATCTTATCCACGTCTTCCACCAGGCTGAAGACCAGATAGAACCCGTAGCTGGCCAGAAGGACGAACGCGAGCAGCGCTGGAAATACCACCATCTGCAGGCGGCGGTTGGTCTGGACCAGGGATGTTACCAGGGCGCAGAGGACGTCGTGCTGTGACAGCATTCGCGAGCCACGGCTGCGCTCAGGCCCCTCCCCGGCGGCGGTCCGCTCCGGGTCTGTGCTGGCATCGCAGGTATCGTCCATGCTTGGGGTTGTGCTCTCCACGCTGCCTCCAATTTTCACTTGCGGTTGCGCGTGGCCGCGCAACCGGGCCGTCGCTGATTCGAATCTTTCTACACATTGCTCCTACACGGCGCTTTGCGTTCCGTCAATACTGGACTCGGGGCAGGATAGCCCCAGGATAGACGTCCCGCCGCATCGCCCGCTAGAGTTGCGATTTTGCCAGCGCCCAATCACGTCTTGAGCGACGCCCCGAATTCCCATCCTGGCTTCGTCCCGTTGGACCCGGCCCAGGCCGAGGCGACCTCCCTGCTGCGCGACCTGCACTCGGCCCTCCTCGCCGATCCGTTGTGGCGCCCACGCTCGGGCCTGTTCGCGGGCTGGCTGTCGAGCCGTCGTGCACCGCGGGATCCGGTGCAGGGCCTGTATCTCTGGGGCGGGGTGGGGCGAGGCAAGACCCACATCATGGACTGGTTCGTGGACACCCTACCCCAGCCGGAGAAACGCCGCGTCCACTTCCACCACTTTATGCACGAGATCCACGCCGCCATGGCCCACCTGCCCAAGCAGCCGGATCCCCTGGAGGTGCTTGCCGAGCGGGAGGCCGCCCAAACCCGGGTGCTATGCCTGGACGAGTTTGTGGTGAGCGACATCACCGACGCCATGATCCTCTACGGGCTGCTGCGGGCCCTGTTCGCTCGCGGTGTGACCCTGGTGACCACGTCCAACACCCCGCCGCGATCTCTCTACCGCAATGGACTGCAACGCCAGCGGTTCGTCCCGGCGATCGAGCTTCTCGAGCGCCACACCCGGGTCTTCGAACTGGACGGCGGCACGGATTACCGCCTGCGGAGCCTGACCGCGGCGGGAGTTTTTTTCGTGGCCCGGCAGGGTGGGGGGGATGTGGAGGTGGCGGCCTGCTTTGAACGCCTCACCGGGGGCCATGCCCTGCCGGAGACCTCCTACAGCGTCAACGGGCGCGAAGTCCAGGTGCGCCGTATGGGCAGCGATGTGGTGTGGTTCGACTTCGATACGCTGTGCGGCGGGGCCCGCGCGACTGCGGATTACATCGAGATCGCCCGGGAGTTTCATACCGTGCTGCTGTCCGGCGTCCCCGTGTTGACGCCCTGGCACGATGCCGCGGCGCGGCGGCTGCTGCATCTGGTGGACGAGTTCTATGATCGGCGGGTCAGGCTCATCCTGTCCGCTGCGGCCCCGTTGCAGGAACTCTACCCGGGCGGGCTGCACGACTTTGCCCATGGCCGTTTATTGAGTCGCCTCACTGAGATGCAGTCCCTGGAGTACCTGGCCGGGGGCGGCCCAAGTGCGGCCTGAGGGCGCGTCGAGTTGCCGATCGGAGGCGGGTGGCTTTACCAGAGTAGCGGGGTGCGCTCCGAGGGGGCAATCAGGCGCTGTAAGGGAGCCATGCCCTGCGGGCCGCCGACGGGTTTGTTCTGTGGCTTGATCGCCTCAGCCAGATCGCGGGTGACCAGGGGGTCGAATCCGATCTGTTCGGCAATGGCAAGCGCGGCCTGGGAAATGGTGTAAACGTTGATGGCCCCCGTGGAGGCCCCGCAGACAGCGATGTGGTCCAGGCCGTCCTTTTCCTTGCGGCTGGCCAGGACCTCGATCCCGGCGGCGGTGAGCTCTTCCGCCATGGCGGCCAGCGGGCTCTCCTTGCCGAGACCGCATTGCAGGGTGCCGTCGTACTTGTAAACATCGACGGTGGGTCGCTCGAAGACCCAGATCCCGTAGCCGCCACCGTCGGCGTTCTGGGCGCTGAAGACGGTCCAGTCCGCGGCCGGGACCTCCAGGACATTGACCTCGCCGGTGGGGGCGCCGCAGCGGACGATCACCGGAAGGGGCAGTTTGCGCCTATGGGCTGCGATGACCTTGACCCCCTGGCCGCGCAACAGGTCGGCGGCCTTGTCCGGTGTGACCCCAGGGTCCGGGCTGCATTGCACGGTGCCGGCGAACTGGTAAACGGTGATGATCTCGTTCGCAGCAGCGGGGCCCAGGGGCAGGATGGCAAGAAGGGGCAATGTCAGGGCCAGTCTCATGCGGTGCTCCGATATCCGTCAAGTGGTGGCCACCGGTCCGCGGCCGTTGATGGGTCGGTCCGCGTCAGGCGCCATCTCCCGGGGCGCGGCGGCGGCCCTGGTTATTGTTGGGGAGGCGCGATTCTGACGCGATGCGGGCACCGGTGGCAAACCTGCGTAGGCCATGCGGGCGGGCAGACCCTTACTTGAACAGGTCGGTTAGGTCGTCCGGCGCTTGGCTTGGCGCCTGACCTGAGTCAGCCCCTTGTGGTGGGTAGGATCCGGGTGCGCCTGCGCCGAACGCCTCGCCATTGTGGTTCGGCGGGAGCGCAGGTGGCGCTTCAACCGGGGGCAGCACGATCTCCACCTGGCTGGGGTCCGCCGTTGGCCCGACGCCTTGATAGACCATGACCATCTGGGGGAAGACAATCACCAGAGTGACCATGACGATTTGCAGTACCACGAAGGGGACAGCCCCCCAATAGATCTGCCCCGTCGTCACCGGCGCCATGGTCCGACCTGTCAGTTTGTCCAGGAAGGGCCGCGCCGGCGCCACACTGCGCAGGTAGAAGAGTGCGAAACCGAAGGGCGGGTGCATGAAGGATGTCTGCATGTTGACCGCCAGCAGGACACCGAACCAGACGAGGTCGATGCCGAGCTTCTCCGCCACCGGGCCCAGCAGCGGGACGATGATGAAGGCCAGCTCGAAAAAGTCGAGGAAGAAGGCCAGGACGAAGACCAGCAGATTGACCACGATGAGGAAGCCCAGCTCACCCCCGGGTAGCCCGGCGAGCAGGTGCTCGACCCAGAGGTGCCCATTGACGCCGTAGAAGGTCAGGGAGAAGACCCGGGCCCCGATCAGAATGAACATGACGAAGGCGGAGAGCTTGGCCGTGTTGGTCATGGCCTGGTGCAACAGCGAGAAATTCAGGCGCCGGCGCGCGAGGGCCATGATGAGGGCCCCGGTGGCGCCCATAGCCCCCCCTTCCGTCGGTGTTGCGACACCGAGGAAGATGGTCCCCAGGACTAGGAAGACCAGGGCCAGGGGCGGGATCAGGACGAAGGTCACCCGCTCGGCGATCCGCGACAGGAGCCGCAGGCCAAGCATCCGGTTGACTCCCGCGAGGGTGAAAGCAAGGCCCATGCCAACCGCGGTGGTTACCACGATCTTGGCATCCAACGGGGCCTCTGCCTCGTAGTAGACCCACTCGAAGATCAGGGCCGTGGTTACTGCAAGCGTCAACAGGGCCAGCAGCGAGGCGACGCCGCTGCTGTGGTTCGGCTCGCGGATGCTGCGGGCCTCCAGGGGTAGTGCGGGGGCTCGGCCTGGTCGGACCAGGGTGACCAGCGCCACGTAGCCCAGGTAGAGCCCGGTGAGGACCGCGCCAGGGATGAAGGCTCCCGCGTACATATCCCCCACGGAGCGCCCGAGTTGGTCGGCCATGATGATCAGCACCAGAGACGGGGGGATGATTTGGGCCAGGGTCCCGGAGGCGGCGATCACGCCAGTGGCCAGGCGCCGGTCGTAGCCGTAGCGCAGCATGATCGGAAGCGAGATGAGCCCCATGGAGATCACCGAGGCTGCCACCACGCCGGTGGTCGCTGCCAAGAGGGCGCCTACCAAGACCACTGCGAAGGCCAGCCCGCCGCGCACCGGGCCGAACAGTTGGCCGATGGTGTCCAGCAGGTCCTCTGCCATGCCGCTACGTTCCAGGATCAGCCCCATGAAGGTGAAGAAGGGGATAGCCAGCAGGGTTTCGTTCGACATGACGCCCCAGACCCGTTCCGGCAGGGCCTGAAACAGGGCCGGACTGAGCAGCCCGAGTTCGATTCCCAGTAGGCCGAAGCCGAGGCCCACAGCGGCCAGCGAGAAGGACACCGGGTAGCCCAGCAACAGGGTCAGGACCAGGGCCCCGAACATGAGGGGCGCGATGTTGGCGGTGAGGAAGGCGGTCATGGCGCGGCATCTCCGACGGGGCGGGTCCGGGCGATGTCCTCCGCCAACAGCTCCTCGGCCGTCTTTCCAGGCTCTTCGGTGCCCGGATCCGGGCCCTGGCCAGCCAGGAAGGCGACCCGCTTGATCAACTCCGAGATTCCCTGCAGGGCGAGCAGGGCGAAGCCGACGGGAATCAGCAGCCGCGCCGGCCAGACCACCAGGCCGCCCGCGTTGGAGGACACCTCATGGCGCTCCAGGGCCTGGACAAAGCCGGGCCATGACAGCACCGCAAGGACCAGCGCCATGGGCAACAGGAAGAGCAGGGTCCCGATGACGTCGATCCAGACCTGGGTGCGCCGGGACAGATGCCCGGCCACGACGTCGATGCGTACCATCTCGTTCTTGAGCAGGGTATAGGGGGCGGCCAGGAGAAAGACCGCCGAGAACAGGTACCACTGCAGCTCCAGCCAAGCGTTAGAGCTGATGTCTAGGGTGTAGCGAATCACGGCGTTGCCGGCGCTGATCAAGGTGGCGGCCAAGATCAGCCAAACCACCGAGCGGCCGATGACGGTGTTGAGTCCGTCGATGAAGCGCGCGATGCGTAACAGCCGCTGCACGGCAGTCCCCCCCGGCTCTGTTCGTGGTGGCGGACCATGATCCAGAAAAGGGCGTTCAGCCGCAAATCAACTCGGCGTTTCTTGAGGCCTTTCTCGGGTATCCTTAGCAACTGTGCTATGCGCTTCTGCGTGTTTGTTATTTCGTCGTTCCCAAAGGATCTTCGGTATTTCCCACGATGTCTCTGCGCCCCTGTGTCTTTCCCCTGATCCAAGCCCTCGTCACCGCCTGCGCCCTTGTCGTCGCCTGCCCGGGCGCGGCGCGGGCGGAGGCATCCGCCGTCGCGCGCGCCCTGGCCCTGCCGCAGGCGAGCCTCTTGGTGGAGGACGCCGGCCGGCCGATCATCGCTCACCGGGCCGACCGCCCCATGGTCCCGGCCTCGACCATGAAGCTCCTGACCGCGCTGGCTGCCATCAAACGCTGGGGGCTTGACCGTCGGTTCGAGACCACGCTGCTACGCGATGGCGAAGGACGCCTTTGGGTTCGGGGGGCCGGCGATCCCTACCTTGTCTCTGAGGAGCTGGACCTGATGGCCAAGGCGGTGCGGGGCGTGGGGGTGACCAGCGTCGCGGGGGTGGGTGCCGACGATGGGCTGTTCGCCCCGACCCTTGACATCCCCGGGCGCTCGGCCAGCGACAACCCTTACGATGCCCCAGTGACAGCGCTCGCCGCAAACTTCAACACCTTGAACATCAAGGTTAAGGCCGGCACGGTGACGAGTGCCGAGCCACAGACCCCCCTGACGCCGACGGCCCGACGGCTGGGCCAGGCCCTTGGCAGCGGAACCCAGCGCATCAACCTCAAGGACAAAGGCCTGGGGGCGCGCTATTTCGCTGAGGTCCTGAGCGCCAAGCTCGAGGCTGCCGGTGTCAAGGTGACCGCCGAGCCGCGGGTCGGGCGTGTCCCTGCCGGAGCCAAGCCTCTGCTGACCCACAAAAACTCCCGCGACTTGCGGGCCATGCTCGCGCCTATGCTGGAGTACTCCAATAACTTCGTCGCAAACGGCATGTTCCTGAAGCTGGCTGACCTGGGCGATGGCGGTCCCATCACCATTGCTCGTGCCCAGCAGACCATGGCCAACTGGATTGACAAGGAGTTCGGTTGGGGCGACTACCGGGTGGAGGATGGGGCCGGGCTGTCCCGCGGCAACCGCCTGAGCGCACGCCAGCTTGTAGATGTGCTCAAGGCCTTCGCACCCTACCGCACCCTCCTGCCTCGTCAGGGAGACCTGATCCTGGCCAAGACCGGTACCCTGACCGGGGTCAGCACCTATGCCGGTTATGTCAACCGCGATGGGCACTGGATGCCCTTCGGTCTGCTCATCAATCAGCAGGTCGACCCTGGGCTGCGCAAACAGGTCGCGGCAGACCTGGCCCGCGCGCCCAGCCTCCGGGCCCTGTGCTCCGGGGCGCCTTGCTAGGTGCGCGCTCCCTGCCTGTCCATCTGCGCTTTCGGTCGAAGTGCACCCCTGGGCGCGCTTCTCACGCTCTTTGTCCTGCTCCTGGCCACCCTGCTGTCCGGTTGCGCTGGGCCATTCGGGGTGAACGGGGCCGCTCCCGAGGTCGGCGTCCCCTACCGCAAGGCAGGGGGCGGCTACCCCTCCCTGGCACCGCTGGTGCGCGTAGTAACCCCGGCAGTGGTCAATGTCTCGGTAGAGTCCGAGGTGGCCGTCGAGGACCACCCCTTTTACCGGGACCGCAACTTTCGCCGTTTCATGAAAAAGTTCGACCTGCCAATACCGCGTCCCGGGGAGATGCAGCATCGCCAGAGTGTGGGGTCCGGCCTTATCGTAGACCCGGCACGTGGCTACGTCCTGACCAACGGCCACGTCATCGAGGACGGACGCGACATCACTGTCACCCTCAAGGACAAACGCAGCTTCAGGGCCAGCCTGGTGGGCCGAGACCCCCGATCGGACCTGGCGATCCTGAGCATCCCGCCCTTGGCCGTACGGGGGTTGGCCTTTGCCGACTCCGACACCCTGGAGGTGGGGGACTTCGTGCTCGCCATCGGCAACCCCTTCGGGATCGGCCAGTCGGTCACCTCCGGCATCGTCAGCGCGTTGGAGCGCAATGGCGGTGCCGAGGATGGTCTGGGCGAGCTGATCCAGACCGACGCCTCCATCAACCCGGGTAACTCCGGCGGCCCCCTAGTCAACCTGGCCGGGGAGGTGGTGGGTATCAGCACCGCCCTGATCGGCCCATCGGGCGGCAACGTCGGGATCGGCTTTGCGGTGCCGAGCAATGTCGCCCGTGGTGCCATGGAGCGCGTCGTCGGGCGGCGCTGACCCAAACCAGCGTCAAGCACCCGCTGCGCAGCCCAGTGCCTGCCGAGCTCAGTCCTGCCGAGCTGGTCCTCTGCGCCGGCTTCCTCCTAACCGCCTATGTCATCCGCGGCATCGTCGGGTTCGGGTCTGGCCTCATTGCGATTCCCCTGCTGGCCCTGATCCTGCCGCTGCCCCTGGTGGTCCCCGCCGTGGCGCTGACCGACTACCTGGCCTCCGCCAGCCAGGGAATCGGCAACCGCCGCGACATCCTGTGGGGGGCCCTGGTGCCCCTGGTCCCCTTTCTGTTGGCCGGGGTGGCGGTGGCCCTTTACCTCTTCCGCCAAGTGGACCCTAGCCTACTGACGCGGGCCCTAGGCGTGTTTGTCATCTGTTATGCCGGGTATACCCTGCTGGGGCTGCACCCCGGGCGCGTCGCTCGGCCGCACTGGGCCGCTCCCCTCGGCGGACTGGGGGCCATGGTCGGAACCCTGTTCGGCACTGGCGGCCCCTTCTACGTCGCCTACCTCCAGCTCTGGGGCCCGAGCAAGGGGCAGTTCCGCGCCACCGCCGCCACGGCCTTCCTGATCGAGGGCAGTACCCGCATGAGCGGCTATCTGGTGGCTGGCTTTTTCACCCGGGACGCCCTGGTGCTCTTCGCACTCGCCTTGCCGCTCGCCGCCCTCGGCCTTTACGCGGGCCACCACGTGCATACCAGCATCGGTGAGGCGGCCTTCAGGCGCCTGATCGGGATCCTGCTGGCGGGCAGCGGGTTGGCCCTTTTGCTCAGGTAGCCCCGCGCCGGCCCGTTATTCGTGGGCGATGGCCTTGTCGGTGAAGAGATAGTCCTTGAGCTCGTGGTCGAAGGCCGGGTCCTTGCGGCGGATCCACTCCAGGACCATTGCGGCGTGCTCCTTTTCCTCGTCCCGGTTATGGGCCAGGATGGCCTTGAGCTCGGGGTCCTTGCAGACGTTGACACGCTGGTTGTACCAGTCCACGGCCTCCAGCTCCTCCATCAGGGAGACGATGGCGCGGTGCATGTCGCGGGTCGCCTCGGAGAGCTCGGCGATTGGTTCGTGATAACCTTCGTTGGACATGGTCAGGCTCCTCAGTTTTGGTTAAGAGAGGGGCAGGGCGGCCGGTCTGCCGCCGGCCCGGGGTGCTGGCCCATTGTCCGGAGGGGGCAGCGGAAAGGCAATCTCCATGGTCTGGGGTGGGAGCGATGAGGGCACTTTGGCCTGGGGACCGGGGGAGCTGCGAGGTGGCGGGCAGGCCCCGTCGCGGGCATCGGCGAGGTTAGGGACCTTGCGGGCCCAGGCCGCCTGCCCCGGCTCTACCCCCTTGGTTCAATGCCTCGCCGCCCCGATCCTTCTCCTCCAGCGTGCATTCCGAGAGATCGCTCATGAACCTCAGTCCCGAGGACCTCCGCGCCCACGCGATGGATGTGGGCCTGTCCGAGACCGACCTCGACGCGGACCCCGTAAGACAATTCCAACGGTGGTACGAGGAGGCCATTGGCACTGGCATCCCGGAACCCAACGCCATGAGCCTGGCCACCGTCGGCCCGGATGGTCAGCCGTCCCTGC
>JBFZCW010000215.1:0-5580 GCA_041307765.1 Chromatiaceae bacterium
TTTCGAGTTGTGAGGTCCTGGTCTCAAGAGCGGCTTCCATTGTGGGTGACAGGGCGCTCACGGCTCCACCTCCCTCGCCCGGAGCATGGCGTCGGCGTGTTTCCATGCGTCATCCGCGTAGTCACGGTAAAAACCCTCACGGTTCGGGGTGGCGAGCATCCCTGCCAGTGCCGCCGCCGCGAACAGGTCGCGGAGGGATGCGCCGGGGTCGTCACATTGAGGATGCGGGAACGCAGGTCCTCCGTCGTTCTGGGCCATCTCACTCTCCTCTCGTCCTGCGCACGCCGGCCGTTGTGACGGCGTCGGGGAAGGCCTCGGTCTGCTGCCAGCGCTGACGCCAGCCGCGCCGCGGGATGTCCCGCACCAGGTCGGCGATGGGGACGGTGGCCAGGACTACTACGGCAGGGCGAGAATCCTTGGGCCGCCCCAGCACCACCCAGCGGCGCCACGCCGCGAGATCCTTGGCGCGGCCAAGCTTCACGGCGCGTTCGCCGCGGAGGTGGGTCACGGAGAGCACGCGCACGGCAGTCTTGCGCTCGCCCAAGTAGACCTTGTCCCCGGGTCCTACAGCCCCGCTGTTCACGACACACCTCCCGTCATGGCCCGCAGCCGGACGGCGGCCCGCTCCACCGCGTTCCAGTTCGCGTCTTTGATCGCCTGCTCTACCCAGGTGGCGCCGTCAGCGTCGAACGTGTTCTGCTCTGTGGCCAGGTCCATCAGCCCCCGGACCTCATCGACCAGAGCGCGTCGCTCGGCCGGCACTGACGGATCCTCCGCCGGCCAGTGGGGCGGATCGCCGGGGATCCCCTCCTCCTCCTCCTCGGGCTCGACGCCCAGGCCCAGGCCCAGCACCATCTCCTCTAGATTGGCCTGCGTGGCGATGCTGACGGCCTCGGAGGGGTCCGGGAAGAACTCCACGGCCACCTCGGCCGCCTCTTCGGCCTCCAGCGTCGCCATGGCCTCTTCGTGGCCGGCGGAGAGGAGCTGAATGTCCCGGCGGTGGTGGGCCAGCATGGCGACCGTCTCGCGGGCCGCGCTCAACGCCTCACGGAGCCCGATGCGCAGCTCCAGCGTCACCTTGTGCGACGTGCTCTGGTGGGTCTTGCCCCCCTCGGCGTAGGCGTCCGTGGACGGGTAGCAGATGAGCTTCAGCGGCAACCCCATGAGGGTCCCGAACATGGAATGGAAGAACTCCAGCGTCGTCTGGAGATTGTTGGTCGAGCGCCAGCCCCGGGTCCGGAACACGGCCGTCGCCCCGAAGCGGGGGGCGGCGTCCAGGGCGCAGAAGAACCGGGCGTAGGGCTTGCACTTGCAGCCGTTCTTGCGCTGGCAGGGGGCCGTGACGCCGCTGCGCAGGTCCACCATCTCGTGGCCGTCGCAGGCCCGGGTCTTGGTCTGGCCGCTGTACTCGCACATCTCGGAGCGGAAGTTCTCCTCGACGCTGGGCCAGAGCAGCGTGATGTCCAGCTCGGTGGGTCGGTCGCCCACGATGGCGTGGATATCATCGGCCCGCACGAAGTTGTCGTTGACGCCGCCGCGTCGGGTGTGTACGACCACGAAGTGATCGTACTTCTCGGGGATGTAGCTCGTTCCTCCGCCGGCGTTGACCTTCGGCTTGCCCCGCCCGCCGAGCTTGATCTTGTATAGCTCGGCCGGTAGGCGCTCCAGGAACGCCCGGCTGATCGTCTTACGCATGGCTCAAAGCCTCCGGCTCGGGGACCCGCACCGTGATCTCGACCTTGTCGTTCGGCTGGGTCTGGTAGTAGTAGGCGGTGTCGTCAGGATCGGGCGCGGCCCGCGAGCCGGCCCGGTGGAGGCGGTAGTCCGCCAGGAAGCGCTTGGTGTCGAAACGGCGCTGGGAGGGGGTGGAAAAGCGCTTGACCGATAGTCCGCCACCGGTGACGTGCCTCTCCTCCTTCCCCAGCAGCGCCAGCAGCGGCGCTTCGGCCTCGGCCAGGAAGCGCTGCGCCTCCTTGGCCTCGTAGTAGAAGTGGACGTAGGCTTCGGCGGCCAGGCGCCAGGCGGCGTCGTCCCTGAGCGTCGCCTCTCCGGGCGCCGTGGGCCAGAGGGCCGGTTCGGGGAGCGGTGCGGGCGGCTGAACTCGCGGCAAGACGTACTCGTGCCAGAAGCGGGCCTCGGCGACGTGCAGGTGGGCGACGAGGTCTTGGTTCCGGACCATGCGGAAGGCGTAGAGGTCGTTGTACTCGCCGCAGTAGATCAGGAAAAGCGCTTCGTCCCACCCGCGATGCTCGCCCACCGCCATGGTGTGCTGGAGCTGGGCGATGTAGGTCTTGTCCAGCCCCTTCTCCTTCATCTCGTAGAACTTCGGGATCCGGGGACACTTGATCTCCACCGGGACCTCCTTGCCCTCCACCAGGAGGAGGCGGTCCGGGTTGCAGCGCATCCACGGCTCCGTCGGATGCACCACGCCACCCTCGGGCGGAGGCAGCAGCGCAACTTCGTACTTGCGTTCGTACTCCTGGGCGCACACGCCTTCGCCGTAGCGGCCCCGCCAGGTGTCGCCGCTCTCGGATTCCACGTCGGCGTCGGTCGGTTCGAGCACCTTGCTTCGCCAGACCTCCCAGATCGTCTTGTTCTCGTCCACGCCGATGAGGGCGCCGACGTCCGAGCCGCCGATGCCGGCCATGCGGCCGAGGAGGAACGCCCGCCGGTCAGTTGCCACGGTCGCCGTCCCTTCTGCGGAGCCAGACGCGGAGGCCCTTGCCGACCCTGCGTGTCTCCACCTTCCAGGAGCTGCGGTGCCTGGCGCACCACTGGTTGCCGGCGTTGAGGACCGAGCTTTGCAGCTTCCGGCTGTGGACCGGAAGGAAGAAAGAGTCGTCCGCCTGCATGAACTCCCAGGGATACTTGTTCTGTCGAGGGGGCGGCGGCACGGGCACGCCCCGCTGCACCTTGATCCGACTCATGACGACCTCCCGTTGAGCTTGTGGGTGGGGACGCCGATGCGGCTTCGCTCGCAGCGGACGCAGAAGAACCAGGCGAGCCGGTCGCCGTGCCGGCGGTCTGGGCGCATCGGCCCCCCGCAGAGGGGGCACTCCCGGGGGAAGCGGCGACGGTCGTAGTTGCGGTAGGCTGGCTTGGCCGACACGGAACCAGCCAGTCGGTTGCCGGCGGCCTCGACCCACGAGGCCACGGCCAGCGCCATCCAGAGGGCGGTCAGGGCCAGGCTACGCATCGGAGGCCCCCAACTCCTTGCCGTCGAAGTCCGCCAGCCGCTGGTACTCGGAGGGGGACGGGTCGTCACCCAGGCCCAACAGCCCCGGCATCCCGGAAGGGGGTGGGTTGTCGAAGGTCCCCTCGGGGGCCTCGTCCGGCTCATGGGTGGCGGCCACGCCACCGGTGACGACGATCTCGCCGGGCCCCTCCAGCCCCAGCCGGCAGGCGATGACCTGCCAGCCCCGCTCCCTGGCGCGCTCGTCCAGCCCTTCCAGGGCGGCCAGGCTGTAATCGTTGGCCTCGTCCAGTAGTACGACCTTGACCGCGGGGTTCGCCGCGAAGGCGACGTCCACCGCGAAGTCCAGCTTCTCCCGTCCGCTGGCGACCTCGAAAGGCCTGCCGTGGAGCAGCAGCTCGCCGGCCGCGGAGAACGTGGCGCCCGGCACCGGGATGCCGGCCTCCAGCATCTGGCGCTCCCGCTCGTGGTCGATGGCCTTGAGGCTTCGCGTCAGCTCGGCCGCCTCGGCCTTGGCAGACTCGGCGTCGAATTGGATCCGGTCGTACTCGGTCCAGCGGGCCAGGGCAGTCTGCACCTGGTTCGCGGAACGGATCCGGATGCGCACCTCCTCCATCGGCCCGGAGGGGTCGGGCAACGCCTCGTAGCGGGCCCTGGCCTGTTCGACATCGGCCCCGGCCGCCTCCACGGTCGCACGGATCACAGACAGGTCCTGCCTGGCCTTGGCGAGGCGGTCCGCCAGGCCGTGGACGGTTTTCTCCTGCGTGGCCACATCGGCAGAGGCGGCCTCCAGGCGATCCTCTGCCCGCTCCCAGGCATACAGCTCGGCGCTCCGGAGCTTGGCGTCGTCTTCGAGGCGGGCCAGCCGCTCCATCTCGGCGGAGGTGTCCACAGGCATGGGGCGCTCGCCCTCGGGGATGGGCGTCCGCTGGGCGAGCTGGACCTGGCGGTTCAGGTCTTTCCGCTGCTCTTCGACTGTGGCTCGCTCCTGGGCCAGAGAGCGGAGCTGTGCCTCCAGGCCCGGCCTGGACGCGAGAGAGAGGACCAGGGAGGCCAGCTCCGAGGGCTTCTTCCTCAGCAGCGCCCCCGGGTCCCAGGAGTGGGGGCCGGCCCACCCAGAGAGCAACGTCTGCGGCTTCTTGGGCCGGGCGTTGTCCGGGGTGGTGACGTCCAGGTAGCCGGCCGGCGCGGCAGCGGTGAAGCGCCGCTCGATGGTGTAGCCGTTGGAAAGCGTGCCCCGGACCCAGGCGCCGTCCTTGCCCTCCTGGATGGTGTCGGCCTTCACGGCGTCAGCCCCACCGAACAGCATGGAGACGACGTCCAGCAGCGTGGTCTTGCCCTCCCCGTTCTCCCCGCCGCTGGTGACGCGGTACAGCCCGGGCTCGCCGTCCAGGCGCACGGCGATGGCGGTGAGCTTGCGCACGTTCTCGCCTTCGATCCGGACCAGCCGGATCCCCTCGTTGCTCTGCATGGTCAGCCTTTCGTCGCCCTGGGGGCGAGGTCTTCGTGGTGGGTCACGGCCGGGCGCTTCACGTTGGCGAAGCGCACGATGTAGGTTCCGTTGGGATTCCGGCGCAGCACGGTGCCCGGCGTGGACTGCGGGATCGGGTCACGCCCGTGCCAGAAGTGAATGTCGTTGGCGGCGCGGACGGTGTCGCCCGCCAGGTACCCGGTGGACAGCAGAGGCTCGCCCAGCTCCTGGGGCAACTCCCCGCAAGTGGGGCAGCGGACCCCCCGGCGATCCTCGCAGCCACAGCGGCAGAGGTAGTCCATGTCACCCCTCCCCGCGGGCCTGGTACTCGGCGACGATCTGGTTGGCGTGGGCGATCACGTCCAGGCTGTCGGACCGGAAGTCCTTGGGAACGTAAGCGATTTTCGGCATGGTCAGATCCTCCCCTCAGATCCGCTTGACTTCGGTGGTGGTTTCGTGGTGCTCGTGCTGCATCACCTTCCACTCGTACCTCGCCTCGGGGTCCCACTTGGCGATGCAGCGCATGGCGTCGGCCACCGAGTTGACCGGCCAGGCAGTCCCTTTCGGCGGCGGGCCCGCGTAGCCTTGCCACTTGCCCCCGCCATCACGAGCACGGAACCACCAGGAGTAGCTCGTCCAGTGCTTTGTCTTCGACTTCGGCATCGTCATCCTCCTTCGGGTTTCGGCCCTGCCTTGGGCCTCGTCAGCGGGGCAGCCCCAGCCCCGGACCCGCCCCGGGGGCTCCTCCTGGCCCCCGGGGGAGAGGGAACCTCAGTTCCGGGCGCTGAGCAGTTCCCGGACCACGGGGGCGGTGTCGCGGGCGAGCAGCGCGGCGACCATGCCCTCGCCCGCGGCCCGGTTCACCGCGTAGCCCCTCAGGTTGCGGAACACGGTGGTGTTGGCCTTGTTGACCGCG
>JBFZCW010000216.1:0-5387 GCA_041307765.1 Chromatiaceae bacterium
AGCTCATCCTGCTGCACCTGGCGGCGCAGGGCGCGCAACTGGCGCGCGGCGTCCCAGCGCCAGTCCCCCAGGGTGATCACCGGGATCGGGATGCGCAGCCGCAGCGTCGAACGGAAACGCCAGGCGAGCAGGGCCAGCAGGGTAAGACCCCCCGCCAAGACCCACCAGCCCGGGCCAGGCGGCCACCAGGGGACGGCGGCGAAGCCGTGGATGTCGCGGATCTGTTGGACTGCCTCATTCATTGCTGTGACCGTGGCCCAAGGGTTCTGAGTGGCTGTTCGTGAAGTCTGCGGGGCGGCTCCAAAATCGCCCTGACGAAAGCTCGTCGGTACACGCCTCCACGCCGGGCCGTGAAAGCGAGGCAAGTACCATGATCTGGCGTGGGAAAAACGGCGGGTGAAAAGGGGTCAAGCCCCTTCACCTCCCTTGACCTCCGCATCGCGGCTGGTTGCGGGTCCGGACCTAGCCATGCCGCCCCGAGTTAGCAGGATGGGCCGGCCCGCGATCACACCGTCTTCACCCTCGCCTGTTGCCGCAGGTGGTGGATCAGGGTGAGGTGGATCTCGTGGTCGGTGCTCACCGGCAACAGGATCAAATGTAGCCGCCGGGCGATGGCCTGCAAGAGCTCGCGGCGCTCCTGCCAGGCTTCGCGGTAATACTGGCGGGCCTTGGGGTCGTCCGTGTCCACCTCGACCAGAGTCCCGTCCGTGCCGGTGAAGGTGGCCACGCCCATGGCCGGGATCTCCCAGTCCGCCGGGTCATCGACAGGGATCAGGGCCACGGAATTCCGCTGGGAAAGATCGCCCAGGATGCGCTCCAGGCTGACGGGCTCGCGGTTGAGGTCGGCGATGACGAAGACCAAGGACCCCGTGGTCAGCCCGCTAGTGGCCCGCTTCAGCGCCCCGCCCAGGCAGTCCACGGACTTATCCTTGGTCTCCCCCGGCACCGTGAGGGTACGCAGGAGCTGCCACAGGGCGCGCCGTCCGCGGGAGGGGCGAAAGTGCTGGAGACCGGCGATCGGATCGCCGAAGACCATGCCACCGACCCGGTCGTGCAGACGGGAGGCGGCCCAGCCGATCAGAGCGGCCGTGCGCGCGGCCTGCACGGACTTGAAGGTCCCCCGGGTACCGAAGGCCATGTGCGGGCCCTTGTCCACGCACAGGACGACGCTGCGCTCGCGCTCCTCTCGGAAGACCTTCATGTGGGGCTCGTTGATGCGGGCGGTGACCTTCCAGTCCATGTAGCGGATGTCATCACCCTCTCGGTACTCGCGCACCTCCTCGAAGTTAACGCCCGCGCCGCGGAAGACCGAGGCATAAAGGCCCGAGAAGGTGGAATTGACCAGGTGGTGCGAGGGCAGACCCAGGGCATGCGCCTGGTGGCGCAGTTCCAAGAGGTCGTCGAGACGCGGATAGAGGCTCATCGTGGGGGCGCCCCCGTCGATGGATCGACGGAGGGGTCGGGAGATCGCATCTTCCGATGCCGAGTCGCAGCGAACCAGGGACGGTGGGTCTGCGACATCGATTAGGGGATGGCCACCAGGTTGAGGAGGCGGTTGACGAAGGCATCCGTGGTGACGCCCTCCGCCTCGGCCTCGAAGGTCAGCAGCAGACGATGACGGAGGATCTCCGGGGCCACCGACTGGATGTGGTGCGGGGCAACGAACTGGTCGCCGCTCATCCAGGCACGGGCCCGGGCACAGCGGGCCAGCGCGATACTGGCCCGCGGCGAGGCGCCGAAACGGCACCAGCGGGCCAGGTCTGGATCGTAGACCTTGGGGTTACGGGTCGCCTGGACCAAGTCGACGATGTAACTGTGCAGCTTGGGGTCGAGGTATAGGTTGGCCACGTCGCGGCGCATGGCGAACAGCTCCGCCTGGGACAGGCGCTTGGCGGGAGGCGTGTAGCTGGTCTTCTGGTGCTGGCTGTCCAGCTCCAGGATCTTCAGCTCCTCGTCCCGGGTCGGATAGGTCACCACTGCCTGCATCAGGAATCGGTCGAGCTGGGCCTCGGGGAGGGAGTAGGTGCCCTCCTGCTCCACTGGGTTCTGGGTGGCGAGCACCATGAAGAGCTTGGGGAGCGGGTAGGTCCGCTGGCCGACCGTGATCTGGTGCTCGCCCATGGACTCGAGCAGGGCCGACTGGACCTTGGCCGGGGCTCGGTTGACCTCGTCCGCTAAGAGGATGTTGTGGAACAGCGGCCCGGGGCGGAACTCGAACTCCCCCCGCTCGTGACGGTAGATGTCGGTGCCGATGAGGTCTGAGGGCAGCAGATCCGGGGTGAACTGGATACGGTGGAAGTCGCCCTCCAGGGACTCGGCCAGGGCCTTGACGGCAGTGGTCTTTGCCAAGCCGGGCATGCCCTCCACCAGCAGGTGCCCATCGCTCAGCAGGCAGATCAGCATGCTGTCGATGAACTTCTGTTGGCCGATGATGCGGGAGGCGATATGGTCGCGAACGGACTTGAGGTCTGCTGGGGTCATACGGGCGCGATGCTCGGGGCCTGGAGTTAGGATCGTTGGGGGAGGGCAATTCCGGGCCCTGGGACGGGACGGCCGACAAGGCGGCCGGAAAGTCATCGGGAGGGGTGCCTGCCCCGCTATCCTGACGGTTTTGGGGGTTGAGCGCAACCCCGATGGCGAACCGGGCCCGCGTTGAATTATCAGTATATTCTGATGTTTACTTTGGGATCGCGAGTGTCCGCGGCGTATCCGCGGCGATTGCCAACCGGCAGGGCCCGCGTCCCGCTCAAATCCGGCGGCGCGCGGTGCCCAAGCAAAGAATTCAACGTCCTCCGCCCCGTGTTGTGCACATGCGACGCGCCGGTTTGCGAGGCGGCCGAGGGTCGCACATCCGCTAGGGGCGGTCCAAGGAGGAAGTGGCATGTCGTTGATAAGGCGAGCGAAAAGCGGCTGACCAAAAACGCTCCAATCCGAACGCGCGCCAGCGCAGACGGGGGCTTAGCGTGCCTGCCCAGGGTTTGCCCACAGAGTTGTCCACAGCGGCTGTTGGTAATGGCGATTTCGTGAAGGGGGCTGACGAGTTAGGCGGCGATCCGTACGTCAAACGACAGGAACCGTCCCCAAGGATCGCTTCTTTGTGTCGCGGATCCTTGGGGGACACACCAAATGGTGCTCGACGGGTGTGCCGCCGGCCCATCGAAGCGGCTTGGTCCCGTCCCCCGCGCTGCCTCACCCCGGGATACAATCCGTCCGCGAAGGCCCCCGTGTCTTTACTGAGCGCTGGCCGAACCAGCTTTGCCTGCGGTTCGTCGGACGCGCGGCGAGCCCGATTGGATACCCGAAGTGAGCATCCCAAGCGACCCGACCGTCCCCGACCCGCCTCCTGCACCGGCAACGACACAGCCATCGGCACCCCTGGCCGAGCGCATGCGCCCGCGCACCCTCGACGAGCTGAAGGGGCAGGCCCATCTCCTGGCCCCGGGAAAGCCCCTGCGCCAGGCGATCGCCGCAGACCGGCCGCATTCCATGGTGTTCTGGGGTCCCCCTGGGACCGGCAAAACCACCCTGGCGCGTCTCGTCGCTGCCCACTCCGGGGCCCGCTTTCTGCGCCTGTCCGCGGTCCTGGCCGGGGTCAAGGACATCCGCGAGGCCGTGGGCGAGGCGCGCCGGACCAGGGAAGTCGAAGGGCGCGGGACCATCCTCTTCATCGATGAGGTCCACCGCTTCAACAAGGGTCAGCAGGACGCCCTCCTTCCCCATGTGGAGGACGGCACCGTCGTGCTCATCGGGGCCACCACCGAGAACCCCTCTTTCGAGCTCAACAATGCTTTACTCTCCCGAGCCCGGGTCTATGTCCTCAAGCCCCTGAGCGTTGCGGAGCTGGGCGAGGTGATCAAGCAGGCCCTGGGCGATGCGGAGCGGGGCCTTGGCGGACGCGGCCTGATGCTGCCCGAGACGTCCCGCGCCCAGATCGCGGAGGCCGCGGACGGCGACGCCCGCCGTGCCCTGGGCCTCTTGGAGCTGGCCGCCGACCTGGCCGAGGGCGGCGAGATCGGTCCAGCGGTGGTGGCTGAGGTCGTCGTGGGACAGGTACGGCGCTTCGACAAGGGCGGGGATGTGTTCTATGACCAGATCTCCGCCCTGCACAAGTCGGTGCGCGGATCGGCACCCGATGCGGCCCTCTATTGGCTCGCCCGCATGATCGACGGCGGGTGCGATCCCCTCTATATCGCCCGGCGCGTGGTGCGCATGGCCAGCGAGGACATCGGCAACGCCGATCCCCGCGCATTGGACCTGGCCCTGGCCGCCTGGGATGTGCTGGAGCGCCTGGGCAGCCCAGAGGGCGAGCTGGCCCTGGCCCAGGCGGTGACTTTCCTTGCCTGCGCCGCCAAGAGCAACGCGGTCTACACCGCCTGGGATGCCGCCCTGTCCGATGCCCGGCAGGGCGGTTCCCTGGAGGTTCCGGTCCACCTGCGCAATGCCCCCACCCGGCTCATGCGCGAGCTGGGATACGGCCGGGCCTACCGTTATGCCCACGACGAACCGGAGGGCTACGCCGCCGGGGATAGCTATTTCCCCGACGGGCTCCACGGTCGCCGCTACTACCGTCCGGTCCCGCGTGGCCTGGAGCTGAAGATCCGCGACAAGCTGGAGCACCTGGCGGACCTAGACCGCAAGGCTCGGGGACCAGCCCAGGGGTAGGTCGGGCTTCAACTCGCCCCTGCGACGATCTTCGCCCATAGCCCGCGTGCCCAACTCGTACCACGCTTCGCAATGGCCGCACACCAGGCATCCATGATAGACGTCCCCGGTATCTCGACCAATGTCTCCCGAGCCGTTGGCATCGCCTGCCGCCCTGGCTGTGCGGCCTGCTGCATCGCCCCGTCCATCAGCAGTCCCATTCCGGGTATGCCAGATGGCAAGCCTGCAGGTGTGCCCTGCGTGCAGCTTGCGGCGGATCTGTCCTGCCGGCTGTTTGGGATGGCCCAGCGCCCAGCCGTCTGCGTCGCTCTCCGCCCCAACCTGGAGATGTGCGGCTTGCACCGGACCCAGGCCTTGTGTTTTCTCGCCGAGCTGGAGCGGCTGACCGCACCGGCCTGAGGGTGGCAAGCGGGACTCGTTTCGCATCGTTGCTGCCCGCAGCAGGGCAAGAACCACCTCCGGCTCAGGACGACTGGGCTTCTGCCTTAGCCCATCTTTGTCATTTTCGCGGTCTGGAGAGCTGGAATCGCCGGATTTCCCCGGTGCGAGGCGTGTCGTCGCTCGTCGGGTCAATGGCTTGGCGGTTTCGGGCTTAGTGTAGTGGCATAATATGTCATGTATCCCTTGAGTGGCCCGGGCCGAGGGTCTACGGTAGGGGCGTGTTCATCCGCCGCACCACCATCAAGAGCCGGGAGACCGGCGAGCCCTATTACACCGACCGCCTG
>JBFZCW010000217.1:0-6463 GCA_041307765.1 Chromatiaceae bacterium
GGGCCGAAGTCCGACAGCCTGCTAGGCCGCTGATGTTGGACCGGGTCACCGCAAAACCGGTCCCCGTAGTCACTCTATGGTGACTTAGACAAAAGCGGCTTGTGGCGAAAAAACTAAGCCATTGTTAATTGGAGCTGGCGGCCGGATTCGAACCCGCGACCTGCTGATTACAAATCAGCTGCTCTGCCGACTGAGCTACGCCAGCGTAATTCGGATGGGGGTTGGTGGTGCAGGATTGGTACGGGGTCCGGCCGCGGATGCGATCCCCCCAGATGCGCCTGTCTCACCGCTAGGGAGCCTCGATTCTATTGGAACGATGGGGGTAGCTCAACCGGTTCGGCTGGCGTCGGTTTGCGCGCCCGACGCTTGGGCCTGCGCTTCTTCGCGGTCTTGGGGGCGGCGGCAGCGGCTGTTGCGGCAGCGGCCGCGGGCAGGGCCGCCTCTAGGTCCGGCTCGGTTTCGCCGGCTGGTTTGGATCCCTGGGCCTCGGGTCCTTGGGATGAGGCTCGGGCCGGGTCCGGGTCGGAAACTAGGGCAGTCGGCGGCTCGGGTGCCGGCTCGTTCGGGGCCAAGTCCTCGTTCGGCTCGATCAGGGCTGGAACATCCGCTGGGGCGCCTTCGTCCGGGCCCGCGTTCCGTTCCTCGCTGAGGGGGGCTACCGCCTCGGGCTGGGCCGTCGGCGTGGAGTCGGGCGGGGTGCTCGTGCCAGGTTGGGTGGGCGCGTCCGTCGCCGGGGCGGGGGGTTTGGCGGTATCTGCGGCAGGGCGCGGGGGTGCGGCATGCGTTGGCTCCGCCCCGAGGAGCTGGATCTGCTGGGGCGCCTCGGCTAGGGGCGGGAGCTGGGGCTCGATGGGGACCTCGTGTTGCCGGCCCCACAAAAACAGGGCCAGG
Organism: Chromatiaceae bacterium; assembly: GCA_041307765.1. GTDB lineage: Bacteria > Pseudomonadota > Gammaproteobacteria > Chromatiales > Chromatiaceae > DYRB01. The sequence goes on from JBFZCW010000217.1 coordinate 892, forward strand.
TTGAGGACGAGCAGGACGGCGGCAAGCCAGGGCAGCATGGGGACCTCGCAGGTTTAGGCCAAGAGCGCCAGTCCTTGCAGGACCAGCGCGGGCAGGATGCGCAGCGGGACGCCGACCAGCGGGGCAAGACGCCCCGCATCGCCGCCGGTGAGGATGAGATGGGGCTCGGTGCCGGCTCGGTCCCGTAGCCGCATCCAGAGGCGCTCGGCCAGGGCACTGGGACCTTGAAGCGAGGCGCCAGCAACGGCGGCGGCGGTGTCTGTAGCCCAGGCCGGGTCGCCCGGTCCCGGATCGGGCTGATCCGCCCAGGGCGGGATGCGGGTCCCGGTGATCAGGGCCTCGCGGAGCAGGCGCACGCCCGGAAGGATGAGACCGCCGAGGTGGGTGCCGTCACCTAGGAGCAGGTCGTAGGTGATGGCGGTCCCGGCATCGATGACCAGTGATGGCCCTGGGGCGTGGCGGTGGACCGCGATGAGGGCGAGCCAGCGGTCCACCCCGAGACGGCCTGGTTCCGAGTAGGCGATGCGGACCCCGAACCCCTCGGCTCGGGTGGCGGCGAAGCCGGGGTCGAGCCCCCACAGGGAACGAACGGCTCGGGTCAGGTGGGCGGCAAGCCCTGCGCCGCCGACATTCCCGACCAGGACCTTGCGTGGCGCCGGGAGCCCGTCCCAGGCGGCAAGGAGGTCGATGGGTATGGCCCCATGGTGGCGCAGGGTATGGACCTCGCCCAGGACCGGTCCGGCCTGGGCCCACGCGGCCGGGTCGTTCCCCAGGGCGGCCCAGCGCAGGTTGGTGTTACCGATGTCGATGAGCAGGTCCATGGGTCAGTCTGTGGGTCAGTCTGTGGGTCAGTCTGCGGTGGATCTCAAGCTGACCTCGCCGGCCTGGAAGGTCTCGATCCCGGACCCGGTGTCCAGCCGCAGGGCTCCGTTGGCGTCCAGGCCCAGGTGGGTCCCGCGCACCCTCTGCTGGCCCCAGTGCACCTCGACCTGCTCGCCGCGGTAGAGGTCGTAACGTTCCCAGTCATCCAGGAAGGGGGTGAGACCCTCCCGGCCGAAGCGGTCCATGGCCTGGACCAGGGCCTCGGCGACGCCGGCAGCCAGGGCGTTGCGGCTGTAGGCACCGCGCCCCAGGACCTGGTCCAGGTCTACCCAGGGGCGGGTGATCGCGGCGCCCTGTTCTGGCTCCAGGTGCGTGTTGACGCCGACCCCGACCACCACATGGGCGGGACCATGGGCCTCGCCGGCGACCTCCAGCAGCAGACCGGCGAGTTTACGTCTCTGCCAGAGGATGTCGTTGGGCCACTTGAGCCCGATGTCCCGGGCACCGGCGGCGCGCAGGGCATCGGCGACGCCGGCCCCGGCGGCGAGGCTCAGGCCACCCATACCTGCCGGGCCGAAGGGGAAGCGCCAAAGCAGCGACAGGTAGAGGTTGGCGCCGAAGGGAGAGACCCAGATTCGCCCCAGGCGGCCGCGGCCAGCGGTCTGACGCTCGGCCAGACACAGGGTCCCGCTCGGCGCCCCCTCGGCGGCCTCGCGCATCAGGCGGGTGTTGGTCGAGTCGATGGCGTCGTGGATCTCCAGGCGTGCGATGCGCTGCTGAGCCTCGGGGCTCAGGGCGGCGAGGATGCGGGCGGCGTCCAGCAGCTCCAGGGGCGCCGGGAGTCGGTAGCCTCGTCCTCGCTCCGCGACGATTTCCAGGCCCAGCGCCTCGCCGGCCTTGCGCAGCGCCTTCCAGACGGCAGCACGGCTGACCCCCAGGTGGGCAGCAATGGTCTCACCGGAGTGGCACCGACCGTCGGCGAGGAGCCGAATGATTTGCAGGGGCGTCGCCACGGTGAACCGCCTAACGCAGCGCCTCCGTCGCCGACGGTGCCAGCCAAGCTGCACGGCGCGCGGCGGCCTCGGGCAGGGCGTGCTCCAGCAGGTACAACTCGCAGGTGTCAGCGGGCGGGGGCAGGGGGCGAACGGCAAAGGTCAGCAGCTCGTCGCGGCGGAAGGCATGAACCCGGACCTCGGCCCCTGGCTGGACCCGGGCGATCAGTCCGTCGAGGTTGTCGCGGGTCGCGCGGATGTCGTCCACGGCGATCACTGCGTCCCCCGCAGCCAGACCGGCAGCCAGGGCGGCGCTGCCGGTCAGGACCGTCGCGATGACAGCCTCGCTGCCCTGGGGCTGGAGTCGTACCCCGAGGATGGGGCCGGCCGAGGTCCCCGGGCTCCCGGGGTTCTTGGCTGGCTGGCCGTCCCCCGGCCCACCTAGGTCCTTGGGGCCGCGGGAAGCCCGGAGGCGCAGCCCGATGCCCATCGGGACGAGCAAAGGGGCCAGGTCGATGTCCTCGGTGGAGTCCAGGGCTTGGGAGAAGAAAGGGCCGAGATCGAGCCCTGTTACCTCTGCCGCCAGTTCCTCGACCCCGCGCTCCGGGACGCCGATCCCGGTGCGCCCGTGGCGCTCCCAGAGGGCACGCATGACGTCGTCCAGTGATCTGGCCCCCTGGGTCCGTCGGCGGATGGTCAGGTCCAGGGCCAGGGCCACCAGGGCGCCCTTCACGTAGTAGGAGATGATCGCATTGGCGGCGTTCTCGTCGGCCTTGTAGAGCTTGGTCCAGGCGTCGAAGCTCGATTGGCCGAGGGTCTGTACCAGACGCCCCGGGGTGCGCAGGACCCGGGTGATGGTTTGGGCCAGGAGGTCCAGATAACCCGCCTCGTCGATGCACCCGCTGCGGACAAGGGTGAGGTCGTCGTAATAGGAGGTGATGCCCTCGAAGGCCCAAAGCAGACGGGTGTGGACCTCGCCGCTCAGGTCCCCGTCCATCAGGGTCTGGGGCCGGATTCGCTTGACGTTCCACAGGTGGAAGTACTCGTGGCTGCAGAGCCCCAGGAATCGCCGATAGCCTTCGCTGGGCTTGTCCGTGGTTGGGGCGCCGGGGTTCTGGGGTGGCACCGGGGCCTGGGGCAGGTCGTCGCGGCTGCACAGCAGGCTAGTGGAATAGCTGTGCTCCAGGCCGCCGTACCCGTCTCCGACGGCCGCGACCAGGAAGAGGTAGCGGTCCAGGGGCAGCTCCCCGAAGAGGGCCGCCTGCTCGGTGCAAATGCGCGTCAGGTCACGCCGCAGGCGGGACTCGTCGCAGTGGTGGCGGCCGCTGATGGCCATGCGATGGGGGACTCCGAGCACACTGAAGGGGATCAGGCTGAAACGGCCCATCTCCACCGGGTGGTCGATGAGGTCCTCGTAGCCGTCCGCCCGGTAACGGCCGAAACCCAGTGGCGCCGCGTCCATGGGCTGCAGGCTAGTGGCGATCTGCCAGTCGGCGCCGCTGTCCCCGGGCGGTGGCAACAGCTCGACCGTGCAGGGGTGAGGCTCCTGCCCCGCTACCCGGAGGAGGAGGGCGGCCCCGTTGAAGTAGGCATGGCGGGTGTCCAGGTGGGCCCCGCGCACCGAGAGGTCCCAGGCGTAGACGCGGTAGCGTACTGTCGCCGTCTGGCCGCGCAGTGTCAGTGCCCAGGTTTGCTTGTCGCGCTTGTCCAGGGGCAGCGGCCCGGTGGCGTCCGCGGCGGCGATGTCCAGGATGTTGCGCGCGAAATCCCGGATCATGTAGCTCCCGGGGATCCAGGCCGGCATGGAAAGGATCACCTCGTCTGCGGATGGGTGCGCGATGACCAACTCCACGTGAAACAGGTGGGCCCGGGGTTCGGCAGGGGTGACGCGGTAGGTCAGGTCCATCGAGGCTCAGGGTTGGGTACAACGAGGCAGGGGGCGGGTCGGAACCCTACGGTAACAGATTCGCCGGCTGCGGCAGACAAGGCTCGACCCGGTCGCGGACCGGCGGCCACCTACGATTATCGCGGCGGGGGGGCGACGGGCTCAACTATCGTTTTCGGCAATGATGCTCGGGTATGATAGGGCCCATGAACCTGCGAGACCTCAAGTACATCGTCGCGGTAGCCGAGACCCGCCACTTCGGACGGGCGGCGGCGCGCTGCTTCGTCAGTCAGCCGACCCTGAGCGGCCAGATCAAGAAGCTCGAAGATCAGCTCGGGGTGGTCGTCTTCGAGCGCACCAACCGCTCGGTCGATGTGACCCCCGTTGGCGAGGCCATCGTCGCCCGGGCTCGCCTGGCCCTGGAGCAGGCGGAGGCCATCGAGCAGCTTGCCCGCGCCCACCAGGATCCGCTCGCGGGCCCCTTGCGCATCGGCGCCATCCCGACCTTGAGCCCTTACCTGATGCCGCTGATCCTGGTCCCGCTGCGGCGCCTCTACCCCCAGACTCGGCTGGTCCTGTCGGAAGAGATCACCGAGTCACTGCTCGCCCGCCTGCACCACCACGAGATCGATGCAGCCCTGCTCGCCACGCCGGTGGACGATCCAGACCTGGCCGAGATCCCCTTGTTCGACGAGCCCTTCTGGCTTGCCCACCCGCGCACGCACCCCCTCCAGGATAAGGACGACATTACTGCGCGGGACCTGGAGGAGATTGACCTCCTGCTCTTGGCTGAGGGGCACTGCCTGACCCACCAGGTCATGGAGGTCTGCCATTTGGTGGACCGCGAGCAGACCGGGGAGTTGGCGGATCTGCGCGCGGCCAGCCTGGAGACCTTGCTGCAATTGGTGGGGGCCGGGTTCGGCTGCACCCTGGTTCCCGCGCTCGCCATCCGCGGCGGATGGATGACCGACAGCGGCATCAGCGCCCGGCGCCTGAACCTGCCAGACGCCTGCCGGCGGATCTCGCTGGTTTTCCGCCGCAGTTTCCCGCGCCGCCCGGCCCTCGAGGCCTTTGCCGGCGTCATCCGCGACCACCTCCCCAACACCGTGCGGGCTCTGCCGGCGCCGCAGGACTGAGCGAACCCCGCCCGTGTCCTCGGGCCGTGCGACGATTCGTCAGGTTGTGACGTAATCCGGCAATGCCCCGCTGAGCCAGAACGGCCAAGTCGCCGCAGGCGCTTTGGAGCAACCGGTGCAACATGTGGTATAAATGAATCGATACTCAATGTTCCTTGTCAAATCTGTCTGGCAGGCTACTATTAAGGTGCATGTTTATTTAACGTGGCATATGCGCAATTTCTTAAATGCCGCAACAAATGCCACGTAAATTAGGGTTTAAGGGGGAGTTGGCCCAAGATTTGAGTGGGCCTTAGGCAACGGGTCAGGCCGTCCGATTGGTCAAGGCCCAGAAGAACTGGAGGTGACCGTCATGACCATCAGCCAAGTGCACGCGGTCTGGGAGCTGTGCCGACAGGGTCTACCCCTCAGTGCGGACGAGGCGGAGCTGTGTTGGGAGCAGGGCAAGGCTTACCGGCTGGAAGAGCCCGTCAAACTCCCGCGCGAGGTGGAAGGCTTGATCGACCAGTGCAACTGGGAGGTCAGCACCGCCCACGATGGGGCGAACGCCGCGGGGGAATGAGGCCCAAGCGGATTCGCTGGATTCCGATACTTGCCGCTGGACGGGGCGGGCATCGGATCGACACCACCCAAGCCTCGGCGCCGTGATCGGCGACCGGGGCTTGCCTTTTTGGAGGTTAAGTCAGCGCCCTGGTCTCGCAGCGATCCTGAGACCTGAGGTCGCCGTCTCGCGCGAC
>JBFZCW010000218.1:0-7547 GCA_041307765.1 Chromatiaceae bacterium
ACCATGCGGTTATCGCTCCAGCCCACGTCCTGGGCGCGCATGATCTCGTAGGTCTCGCGGCTCTTCAGCACCCCGTCCTGGTGGATCCCCGACTCATGGGCGAAGGCGTTGATGCCGACGAAGGCCTTGTTCGGCTGCACCGCGAACCCCGAGATGCCGGAGACCAGGCGGGAGCAGTTGACGATCTGGGTGGTATCGATGCGCGTGTCGCAGGGGAAGAGGTCGCGACGGGTGTGCACCGCCATGACGATCTCCTCCAGGGCCGCGTTGCCGGCACGCTCGCCCAGACCGTTGATGGTGCACTCCACCTGACGGGCACCGTTGCGCACGGCGGCGAGCGAGTTGGCCGTCGCCAGGCCGAGGTCGTTGTGGCAATGCACCGAAAACACCGCCTTGTCGGCGTTGACGACGCGCTCGCGGAGCGTCTTGATGAGGCTCCCGAACTGGTCGGGGATGTTGTAGCCGACGGTATCGGGGATGTTGACCGTGCGCGCCCCGGCGTCGATCACCGCCTCCAGGACGCGGCACAGGAAGTCAATCTCCGAGCGCCCGGCATCCTCGGGGGAGAACTCCACGTCGTCGGTATAGCGGCGCGCCCGCTGCACCGCCCGAACCGCCTGCTCGACTACCTGATCCGGGGTCATGCGCAACTTCTTCTCCATGTGAATGGGCGAGGTGGCGATGAAGGTGTGGATGCGCCCGGCGTTGGCCCCGGCCAGAGCCTCGCCGGCGCGGTCGATGTCCTTGTCCAGGGCGCGGGCAAGGCCGCACACCCGGCTGTCGCGCACCACCTCGGCCACCGCCTTCACGCCCTCGAAGTCACCGTTGCTGGCGATGGGGAAACCGGCCTCGATCACGTCCACCCGCAGCCGCTCCAGGGCCTTGGCGATGCGCACCTTCTCGTCCTTGGTCATGGACGCGCCTGGGCTCTGCTCGCCGTCGCGCAAGGTGGTATCGAAGACGATCAAATGCTCTCGTTGGCTCTTGTTGTCGCTCGTTGTCCGGGTCTTTGTATCGCTCATGGCTGGCCTCACGTCGCCGCGATGGTCTTGGCCCGTATGGGGCGCCAGACCTGGCGCGGTCGCCTGGGTGATTCTGTCGTGCTGGGTTGTTGCGTGAACTGTGCCCCCGCCGGGGCTTGATTGCGTGTTGTGCCCGTCAGGGCAGCAGCAGGCCAGGCAGGAGCGAGTCGAGTGGAAGCGAATCGGCGAGAAGGACCGCGCGCGACGTCAGACCCTCTCCCGGGCGGGAAGGGTGGGCGGTGCGGTACACGACGGTCTGCGGGGCGATGGGGCTCATGTCGATCCAAGGTTGGTGACGCCCCGAATATAACCCAAGCCCCGCGCATGTGCCAAGGGGATCACGCCGACAGGCACGGCAAATCCGTTCTAGCCCACCTGGGCTTGGAGGGACGGTGGGCGGTAGCGGGAGTTGTCGGTCATGCGCAGGTAGTCGAAGACCAGGCGGACGTTGCGCGCCAGGCGCTGGATGGTCGCGGCGACGGTATCGCGAGACTTCGAGCGGATGACGCCGATGGCGAAGCGGCGTAGCGCGGTCATGTTCTCGGGGCCGTAGCCGGTCCGCAGGGTGCCGCGATCCTCGTCCCAGTTCCAGTCGAGGATGTAGTGGCAGCCGTTCTCGATGCTCCAGTGGCCGCGGTTGAAGGCGAGCACGGCGGCGGCGTCGGCGCTCTCCGGGGTATGGCTGGTGAGGCCGTAGACGGTGTCGGTGGCGGTTGCGCCGGAGGCTTTGTCGAGGGTGGAACGTTCGATGACGAAGACCTGGCCGACGCCGGGAAAGTCGAGGTAGTCGTTCAGGGCTGTGGTCGTCCAGATCGAGCGCTGTTCGATGCGCCCGTGGACCAGGGTGGGCGGCTCGCTGAAATCGGGTTGGCCACGGCCCGCGAAGATCAGGCGGATGTTCTCGCGCAGGGTCGGCTGGTTGTCTTTGGCGGTGACGACGTAGTGGGCGTTGCGCCCGAGCAGGTAGCCGGCGAGCTTGCGCTGGGTCAACAGGGCGTCGGCGGTGATGGTCTTGCCGGCGATCTCCAGGGGCGCGAGGGTCGGGATGACCATCCCGATCTCGTTGGTCTGTTTGAGTTCGTCGCCGCCGTCTACGGGCAGGGCGCCGACTTTTTTTGGGTGTGGCAGATCTGGCTCTGGTGGCCGACGACGCCGAGGATGTGGGTCTGGCGCCCCTCGGCATCGATGGCGTTACACATCGTCTTGCCGTCGACGGCCAACCCTTCGTCGGTCGCGGCGTGCTGGGCGTTCCAGCGTTGCAAGGCGCGATCCAAGGCATCGGGGTCCACCCGGGTGAGCACCTCGCGGATCACGGTGCGACTGGGGACCTCGTAGCGGCGCTCGCGGTAGCAGCAGCGAAAGCGTGCCCGCGCCTTCTGGCCGAGGTCCTCCGCCCACAGGCTGATGGCCTTGTAGCCGCGCATCCCGCACAGGGTGGCAGCGGCGGCGATGGCCAGCACCGCGGGCAGGGGATGGCGGCGTCCCTGGCCGCGGCGCGGATCGGGAATGTCGGCAAAATACTCCGGGAGCGCGGCCATGTGTTGGGCACTCAACATGATCTTCGGGGCTCCGTGGTGATACTGGGGGGCGAGTACGGGACCTGACAGGCAGGCTTGGGCTTGGGCGTGCAGGGGGCGGACAAAGACGCGCTTGGCGCAGGTCGGCGCGGCGCTGTAGCCCGTGCGGGTGCGACGAAAGCCGCGGGTGTCGCCCACGTATTGCCAATTGGCGGCCCGGTAGATGGTGCCCTGAAAGCGCTGCGGATCGACGAAGGTCTCCAGCAACAGCAACGGGTAACCGAAGCGCTCCCGCCAGTCCCGCGCCAGGCGCCACTCGCTCAAGGCCAGCACCCGGGAGGCGAGGTTCGGGACGTGGTGCTCGGGCAGGATCAGAAACCGGCTGTTGTTGGCGACCAAGTGCAGGCGGTCGTATTGGTGGCGAAAATCCCATCCGATCCAGACGTCACGCGCTGCACACTTCCAGGCCGCCGCGGAAAAACTCAGCAGGGCCAGCCACTCCCCGTTCCACGTGGCGACATACCACAGGGTGTGGCCGATCTTTGCCAGCGCCCCGAGGTAGTGATGCGCCTCCATCAGGGCCTGGAAGCGTTCCTCTTCATCCGCAGCAACGCCGTGCAGGACAACCTCGCGCAGGTTCAAACCTCTGGCCTCGGACGGGGGCGGGTCGCTCGGCGTTATACCCTCCTCGCCGGCCGTTGTCCAGAGTCGCGGGCAACTGCATGTCGAGACGGAAAATCTTGGTTAGCGCAGCTTCGCCCTGCCAGACTGGCCCCGCCCATGGCGACCTGGCCGCGCACCTGCTAAGGTCGCACCGGGATACCAGTCTGGAGGGGAGCCATGAGCGACGAGATCATCGGCAAGTGCTGGCACTGTGGCGCTGGCCTGACCAAAGCCGACTATGGGCGGGAGACGGCCTGCCTCGCCTGCGGCAAGGCGACCCGCGTCTGCCTCAACTGCCGCCACTTTGCACGCGGTCGCCCCAATGACTGCATGGAACCCCTGGCCGAGCGCGTGTTGGACAAGACCAGGGCCAACTTCTGTGAGCACTTCGACCCCACGGACCGCCCAGCCGCGGCGGGCTCGACCCCCTCCCCCGCGGATGCCGCGCGTCAGGCCGCGGAGGACCTGTTCCGCTAGTCTAGGCGTCCGGTGCTGGATCTCGACCGGGCATACCCTCTCCACAGTCACCGGCCTGGCCGCTCCGCGCCCGAGCCGCGCTGCTCGACCCAGGCCGCCGCCGCGGTCACCGCCAGGGCGACCCCCAGCAGTGCCGCCCCCACCCACAGGCGGTCGAGCAGTTGCGGACGCAGCAGCAGGACCAACCCCAGGGAGAGCATCATGATCCCCGACAGCAGCTTGAGCTGGCGCCCCTGGCGCTCGGTGAGCTTGCGCGCCCCCAGCGTATAGGTGAATGCGAGCACGATGGCCAGCAGCGGCAGGATATAGACGAGGTTGTACAAGGCGAGATAGGCGTAATAGTCGAGCCCGCCCTGCCCGTTCAGCGTCAGGACCCGCGTATACACCATAGGGAAACCCGCGGTGCACAGAAGCTCGTAGCTGTTGGCCGCGACGGCCAGGGTCACGGCGCCCACCATCAGGGTGCCCAAGCCCTCGGCGGACAGCAGGCCGCGCATGCGCCGAAAGAGCCCCGGCTTGGCCGACTCCGGGATGGACAGGGTCGGTCCCTGGCGAAACCGGAACCAGTCTTTGACATTGAGGGCCCCGATGACCAGGGCCAGAGTCCCGGCCACGGCGGTCACAATCGGCGATGCCCCAACGACCAGGAAGAGGCTGAGCCAGGCCGCCATGAACAGGAAGTAGACCAGCCCGGAGACCATGACGAAGGTCCCCCCGATGAGCAGCATGCGCCCGCGGCTGCGGGCATGGACCAGCAGGCTCAGCAGGAACAGCAGGACGAAGAAGGCGCAGGGGTTGAAGGCATCCAGCCCGGCGATCACCAGGGTGAACAGGGGCAGGGAGAGGCCCTTGGGATCAATGTCCCCGAGAACCGGCAGGCGGATTTGGGCCTCCGCGGAGACCGGCGCCCCCCCATCGTCGAGGCCCATACCGGCCGCACCGGCGGACCGGCAAGATTCGGCGAGGGTGAGCACCTGCGCCCCGATCCCATCCGCCCCATCGAACCCAGTCAGCATTCGCCCACAGACCAGGAAGGCGGGCACGGCCCGGGCCTCCTGCCCCAGAGCCGCCGCCATCCGGACATAGAGGGCGGCGTTCTCTCTGTTGCGGGTCAACTCCAGGGAGTGGACCTCAAGCCAGGGGTGCTGGGCCGAAAGCGCCTCGACGAACGGAAGCGCCTCCCGGCAGTGTGGGCAGCGCTCGGACCAGAAGAACCAGAGTCCGACCCGGGGGCTCCCGTCTGGGCCCGATCCGACCGAGGCTATCTCCTCAACGGCAGCCCCCAGGGGCAAGGCCAGCAGGACCAGCCAAACGGCCAGGCATCGGCGGACGCTGCGCAACACCCCGCTAGACCTCGTCGTGCGTCGAATGGCCCAGGACAGCGGTCGACCGTCGGCCCTGGCTAGAACAGGTCATCCATCACCCGAGGCGCGGTGCGTCGCGGGGGGCTCGACGAGGACCGCGCCGCCCTCGCCGGCGCCACAGGCTCCGGGCCCAGTAGCGTCAGGCGAAGCTCTTCCCGCACGGTCTCCTGTTGCGCCCCGGCCCCCTTGGACTTGGTCTCGGTCCCACGGCCCTTGTCCACATAGATGGTCACCATGCCGTCGGGGACCGGCAGGACGGCATTGGGCTTGTCCTTGAGGGCGTCCTTCATGAAGTCCATCCACATCCCGAGCCCCGCATGACCACCGGTCTCGGACTTCCCGAGACGCGAGAAGTCGTCGAAACCCATCCAGGCCACCGTCACGAAGTCCTTCTGGTAGCCGCAGAACCAGGAGTCGCGCACGTCGTTGGTGGTCCCTGTCTTGCCTGCAATATCGGTTCGGTCAAGGGCCAGGGCACGGGTTGCGGTGCCGTTGGTGATGACCCCCTGGAGCATAGAGTTCATCTCGTAGACCAGGCGCGGGTCCAGGACCCGCTCCGCCGCCGGTCCGCTCGCCAGACCCCGGGTCTCAGCCGGTGCGTCCTCGTACCGGAACCAGCAGTCGCTGCATGCGCGCGGCGCCTGGGCCTCGAAGATCACCTCCCCGGCGGCGGTCTCAATGCGCTGAATCAGGTAGGACTCGACGCGAAAGCCGCCATTGGCAAAGACCGCGTAGGCCTTGGCCATCTGCAGGGGCGAGACCTCGGCGGTGCCCAGCACCATGGACAGGCCCAGGGGGATCGACTTCAGGTCGAAGCCGAATCGAGTGACGTACTCGGTGGCGTAAGACAGTCCGACGCTCTGCAGGATGTTGACCGCGGCCAGATTGCGAGACAGGGCGATGGCGGTGCGGATGCGGATGGGGCCCATGGTCTTGTGGTCGAAGTTCTGGGGCTCCCAGAACTCGTTGCGATTGAGCGGAACCCTCACGGGCTCGTCCCTGACCAGGCTGGCGGGGGTCCAACCCCGTTCCAGAGCGGCGGCGTAGACGAAGGGCTTGAAGCTGGACCCGGGCTGGCGGCGCGCATCCACCGCACGGTTGAACTTGCTGTCACCAAAGACATAGCCGCCGACCAACGCGCGGATGGCTCCATCCTCCGGGGACAAGGAGACCAGTGCCCCCGTCACCAGCGGCGCCTGGCGCAGGTACCAGACCCCCTCGTCATTCTGCCCCACACGGACCAGGTCCCCGGCGGTCACCGCGTCGGTGACCTTGGCCGGGGCCCGCCCCGTGGCGTTCTCGTTGACAAAGCGCCTGGCCCAGGCGACCTGCTTGAGCCCGAGCTTCACCCGCCGCCCGCCGCCGATGTAGACCGTCGCCTCCTTGGCATTGGCCTGGGTGACGAGGCCCGCTGTGAGCAGGGGAAGCTCCTCCACGCCGTCGAGGTAGGCGTCCATGTCCTCCTCACTGGCACCGGCGGTATCGACCCGGGCCTCAGGCCCCCGGTAGCCATGGCGCCGGTCATACTCCAGCAAGGAGACGCGCAGCGCATCCTGGGCCGCACGCTGGAGCCACGACTCCACCGTGGTCGTGACTCGGAAGCCACGGGCGTAGGCCTCGTCGCCGTAGCGGCGAATCATCTCCCGGCGCACCATCTCGGCAATGTACCCCGCCTGGAGGCCCACGTCGCGCTGGTGGAGCTTGGCGCCGTCCGGCTCGGCCACCGCGGCGGCGTATTCCTCCCCCGTGATGTAGCGCAGCTCCTCCATGCGCTTCAGGACATAGTTGCGCCGTTCCAGCGCCCGCTCGGGGTTGGTCACCGGGTTGTTGCTGGATGGGGCCTTGGGCAGCCCGGCGAGCATGGCCATTTCCGCCAGGCTGAGGTCGTAGAGGGACTTGTCGTAATAGAGGTCCGCGGCCGCGCTGACGCCGTAGGCCCGGTGGCCGAAGAAGATCTTGTTGAGATAGAGCTCGAGGATCTGCTCCTTGGACAGGTGCTGCTCCACCTGCAAGGCCAACAACAGCTCCGAGAACTTGCGCTTGACGGTCTTCTCGGGGGTGAGGAAGAAGTTGCGCGCCACCTGCATGGTGATGGTGCTGCCGCCCTGGGACTTGACCCCTGTGCGCACCAGGCTCAGGGCCGCCCGGCTGAGCCCCATGAGGTCGATCCCCTGGTGCTCGAAGAAGCGGCTGTCCTCAATGGCCAGAAAGGCCTTCACGAGGAGCGGCGGCACCTTGTCGAAGACCACTGGGCGGCGACGCTGCACCCCGAACTCGGCCATCAGATCCCCGTCCGCCGAGTAGACCCGCAGCGGCTCCTGAAACTGCACCTCCACCAGCCCCTCGGTGGTGGGCAGAGTCGGGAGCGTCACATAGATCAGGGCGGCCAGGCTCAGCAGAGCCAGGGTCAGGAGGTCCAGTGGGATGGCGAGGCCGGACACCAGGAACGCTGAGAGCCAGCCCAGGAAGCTGCGTCCGCGACGGTGTCCGGGACGGCCGCGCAC
>JBFZCW010000219.1:0-21739 GCA_041307765.1 Chromatiaceae bacterium
AGGGGCTCGCGGATCAGCCGCAGGTCCTCCCGTGGGAAGTCGGGCCAGGTGGGGCCGAAACCCTCGACCAATGCGTCGGGGTAGTGACCGAGCAGGGCGGCGTCGAGGAACCAGCGGTTAATGAAGGCATCGCGGCGGGCTGCGGCGGCCTGGTCACGCTCGGCGTCCGTGGCGGGGTGCTGGGGCTCAAGGTTGACCACCAGCCCGATGCCGTGGGGTGTTTCGGCTTCGCTCGGGGGGCGCACCTCGGCGCGGTACGCCTGCACGGCGGTGCCGTGGGCCCGCAAGAGGTTGTGGCCTACGAGGGCCGCCTCCGCCGGGCTCCGATGCCCCGGGGCCAGATCGCCGTTCAGGTGGCCGCCAACGGCGACCACCCAGGGCTCGTTGAGGGTCACCCACAGGTGGACCTGGTCGTCCAGGGCGCGGAAGATGGCCTGGGCATAGTCCCCAAACCATGCGGCGCTGTCGCGATGCACCCAGCCGCCGCGCCTCTGGAGGGAGAGCGGCAGGTCCCAGTGATAGAGCGTCGCCATGGGCGTAATGCCCCGGGCCTGCAGGGCGTCGACCAGGCGGCGGTAGAAGTCGAGCCCCCTGGGGTTGGCGCGGCCGGTCCCTTCCGGGAAGACCCGGCCCCAGTTGATGCTGAAGCGGTAGGCCGTCAGGCCGAGTTCGGCCATCAGGGCGACGTCGTCACGGTAGCGGTGGTAGTGGTCGCAGGCGATGTCGCCGGTCTCCCCGTCGGCGATACGCCCCGGCGTGTGAGCGAACGCATGCCAGATGCTCGGACCAGCCCCGTCGGTCAGGGGCGAACCCTCGATCTGGTACGCGGAGGTGGCGGCCCCCCAAAGGAACCCCTCCGGAAAGGCGGCTTGCGTGCGGGTCATGGGCGTGCAGCCTGTCAGGGCAGCGGGCGGGCCAGCCCCGGGTCGATGATCACAGGGGCGTCGCTTGGTGCCCTCAGGCTGCGGAGGTCCCAGGTGCCGTCCGCAGCGATCTCCAACAGTTGGTCGTAGTCCTCCACGTCGTCGTCCTCGTCGCCGAGGGTGAGATAGCTGATCATGTGGGCGCGTAGGGTTTGGAGGAGGTCCCCGACCTGGCACTCGCTGAGCGCCCGGGTTGGGTGATCCAGAAAGACGAACTCGGGCGATGCCAGGAGGACTCTGGAGAAGGCCAGGAGCTGCTGCTCTCCCAGGGAAAGGATCTCCGACCAGTTGTGCTCCACGTCCAGCCCGCCCGCGCGGTTCAGGGCCTGGTCCAGACCCAGCTCGTGCAAGGTACGCTGGATCTGATCGGTCGGGACCTTGTCGAGCTGCTCGGTGCGAAGCAGGACCTCGCGCAGGGTCCCGGGCGGCAGGTAAGGCCGCTCCGGGAGGAACAGGATGTCCTGGGGCTCGGGGCGCAGGATGCGTCCCTCGCCGCACTCCCAGAGGTCCGCGGTGGCCCGGAACAGGGCGTGGGTCGCCGACGCGTCCTTGGCTTGGATGAGTAGGCGAGTCCCAACGGGCAGGGCGAGGCTGAGGTCCTTGACCAGGATGCGACCGCTTCTGGGGGATTTGAGGGTGAGGTGCTCGTACGCCACCTGGGCACAGACGGTGCAAAGGTTGATGCCCGGGGCGGTCGGGGGGCGGGCGCGATCCATGGCCTCGCGTAGGGCCGCCAGACGGGCAATGACTGCTGTGTAATTTGAGATGGATTGGAACTGGGTGACGATGATCGAGAAGGCCCCGAGCAGGTGCCCGAAGGCCATGGCAGACTGGGTGATGACGCCGAACTCGACCTCCCCGGCGATGAAGTGCGGGGCAACCACCAGGGCGGGGATGATCTGAATGAGGTAATTGTACCCGGTAGTGAAGAAGCCCAGGTTGCGGTTCACGTTGATGATCCGCCGGAAATTGTCGGTCAGGGCATCCAGTCGTGACAGCAGTCGTGCCTTGAGCCGTCCCTCCCGTCGCAGCAAGGCGATCGACTCGGCGTTCTCCCGCACATGCACCAGGCGGGCCCGGAAGTTGGCCTCCTTGTCGAGTTGGTCGTAGTTGAGCGGGACCAGTCGGCGCCCGATCACCACGGTGACCGCCGAGCCCAGGGTGGCGTAGGCCACCGCCACCAGGAAGAGTCTCGGGCTAATGCTCCACAAGACGCCGGAGAAGGCCACCACCGTGAAGGTGGCGTTGAGGAACATCAGGACGAACGAGAGGGTGGTTGCGGTCAGTGCCCGGATGTCCTCCGAGATGCGCTGGTCGGGGTTGGGGACGTCCCCTGCCAGGTGCAGGCGGAAGTAGGTACGGTCGTCCAGGTAATGCTCGATGGCCCGCCAGGTGAGCCACTTGCGCCACAGGAGTCCGAGCCGCTCCTCGAAGAAGCGGTAATAGACCGCGACCAGAGTAGAGACGGCGAAGACCCCGACATAGAGCACGGCATAGGACCAGAAGGCCCCGAGGTTGCGCCGCTCGACGGACGTCATGAAGTCGCGGCCCACGTAACTGTTGACCACGTTCAGGAGATTGACCAGCAACAGCAGGCCGATCAGCGCACC
Source organism: Chromatiaceae bacterium (assembly GCA_041307765.1). Classification (GTDB taxonomy): domain Bacteria; phylum Pseudomonadota; class Gammaproteobacteria; order Chromatiales; family Chromatiaceae; genus DYRB01. Next base: position 2,534 of record JBFZCW010000219.1, read on the forward strand.
GAACATCAAAACCGCCTTGCGGCCGACCTTGGGGTCAGCCACGATGCCTTTAAGCATCTCGAAGAAGCGTGCCCAGGTTGCCCGGCTGATGGCGATTTTCGAAGCGGTCATTCTGTCTCTGGCACCTGGGCGGCGATGATCGTGTCCGGCGCGCGGCGGTCTGGTACCGGCGAGGATTTGCGCGAGTATAGACCTGCACTTACCTGTCCCGCGAGGGATGTCTAGGACAGGCAATGCGCCCTTTATCCCTGACCCTGGCCATCTCCCGGGGCACGAGGGAGACCTAGAGCGCGCCGCGCGCGACTGTTGGTCTGGCATCGAGTACTGCGCAAAATGCCCACATGCAGGCGCGCGCAGATGTCCCATTCTGCAATCCCGCTTGGGCCAAGGCCCCGGTTGCCCCACAATATCGCCCCCCTTCGGTCTGGACCCACGCAGCACCATGCCCAGCCTCACGCGCGAAGATGTCCTGCGCGCCACAGACATCAAGACCTTCAACCGCGGGCGCCTGTACTTCGAGCAAGGGCGTGTCATCGAGCTTGATCGCATCGACAAAGGCGACGGCTTCCAGCGTTTCCAGTCGCGGGTCCGAGGTGGTGGCGGCAAGGTCTACGCTCAGCGCGTGCTGATCGCCCCGCATGCCCGCCATGCGGTGGTCTCGGGCTCCTGCGACTGTCCAGTGGGCTATGCGTGCAAGCACGTGGTGGCGGCCTGTCTGGCCTACATGGAAGACGTCCAGCCCAGACTGGTCGCGGCCGAGGAATCGCCCCCGGAGGCGGTCCGGGGCTGGCTTCAGCGGGTTGCCGCGGCCGGGGCTCCAGCCGTTGCGGACCGAAACGGCGAGCGCCTTCTCTACCTGCTCCAGCCTGCCCCGGGCGATGCCCACGGTGTGGCGGTGGAGCTTACGGTGGTGCGCCCCCTCAAGGCCGGCGGCCGGATGTCCAAGGGGCGGCGTCTGAATCTGGGCAACCTCCTCTACGGTTACACCTACGCGGCTTACCTCGACCCGGAGGACAAGCAGATCCTCGGTATGCTGCGCGGACTTGCATCCGGCGGCTGGGTTCACTCCCTGACCCTGACGGGGCCTGTGGGTCGAATCGCCCTGGGGCGCATGGTCGATACTCAGCGCTGCCATTGGAAGACGAGCGACGGTCCACCCCTGGCCTCAGGCGAGGAGCGTTGCCTGACCCCGGTCTGGCAGGAGACCCCGGAGGGTGCCCTGCGCCTGGTGCTGGCCCCAGACGCGCAGGTTCGGGTGCTGCTCACCGAGCCGCCCCTGTACCTCGACGGCCAGACGCATACTGTCGGGTCCCTGGACACGCGGGGCCTGACGCGGAAACAGTTACAGGAGCTGGCCGCGGGCCCGGCCATGCGCAGCCGCCAAGCGGACGCCATCACCCGCCTGCTCGCGTTGGAGTTCCCCCAGCTCCCCCTGCCCACCCCGCTCCCCCTGGAGGTCGCCGAGGTCCGCGATACCCCACCGGTCCCGTGGCTGCATCTAGCGGCCGAGTCCCGGCAGGGCGCGGATACGCACCTGCTCCTGCTTGACTTCAACTACGCCGGCCAGCGCGTCGCCGGACTGCCCAAGTCCTCCCAGAGCATCGTCCAGACCCCCACCGGGGCGGTGCGGATCCACCGCGACGGTGCGGCCGAGACCGATGCCCTGGAACGTCTGACTGCCTTTGGCTTCGTGCCCCTGCCCCATCACGGGACCCAGCCGGCACCCCTGCGGCTTCAGCCTGCCGGGAGCAACCCCATCGAGCGGGCGACGCGTTGGTCTACCCTCCTTCGCGAGGGGGTGCCGGTGTTGGTCGCGGAGGGCTGGCGAGTGGAGACCGATGCCAGCTTCCGCATGCAGTTCGAGGCGGCAGACTGGGACTTGGAGATCGAAGATGCGGGGGCGGGCGGCAACGACTGGTTCGGACTGCGCTTCGACCTCGAAGTCGGCGGCCGGCGCCTGCCCCTGTTGCCCATCGTCGCGCCCCTGCTGGAGTTCGGGCTCAATGAGGATCTGCCTCAGATCCTCAGCCTGCCCTTGGACCCAGACGGCACGGACGTGGACGCCGCCCACCGCTTCATCGACCTGCCCAGCGAGCGGCTGCGGCCCTTTCTCGAGACCCTGCGCGACCTTTTCGACCGTGGCGAGCCGGATGGACAGGGACGACTGCGACTGTCGCGCTTCGACGCTCAGACCCTTTCCGAGCTGGAGGCCCAGGGGGTCGCGGTGCGCGGCGGCGAGCGGCTGCGCGACCTGGCCAGGCGGCTCAAAGACTTCGCGGGGGTGGCCCAGGTCGAGCCGCCGGCTGGCCTGACCGTGGAGCTGCGCCCCTACCAGCGGCGCGGGCTCGACTGGCTGCAGTTCCTGCGCGCCTATGACCTGGGAGGGATCCTGGCCGACGACATGGGGCTGGGCAAGACGGTCCAGACCCTGGCCCACCTTCTCGTGGAAAAGGAAGCCGGGCGTCTGGACCGCCCCGCCCTGGTGGTGGCCCCCACCAGCCTGATGGGCAACTGGCGGCGCGAGGCGGCGCGCTTTGCACCGGCGCTCCGCACCCTGGTCCTGCATGGGTTGGATAGGCACGCCCACTTCGACTCTGTCCCGGGCCAAGATCTGGTCCTGACCACCTATCCGTTGCTGCCACGCGATCAGGCTCGCCTACAGGCGGTGTCGTTCCACAGTCTCATCCTGGATGAGGCTCAGACCGTCAAGAACCCGAAGTCCCAGGCTGCAGGCGTTGTGCGGGCCCTTAAGGCCGACCACCGCCTTTGCCTTACGGGTACGCCCATGGAGAACCACCTGGGGGAGCTATGGGCCCAGTTCGACTTTCTTATGCCCGGCTTCCTGGGCGACGCCACGCGCTTTAAACGGCACTGGCGCACACCCATCGAGCAGCACCGCGACACCGAACGCCAGGCCCGCCTGGCCCGGCGGATCGCCCCCTTCATGCTGCGCCGGCGCAAGCAGGACGTTGCGGCGGAGTTGCCGCCCAAGACCGAGATCATCAAGAGCGTGACCCTGGGCGAGGCCCAGGCGACCCTTTACGAGGGTATCCGCCTGTCCATGGAGAAGAGGGTGCGTGACGCCATTGCGGCCCAAGGTCTGGCGCGCAGCCAGATCACCATCCTCGACGCCCTGCTCAAGCTCCGCCAGACCTGCTGCGACCCGCGTCTGCTCCAACTTCCGGCGGCGGCCCGGGTACATGCCTCCGCCAAGCTGGAGCTGCTGATGGACCTGCTGCCGGAACAGTTAGAGGAAGGCCGCAAGATCCTGCTCTTTTCCCAGTTCACCAGCATGCTGTCCCTCATCGAAGCCGAGCTGTCGAAGCGCGGTATTCGCTACGCCAAGCTAACCGGCCAGACCCGCAAACGCGACGAGGCCATTGAGACCTTCCGCTCAGGGGATGCGGATCTGTTTCTCATCAGCCTCAAGGCCGGCGGTGTGGGGCTCAACCTGACCGAGGCCGATACCGTCATCCTGTATGATCCCTGGTGGAACCCGGCAGTGGAGACCCAGGCCGCCGACCGCGCCCACCGCATCGGCCAGGCCAAGCCGGTCTTCGTCTACAAGCTGGTCACGGAGCAGACGGTGGAGGAGCGCATCCTGGCCTTGCAGGACAAAAAGCGTGCCCTCGCCGAGGGGGTCTATGGCGAGGGCGGCGGCGAGACGGACCTGAGCTTCAGGGCCGAAGACCTCCAGGAGCTCTTCGCGCCCCTGGGCCAGCACTGAGCCAAGCGGCAGCCGCAACCTATCGTCTGGCAGGCTGTCTAACTGGTTGGAACCGGTCTGCCAACGACCATCGGGGTGATCGGCCACGCATTGAGGAGCTTCATATCATGAGAACAATCAGCGCCTTCTTACTCATCATTTCCGTCGTCGTCCTAGCGGGCTGCGGCACCACCACGGGGGAGCGGACCGGCAGCGGTGCCCTCCTCGGGGCCGCCACCGGTGCGGCAATCGGCTCTTTGAGCGGCGATGCGGGCAAGGGCGCCGCGATCGGGGCCGGCGCCGGTGCCGTAGGCGGCTACCTCTACGATCGGGACAAGAAGCAGCAGGAACAGCAATACTACGACCAGAATAGGAGGCGGCGGGACCAGTACTACTACGACCAGAACAGGACGCAGCAGGACCAGTACTACCACTAGGCCCCCTTGGCGGGTGCCGGATTGGCCTGGGCAAGAATCCAAGGTCTTTCCCGAGGCACCCAGACGATGGGGCCCCACCGTCTGAGGCGAGATCCCCTGGACGCGGGGTACGGCGCGGTCGCCTCAGGCTAAGCGGCGTCGCGCCGTAGCTTGGGCGAGTTCGTGGAGCAGGGGGGCTGTGTCCCCCCACCCGATGCAGGCGTCGGTGACGCTCTGGCCATAGACCATGTCCCTGGCGGCGCATAGGTCCTGGCGTCCGGCGACCAGGTGGCTCTCGATCATTGCGCCGATAATGCGCCGATCCCCGCGGGCGATCTGTCCCGCCACATCGCGCCCCACCTGGATCTGCTTCTCCGGTTTTTTGCGACTGTTGGCGTGGCTGAAGTCGATCATGATTTTGGGCGTCAGGCCTGATTCCTCGATCTCCTCGGACGCGATGTTCACGCTCTCCGTGTCGTAGTTCGGGCGCTGGCCGCCGCGCAGGATGATGTGGGTGTCCTCGTTGCCGCCGGTCGTGAAGATGGCCGAGTGGCCGTCCTTGGTCAGGGACATGAAGACATGCGGGCGGGCGGCGGCATGGATGGCCTCAATCGCGACCCGTACCGTACCGTCGGTGCCGTTCTTGAACCCCACCGGGCAGGACAGCCCCGAGGCCAGTTCGCGATGGCCCTGACTCTCCGTGGTGCGGGCCCCGATGGCCCCCCAGCTCACCAGGTCGGCGATGTACTGGGGACTGATCAGGTCGAGGAACTCGGTCCCCGCCGGGACCCCCATCTCGTTGACGTCCATCAGCAGGCCGCGCGCCAGGCGCAGCCCCTTGTTGATCTCGAAGCTCTCATCCAGATTCGGGTCGTTGATCAGCCCCTTCCAGCCGACGGTGGTGCGGGGCTTCTCGAAGTAGACGCGCATCACGATCAGCAGGTCGCGCGTCAGCTCCTTGCGCAGTGTGCGCAGCCGCGTTGCGTATTCGAGGGCAGCCTCGGTGTCGTGCACCGAACACGGGCCAACCACCACAAGGAGGCGGTCGTCCTGGCCGTGCAGGATCCTTTGGATCTCGCCGCGGGTGTGGTAGACGGTCTCGGCCGCTGTCTCGGTGATGGGGCGCTCCGCATGGAGGTCGCAGGGGGCAATCACGGGAGTGATCTTGCGGATGCGCAGGTCGTCAGTCTGGTACGTCATGGCTTGCGGGGGTCTGCAGGGGCTTGGGGGACAAAGGCTCCGAGTATACCCGAAGGGGCCGATGTCGCCGTTGTCCGGGCACCGCAGCCGGCGGGCTGGGTCAGAGAATGGCCGCCAGGGTCAGGGGAACGACCGCCAGGCTCGCCAGGTTGCCCCAGATGACGATGGCGGCAACCGTCTCTGGCTCCTGCCCATAGCGTTCGGCCACGATGTAGTTCAGCACCGCCGGGGGCAGGACGGAGAACAGGATCAGCTGGCGGGGCAGCTCCTCTGCCAACCCCAAGAAGGGCAACACCGCCAGGGCGACCAGCAGCCCGCTAAAGGGACGCGCCAGAGCGCCAAGGAGGCCGATGCCCCAGTGGTCGAGGTTGGCCTCCATCAGGCGCACCCCCAGCGAGAACAGCATGAGCGGGATGGCCACCTGTCCCAGAAGCTCGATCCCCTGGGCGACGGGCAGGGGGATGGGGATGCGCAACAGGGAGACCGCGAGCCCGAGCAGGCAGGCCAGAACCAGTGGCATGCGCAGCAGGGACGAGAGCCCGGCCTCCCGGTCAAGGATGCGTACCCCGAGGGTAAAGTGGAGCAGGTTCTCCACCATAAACAGAACTACGGCGGCTGGTAGGGCCGCCTCGCCAAAGGCCAAGACCGCCAGCGGCAGCCCCATGTTGCCGGAGTTATTGAACATCAGCGGCGGGCCCAGGGTCCGGAAGTCCCGATGGAGGGCGCGGCTGAGGCCCCAGGCGACGAGCCCGGAGCCCAGAACCACTAGGACTCCGCCCAAGGCCAGGGGTAGATAGTCGGCGGGGTGGAACTCGCGCCCGGCAAGGACGTGGAAGATTAGGGCCGGGGTAAAGACGTCCAGGTTGACCCTGCTCGCCGCGGTCATGTCCGGCCGGTGGCGGCGGGCGTACAGATAGCCCACCAGGACCAGCCCGAAGACCGGCAAGACGATGGAGAGGATCTTGGTGAGCACGGCCGCCGGTCAACGCCCGATCAGTGGGGGCTCAACGGACCTGGCGGGCGTTGACGCACTGCAGGCTGGCCCCGAAGCGGTCGTGCCGGATGCGGGTCACGCCCGCGTAGTCGATGCGGATCCGGTACCAGCACTCTGGGGATGCCTGCAAGGCACGGCCGATAATGGCGCGGCTGACCCCGCTGTGGCAGACCACCAGGAGATGCCGCCCAGGGTAGCCGGCGAGCAGGCGGTCGTAGACTCGACCGACACGATCGCTTAGGCAGGCCAGGGATTCCCCGCCAAAGGGGCGCTTCCCGACCGGGTCGCGGCGGAACGCCTCCAACGCCTCCGGGTCTGCGCGATGCAATGCCTCCGGGGTGTGGCCCTCCCAGGTCCCCATGCCGACCTCAGTGAGGTCCGGGATCACGGCCAGCGGCAGCCCGTGGCGGGCGGCCAGCGCAACGGCAAACTGGCGGCTGCGAGCCAGGGGGGAGCTGATCAACTGGTCCCAGGGATGGTGGTCGCCCACCGCGTCCCACATCTGGGACCAGCCCAGGTTGCTCAGGGGGTCGTCGGTGACGTTGCCGCGGAAACGCACCCCGCCCACGGGCTCGCCGTGGCGCATCAGGTCCACCAGGGTCGGTCGCATGGGGGCTCCGCGGCAGGGGTGGGGCGGCCGTTGGTCAGCCGCGGCCCGGTCTGCTTGGCGGGCCGGGGGTATTGGCGGAGAATTGTAACCAAATCCCCAATCGGTCAAGCAGCGAACATGGACAAACCCAAGATCTACCAAGGCCTCAACCTGGACGCTCATGGCGGCATGACGCCCACCGGCAATATCATCCGCGACGCCTGGGTCTTCGGCCTGATCCCTGAGGGCGAGGACTGCGCCGGGTGGACCCTGCAGGGCATCGAAGCCCTCTACGACAAGGTCAGCGCGGCCTGGGCGCCCTATGGGCTCCTTGCCTCGCGCCTGCCGCCGGAACTGCGCGAGCGACACGCCCGCATCTACGCCGCCGCGGTGGCCCGAGCGCGGGAGGAGGGCTGGAACCCCGAACTGGGCGACGAGAACTGAGGCCCGGCCGGCCATGGCCAGCTACAGCGTCCGCGAGACCTTCTTCCGCCCGCCGGAGCACAGCCGCCAGGCCAGCGCGCTGCCGGCCGACCTGTACAACGCCCTGCAGCTCGTCCTCAAGGGCCAGGCAGGGCGCTGCGTCTTCGTTCCGATCCGGGCCATGCAGTACCAGGCCGTGGTGGAGCGCGAGGAGGTCATCTTCGTCGACAGCCAGGGCGGCTATGCCCACCAGGACGGTGAGGGCGGGCGCCTGATCCGTATCGCCTGGGTCCTGACACCGCCCGCCGGGCGCGATTCCCTCACCGAGCCGGTCCCCTGCGAGGTCGTCTACTACGCCCCTGGGCTGAAGGAGACCCAGTGGCGGCTCATCGGCGAGCTGCGCGGCATGCTCCAGCGCGCCCTCAAGGAGCGGCGCGCCGCGGAGCTGGGGACCGCGTCACGCAGGGTGTTGGTGTTGCGCAGAGAGCATTAGCGCCGGACCCGGGATCCGCCCCTCACGCCTCGGCCAGCGCGCGCCGCACCGCGGCGTCGATGGTGTAGAAGAACCGATTGGCCCCCAGCTTCTGATAGAGGCCAGACCGATGCATGACCTCGCGGACCGGGCCTTTGACGTTCGCGATGTAGAGCCGGATGCCGCGGTCGAGGAACTCCCCTGCCACCTCCTGGAGCACCGCATCGGCGGTGGAGTCCAGGTCGTTGATGCTCCCAGCCTCGAGGACGACAGCCTTCAGCCGGTTGCCCTGGGCCTCGCGGATATCGCGCAGCGTTTCCTTGATGAACTCGGCGTTGGCAAAGTAAAAGGAGGCGTCGATGCGCAAAACGACGATTCCCTCATGGGTCTCGGCCTTCGGGAAGGCACGAACGTTGCGGTAGATCTCGGTTCCGGGTAGACGACCGAGGATCGCTGCCGGGGGACGGGTGTTCAGGGTGATGAACAGTAGGATGGAGGCGATCACCCCAATGAGCACGCCGGACTGGATGCCGATCACCAGTGTCGCCAGGAAGGTGGTCCCGAGCACCAGACCCTCGCTGCGCTTGGTTCGCAGGATGCGTCGGATCTCCGGTCGATCGATCAGCCCGCTGACCGCCATGAGTATGATCGCGGCCAGGGTCGCGCTGGGCATGTAGTAGAACAGCGGGGTAAAGAACAGCAGGGTCAGCGCCATGGCCAGCGCCGTGACCAGGGACGCAACCCCCGTGCGGGCCCCGGCGCGCACGTTGACCGCCGATCGGGAGAGGCCGCCGGTCACTGGGTAGGCGGAGGTCAGGCTGGCGCCGATGTTCGACAGCCCCACCGCCCGCAGCTCCTGGTCGGGGCTGAGGGGGTAGCGCCCCTTGGCAGCCAGCGCCTTGCCGACGGCGATGGTCTGCATAAAACCGACAAGACTGAGTGTCACCGCCAGCGGCAGCAGGGATTGAATGTCCGCGAGGGTTGCCGCCGGCAACCCGATGGGCGGCAGACCCTCGGGTACGGCACCCACGATGCGCACACCGGCATCGGCAAGCCCGCCCAGCCAGACGACGCCCGTGGCCGCGGCGACGAGGGCCGGCGCCGCGGGGAAGGCCTTCCACCGCTTGGCGACTTGGAGGAAAACGAGGCTGCCGAGACCCATTCCCAAGGTGAGTAGGTGAGCGTTGCCGATGTGCTGGGTCAGTTTGAGCAGGGTCTCGGCCACCCCCAGATCCTGGGGCAACGGAATCCCGAGGATGTGCTTGAGCTGAGTCACCCCGATGATCAGCGCCGCCGCTGCCGTGAATCCGGTGATCACCGGGGAAGAGAGAAAGTTCACCATAAAGCCGGCCCGCAGCAGGCCCATGGCTAGCTGGATCAGCCCGACCATCAGCGCGAGCATGGTAGCGAGCGCCCAATATTGTTCCGTGCCCGCTTGGGCGAGTGCGCCGACCCCGGCGGCCACGATCAACGAGTCGAGGGCCACCGGGCCCACGGAGAGCTGCCGCGCCGTTCCCAGCAGGGCATAGATCAGGGGCGGCAGGAGGGCGGCGTAGAGCCCCGCGATGGGGGGCAGCCCCGCCAGCAACGCGTAGGCCATCCCCTGGGGGACGAGCAGTACCGCCACGGTGAGGCCTGCAGACAGGTCCCCACGCAACGCGCCGCGGTTATAGCGCGCCAGGTCGTCGAGCAGCGGGATCAGATGCCGGTGCAGCGGCCGGCGCGGGCCCTCCCCCCCGAAGGGGTGTGCCGCTGCAACGGCTGCCTCGGAGACCGGTGCGGCCCGTGCCATCACCGTCTGCTCGCTTGCAGCCGCGTAGGCGACGGGTGGGCGTGCGTCCTCCAGTCGGAACACCTCGTCGCCGAAGCTCACCGTGTCGCCGATCTGAAGGGTTTCAGTCGCGACGGCCTCTCCGTTGATGGCGGTGCCGTTGGTGCTCCCCAGGTCCTCCACCACCACTTGGGCCGGGGTGACCGTCAACCGGGCGTGCCGCCCGCTGACCGCCCGATTCTCCAGGCGGATGTCGCTCGTGCCGGAGCGGCCGAGCACATAGGTCCCCGCGGCGAGCACGATGGGCGGCTGGGGGCCAGCGTTGTGGGGCACGAGCAGGAAGAGCGGTGCGTCGCTCACCGGGCCGGGACCCTGATGCCTGATGCCGTCCATCCCGTATTGCCACTCTGAAAACAAAAGCGAACCGCAATGCAGCGACGCCGAGGCCGCTGGGATTGTCGCGAGACCTTGTTCCGGCCACTGGAGCGCAGCCGGCAGGCGAGGGCGGGTGCTTGATCCGCATCGCCTGGGTCCTGACCCTGGGACGGCGCCGCGCCAAGCGCACCGCGGCCCAGTGATCTCGTGCGCGGCGGCCAAACAGGCGCAAGAATAGGAAAGGGGACACTCGCGGTTCGGTATGCAAGTGCTCGACTTGCAGGTTTCAGCAGCCGAAGGGTTGGAGGTGTCCCCTGACGCAAGCATAGCCGCCGCGGCGTCGAGCGCAATGGCCGAAGCCCCGGATAGGTTGGTGACCGCGAGATCGGCGACGGATTGGGCCTCCATGATGGGACCAAGCAGCGAGCAGGAACGCCTCCAGGGCCTCAGGAGGATCGGACCATGCCACATCCCAGGCAACGATTGACCAGTGACAGGGCCGCGATAACGCGCTCGCTCTCAGCATCCTGTCGTAGCTTGCCCCAGAATCCTGCCAGGGTCGCCATTCGCGCCTGATGCACTTGACGTTACAGGTGTTGATGCATTCCCCGCAGGAGTCGCAGCGCCCGGGGTCGATCTCGGCGGGGAAGGGGGTCTTGGCGATGTCGTCGGCGAAGCCCATCTGCACGCCGGCCATTAGCTACCAGCAGCGGCTGCCGCAAATCTTCGAATGGCTAATCGCGACCGGGTTGAGGAGAGTCGGCCTGTCACTTAAGGCGGCAGCTCCGTCCCAGTTGCTGCCTGTCGTCCAATGGCGGTTGAGCGGCAGGTGAACGCCGAAAGCGGTCACTGAGGTCCGTGACAATCGGCAGGCCGCCGGGGCAAGAAGCGGACACTCAACGTATAGCGGCGCGCGGGGTTGTATCCCAGTGCAGAGATCGCAACCGAGGCATTCGAATTCGCGGTTTCGGTCACCCTTATTGCTTGGAAAGAGACGACGATCTTCCGCAGACCGACAATAAGCTGATCTAGGAGCAGGGTAACTGTTCAGGTACTCCCTGCCAAACAATATGATAGGCGTGTACCTTTGTGCCATGCCTGAGCGGCCTGCCGCAACCGTCTCTGCTGGGGGGCCGGACGCCGAGTTGGTGCGTCTGCGGGCGGAGAACCCTGCGCTTCGCGCCCAAGTGGCGGAGCAGGCGGCGCAGATCGCCCAATTGCTGCAGCGGGTCCAAGAACTGGAGGCGCGCCTGGCCAAGGATAGCCACAATTCGAGCAAACCGCCCTCCTCGGACCGGCCCTTCAAGAAGCCCCCGCCGCGCACGCTACGCCAGTCCAGCGGGAAGCAGCCGGGCGGGCAGAAGGACCATCCGGGCGCCACCCGGGCCCTGGTCGCGGACCCCGAGCACACCATCACGATCCCGTTGGCCGGACGCGTGAGTGCGGGCAGAGCCTCTCGGCACTGCCCGTCGAGGAACTGCCCGAGCGGCGCCCGGTCGCCGATCTGGTGATCCGTCGCGAGGTCACCGAGTATCGGACGGTCAGGGGCGTGTGCGCCTGCGGGCGGGTCCATCGCAGCGCATGGGCCGCTGGCGTGGAGGCGCCGGTGCAGTACGGGCCTGGGGTGGCGGCGTTGGCGGTGTACTTGACCCAGTACCAGCAACTGCCCTATCAGCGCACGGCCGAGTTGCTCCAGGCGTTGGCCGGGATTGCGCTCTCGCCGGCCACGATCGACGCCATGGGGCGGGAGGCCGCGGCGCGGCTGAGCGCGCCGGTGGCGGCGATCGGACAGGCGCTCGTGCGCGAGGCGGTTGCCCATGCCGACGAAACCGGGGTGCGTGTCGCCGGGGCCCTACAGTGGCTGCATGTGCTGTGCACCGCCACCCTCACCTTCTACGCGATCCACGCCAAGCGCGGGCGCGACGCCTTGGCCGCCATCGGCCTGCTCGCGTCCTTCCGCGGCATCCTGGTCCACGACCACTGGTCAGCCTATGCGGTTTGCACCTGCCCGCACGCCTTCGGCAACGCCCACCCCTCGTCAGCGGCCACTGGGCGATGTACGCGGCCCTTCTCGTAGTCTTCCGCGGACGGGATAAAGTCGCTGTTGAGCCGCCCTTCGTCCGGTCCGCTGCGGGCGCGGACCAGTTTGAAGTGTGTCGGCGCATCGGAGATACGGAGCACCTCAGCGCGGGTGCGGGCGAATCCGGGTCGGGCGAGGTCGGCGACCAGGCCGGGCCCAAGCACCAGCTCCAGCCTATCCGCTGGGATACAGGCGTCAGTGATGAAACGCCCGCGCCAGTCGGCAATCTCGTCGGCGCTGAGATGCACTGTCGGACATCCGGAGCCGATGATCAGGCCGGCGAGCGGTGGGTCGTGGGCAATGGCCTTGTCCAGGTCCTCCCACAGGTGTTTCTCGACGCCGGCCTTCGATTTGTCACCTTGTTGCCTCGACACCGTCCTTGCGGTCGTCGAGGCAGACCCAGGCGTCGGGCCAACCGGGCCGGGACTTGCCCTCCAGGCTGAACGCGCGGAAGTCGAAGCGCGGGAAGCGCTCCGGATGGCGAATGCGCGCATAGTCCTCGGCGGAGAGCCGGGAGAGTCGGTCAGTGATCTCGGCTTCGAGCCGGCTGCGGGTGGTCATTCTGACAGCTCCCTCTCTTCGGTACCGGCGACGGCCGTCAATCGAACCGCAGCCCAAACAGCCCGCCAGTCTCGGACGCATCGGTCAGCTCCACGTCGAGCAGGTGCGGGCGCAGGTCGAATCCGGGCGGCAGCTCGGCCTTGGCCAGCTCATCGGAGTTGAGTGTGACAATGTATTGGAACCCTAACTCGGCGGCCCGCTGGGCACCAAGCCGTAGGGCCTTGCCGACCTGGCGGCCATCGACGCCGTCGAACAGTTGACTGTCGTGGATCTGGAAGCCGGGACCGAGTCCGCGGCGGGTCCAGAGCTCCGTCAGCATCAGGTCGAAGCAGAAGATCTGCATGCGGCTGATACCGGCGCTGCGGTGGGCAGGGATGTCGATGCGGAAGGCAGGGCCGTTCTCGGTGGGATCGACGGTCAGGGTGCCGGGGCGCTCGTAGAGTGCCGCGGACAGCTCGGCGAAGGTGACGACGGCATCTTCGATGACCTCATGCTCGTCGTCATAGTCGTCATGGAGCCGCTTGTAGAGCGCCATACGCTCCATCTTGATGGTCGTGCTCGCGCTCGGCGATGCGCCGCCCGGCGGCCGGGACCTCGCTGCTCAGGTGGGAGCGACGGTTGTCGACGATGGAGCTTTCGGAATGCGGCCTGTCGGTCATGCAGCACGGGGAGAGACCTCGGCCTCGACGGCTCGGCCCACCGTCCGCTTCGCCACTTCCAGCTCGTAGTTCTTCTGGAGATTCAGCCAGGATTGCGGGGTCGTGTTGAAGTAGCGAGCAAGCCGGAGCGCCGTGTCGGCGGTGATTGATCGGGTGCCCTTCAGGATGGCGGTGACCCGGTTCGGCGGGACATGCAGCGCCTTGGCGAGGGCATTCGCCGATAGGCCGAGGGGCTCCATAAAGTCCTCGCGGAGGATCTCGCCGGGGGTGACCGGTGGCATCAGGTCCGCGCCGTCGGCTACGTCGGAGAAGTCGATCTCGTCCAGGTGCTCTCTTTGGATATTCACGGGTCTTTGGGTGCGCTCGCTGTTGGAAGATAAGCCGGCCTCAGTGGTAGTCGGTCACCTCGACGTCATAGGCGTCATGCTCCTCCCATCGGAAACAGATGCGCCATTGGTCGTTGATGCGAATGCTCCACTGACCCTCACGGTCGCCGCGAAGCTGTTCCAGGCGGTTGGAAGGCGGCACGCGCAGGAAGTCGAGTGTGTCCGCCGCATCCAGAACTTGCAGCTTGGCGTAGGCACGGCGATGGATGTCCGGCGGAAGACTCCGCACGCGTCGACCCGAGAACAGGGCGGCGGTGGCCTTGTCGGTGAAGCTCTTGATCACCTGCGGAGGATAGTACGTATTACGTTCAGCGTAAAGAAGTTCGTAACACGGCTTGCGCCTATGCCGACGACGTTCTCTCGGATTGCTGCCTTAGAGACCCTAATTGGAGTCCGGTTCACGTCTGCTTGCGGACGCTCTTGCTGGCTGGGTCTGGCCCCCTCGGGAACCGACGGGGCATGATTCCCCCGTCTTGTGTCGGCGATCGATGTTCGCAAGCAGCCCGAAGACGACTGCGCAGCAGCGCAGCAGGGTGTCCGCTTTCCGCAATCTTCGCCGGATCGCCGCCGTTTCGGCCAGGAGCTCCTATCGTCACCTAGCCGGCGAACAGGTCGCGCAGGGCCTGGAGGGTGACCTGTCGTCCCAGACCGCCGATGGCGGTGGTCAGCGGGATCTCCTTGGGGCAGACGCGCACGCAGTTCTGGGCGTTGCCGCAGTCGCTTAGGCCCCCCTCAGCCATGATGGCGTGGAGCCGCTCGGCGCGGTCGTAGCGCCCGGTGGGGTGGGCGTTGGCAAGGCAGACCTGGGCGAGCGGGGCGGGGCCCAGGAAGTCCGAGCCTGGCCCGAACTGCGGACAGGCGGCCATGCAGATGCCGCAGGTCATGCAGCGGCTGTAGAGGTAACTCGATTCCCACTCTTGCGGAGAAATGCGAGGGGCCCGCTCGTGCAGGTCCCAGGCCCCATCGATAGTGATCCATGCCTTGACCCGCCGCAGGTTGGCTTCGATGCGCGAGCGGTCCACCTGGAGATCGCGTACCACCGGGAACTTGGGCAGGGGCTCCAGGACGATGGGCTGGGGCAGGCCGTCCAGGAGCGCCGAGCAGGCCGGGCGGGGGTGGCCGTTGACCAGCATGGCGCAGGCGCCGCAGACTTCCTCCATGCAGTTGTGCTCCCAGGTCACCGGGTCTACCCGTTCGCCTCCGATGGTGACCGGGTTGGATCGGATCACCCACAGGGCCGAGACCACGTTGTGGTTGGCTTGATAGGGGATGCGGAATTCCTGCCAGTAGGGGCTGCTCTCCGGGCGGTCCTGGCGGCGGATCTTGAAGTGCAGGGTGCCGTGGGCGTTATTGGCAGGCATGTCGTTCACCGATAGTCCCGCGGCTGTTCTGGGGGCAGGATGGAGGTGTCCACGTCCTCGTAGCGGATGCCCGGCCCGTCAGGGCCGTGCTCGGCCAAGGTGGTCTTGAGCCAAAGGGCGTTGTTGTTGCGCCAACGTTCGGTATAGGCGTCGTACTCGGGGTCCCCGCGGCCCTTGCCCTCCGGCAGGGGCAGGGCAAACTCCGGTTTGTGGTGGGCGCCCCGGCACTCGTCCCGGGAACGGGCGCTGCGGGCCATCACCCGGGCGAGTTGGACCATGTCGCTGACCTGGCGGGCGTAGGCCAGGGCCTGGTTGGCCCAGGTGCTGGACTCGCCGAGGGCGACGCGCTCGCAGCGGGTGGTCAGGTCCTGCAGGGCCTCGTCCGCGGCGTCCAGGTCGCGGTTGTCGCGCACCACACCCACCTTTGCGGTCATGAGTTCGCCCAGCTCGCGGTGCAGATCGTAGGGGCCCTGTTTTCCGTCGCAGCGCATCAGGCGGCGGTTGACGGCCTGCTGGCGCGCAGTCTCTGCTTCGTAGAGTCCCTCGGGTAGCTGGTTAGCCCAGGCGCTGAGGCCCTTGAGGTAGCTCGCCACGGCCTCCCCCGCCACCCGCCCGGAATAGGAGGCCGAAAGCAGGGAGTTGGCCCCCAGGCGGTTGGCCCCATGGTAGGCATAGTCGCACTCGCCGCAGGCGTAGAGCCCGGGGATGCTGGTAGCGTGGTTGCGCGGGCTGCCGGGTGTCATGGCGCCGGTGGCGGGGTCCGTCTCGAAATCCACCCAGAGCCCACCCATGGCGTAGTGCGCCGCCGGGAAGATCTGCATGGGTTCCTCTAGGGGGTCGGCGCCGGCGAATTTCCGGTAGATATCGAGAATGGCGCCCAGGCGGTTGGCGACAAAGGCCCGGTCGAGGTGGGTGAGGTCCAGATAGACGCGGTCCCCGCCGCCGATGCCCAGCCCCATGTCGCGGGTCACACGCCAGATGGCGCGCGAGGCCTCGTCCCGGGCCACGGTGTTGCCGTAGGCGGGGAACATGTCCTCCAGGAAGTAGTAGCGCTCCGCCTCCGGGATGCTGCGCGGGGCCCGGGTGTCGCCGTCGCTGCGCGGGACCCAGATGCGCCCGCCCTCGCCCCGGGCCGCCTCGCTCATCAAGCGGTTCTTGTCCCGCCCGAGCATGCCGGTGGGGTGGAACTGGAAGAACTCGCCATTGGCGAACCAGGCCCCCTGCTGATAGCAGCGGCTGGCCGCGACCCCGGTGGAGTTCGTAGAGCAGGTGGTCTTGGGGGCATAGATCTGCCCCATCCCGCCGGTGGCCAGCACCACGGCGTCGGCGCGGAAGGCGCGCACCTCCATGCCCTTGAGGTCCATGGCCACGATGCCGCGGGCAGCACCTTGGGCATCCTTGACCAGGGACAGGAACTCCCACCATTCATACTTGGTGACCAGGCCCAGGTCCTCCAGGCGGCGCACCTGCTGGTCCACCCCATGCATGAGTTGCTGCCCCGTGCTGGCTCCGGCGAAGCAGGTCCGGCGCTTCTTGACCCCCCCGAACAGGCGCTGGTCCAGGAGCCCCTCCGGGGTACGGGAGAAGGTCACACCCATGCGCTCGAAGGTGTGGATCAGCCCAGGGGCGTCTTCGCACATGGACTTGACCGGGGGTTGGTTGGCGAGGTACTCGCCTCCCTTGAGGGTGTCGACGATGTGCTGCCAGACGCTGTCGTGCTCCCCCTTGGTGTCCAGGCAGGCGTTGATCCCGCCTTGGGCGCAGACGGAGTGAGAGCGCTTGACCTCGAACAGGGAGAACAGGTCCACCGGGAAGCCGGCCTCGGCGATGCGCAGCGTCGCCCAGAGCCCCCCGAGTCCGCCGCCGATGACGATGACCCGTGGTTTGCCGTTGGCCGTAGTCATGGCAGGAACCCGATCAGGCCATGCAGGCCGAGGGCTGCGAGCAGGGTGCCGAGGCCGCTGCAGGCGTAGCCGCTCAGGCGCTGGGCCCGCGCCGAGGTGGTAATTCCCCACACCAGGCCCATGGCCCAGAGGCCGTTGGCCAGGTGGAAGACCGCCAGCAGGAGCCCGGTGGCATAGACGGCGAACATCCAGGGCTGGGTCAGAAGGCCCTGCATGTGGCCGAAGAGATCCGAGCGCACAGCGGGGTCCACCAGGCCCCAGACCCGGGTCAGGCCCACGTGTGTCAGCAGGAAAAGGAGTATCCCGGCCCCGGATGCCCGCTGCAGCCAGTAGAGCCAATTGCGGGCGTAGGGATAGCGGCGAAGCTCCGGCTGCGCCCCGGCGGCGATGACCAGGCCGTAGCCGGCATGGAAGATGAGCGGCAGGGCGATGACGAATACCTCCAGCAGGGGCAGGTAGTTCATGCCCTGGAGGTTGGCCACCACGACCCCGTTGTAGTGCTCGGCCCCGAGGCGGGACTGCGAGTTCTCCCACAAGTGGAAGACCAGGAAGGCCCCGATGGGCAGCAGGCCCACCAGGGAGTGCAGGCGTCGCAGCAGGAAGTGGGCGTTGTCGA
Source organism: Chromatiaceae bacterium (assembly GCA_041307765.1). Lineage (GTDB taxonomy): Bacteria > Pseudomonadota > Gammaproteobacteria > Chromatiales > Chromatiaceae > DYRB01. The sequence goes on from JBFZCW010000219.1 coordinate 20,047, forward strand.
TGGAGGCGCTCATGTCGGTTCTTGGGACCAGGATCGGCCCGGACGCGACCGGCGGCGAGGGACCACGCCCAGATTATCGGTCTGCCCCGGAGCACATTAGTTGATGCTAATCAACTAAATCGCTTGTTGGGCCCGGCGGAGGACCCACCCGAAACGGGATTGAAACGATGATAGTCCAAATTAGACAGTCTGTTAGGGTATGGATCTGGGATCTGGCCACGGCCAGCGCGCCGCGAAAAATCGGGTGGCCTGGCTAAAATTAGGCTGACACTTAGGAGGGTTTTCCCCAAGGACGGATATCGCAACACTGTCTGTTGGAGGTGTCTCATGAAACGGCATTCGGTCTTTGCGGCTGCGTTGCTTGCGACCCTGCTCATGGCGATCCCGACTCAGAGCCAGGCCTTCTTCTTCAGCTTCGGCTTCGGTGGCGGTAGTTGGGGCGGCTGGGACGGTTGGGGTTGGGGCGGCCCCGGCTGGTGGGGTCGGGGTTATGGCTATTGGCATCGCCCCTATCGCTGGGGCTGGCATCGGCCCTGGTACCGGCGCTGGGCCTACCCGAGCTACTGGGGTTATACGCCCTGGGTCCCGCCCACCCATCCTGTCCTGACCGTACCCGCAACTCCTGCGGCTCCTGCGGCGCCGGCCACGTCTGCTGAGAAGTAGCACCCGGCGGGTCGCCCTGGCCGGGTGGCCCGCCTGGACTCCCTCGCAATTCTGGCTTGGCGCCAGCTACCACACGCCCCTCGATGAAGGGGCCGCGTGCTTTTCCGCGCCTGGTCAGAGGTCGCGGGAATCGGCGGCGCGGAGCCTCGGGCGCAGGGCCTGGAGGTCGCGTACCGCCTCGCCCAGGAGCCGGCCCAGGAGGCGGTCGAAGGCTGCGGCCGCGGCGGCGGGGCCATCCTCCGCCCCGGTGGCCTCGGTGCCTTGGTAGAGCCGTGCGAACAGGGGCTTGCGGTCGTAGCCGTCCACCAGGGTAAGGTGCAGCTCCGCGGCAACCTGCGGAGGACGGGTGCTCGGCAGGTGCTCCAGGCGCAGGAGCTCGCCCGTCAGTAGGTAGTCGGCCTGCGCCCGCTGACCGCGGGTGACCACGAAGGCAAACAGCCGAGCCTCACGCAGGGCCGCCGCCAGGGCCGAGGCGATGGCGGCAGCCGGCGGCTCGGCCCAGAGATGGAAGTTGTAGCGCTGGACCTCGCCCGGACGGTCCTCGCGGAGAAAGACCAGCTCCCGCCCGGTGGTGAGCCTGCGGGCGGGCGGTTGTGTGACCAGCAGGGTCGCGTCCACCGGGGCCTGGCTCCCTGGGACCACGCGCGTGGCAGGGGCGAGGGGGTAGATGTGGTCCTGCGGCGCCGGCCCGCGGCTGGCGCAAGCCGCCAGGCCCAGGACCCCTGCCAGCGCCAACGCCGCCGCACTCGCTGCCGCCGCCCGCGATCTGCCGGACCCCGTCCGACCTCGGATCACCTGGGCCTCCCGGCGTTGTCCTGGACCTCGCGTCCCTGAATGATCACCGCCGGGTTGCTGCGCAGGTCGCGAGACAGCTCGGAGAGGTTGCGGGTGGTGGTCTCGATATGCTCCAGGATGGGTGCCAGGGAGGCCGCCAGCTCTTGGAGCAGATACTGGCTGTCGGTGACGGACCGGTCGATGGCCGGGCGGTTGCGCTTGACCAGACCGCGAAGGTCGGAGGCCAGGTCGCCGT
>JBFZCW010000220.1:0-5455 GCA_041307765.1 Chromatiaceae bacterium
CGCTATCCTGGGCGTCCTGAGCCGCCAGTTCGAGCGGGACAACCGCCACTGGCACAAGGTCGCCGAGGGGATCAAGGGTGTCACCGAGGAGACGACCACCGGGGTGCATCGTCTCTATGAGATGGCCAGGGCCGGGACCCTTCTGTTCCCCGCCATGAACGTCAACGACTCGGTCACCAAGTCCAAGTTCGACAACCTCTATGGCTGCCGCGAGTCTCTGGTAGACGGCATCAAGCGCGCGACCGACGTCATGATCGCCGGCAAGATCGCGATGGTCTGTGGTTACGGCGACGTGGGCAAGGGCAGCGCCCAGTCCCTGCGGGGCTTAGGCGCCACGGTCTGGGTCTCGGAGATTGACCCGATCTGTGCCTTGCAGGCGGCGATGGAGGGTTTCCGCGTCGTGACGATGGAGGATGCGGCCCCGGTTGCTGACATTTTCGTCACCGCAACCGGCAACCTCGGAATCATCACCCACGACCACATGGCCGCCATGAAGGACCAGGCCATCGTCTGCAACATTGGCCAGTTCGACAATGAGATCGATATCGCGGGCCTCGCCAAGTACGAGTGGGAAAATATCAAGCCCCAGGTGGACCACATCATTTTCCCTGACGGCAAGCGCATCATCCTGCTCGCCGAGGGGCGCCTGGTGAACCTGGGCTGCGGCACGGGCCATCCGAGCTTCGTGATGTCCAACAGCTTCACCAATCAGGTACTTGCACAGATCGAGATCTACGCCCACACGGGGAACTACCCCATCGGGGTGTACATCCTGCCCAAGCACCTGGATGAGGAGGTGGCCCGTCTGCACCTGGCCAAGATCGGGGCGAAGCTCACAACCCTTTCCAAGGCCCAGGCGGATTACATCGGGGTGTCGGTGGAGGGTCCTTACAAGGCGGAGCACTACCGGTACTGAGCTGCCAGGTTCCAGCGGCCAGCATCCAGCCGGAACACCAGGCCTGGACACTGGCACCTCGCCGGCCGGTTCAGCGACTCATCCTTGATGGTCCCCGGCCCCGGCGGCCGGCTTGGGGTTGGGCCTGGGGGCCTTTCCCGCCGGCGGCTGGTGGCTGGAGGCTGGAGGCTCACAATGTCCGCAGATCAACCCACCTACAGCTTCGAGCTCTTCCCGCCCAAGACCCCCGAGGGCATGGAAAAGCTCAAGGATCAGGTCCGACGGCTCAATGCCGTCGGCCCGCGTTTCTTCTCCTGTACCTATGGGGCCGCCGGGTCCACCCGCGAGCGTACGTTCGAGACCGTCGCCTGGCTGTGTAGCCAAGGCATCGATACTGCCCCGCACCTGGCGTGCATTGGCTCGAGCCGGAGGGAGGTCGCGGGAATCCTTGCCCACTACCGGGCCCAAGGCATCCGACGCGTCGTCGCCCTGCGCGGGGATCTGCCCTCTGGGATGGGCATGGGTGCCAACGGGGACTTTCGCTACGCAAACGAGCTGGTCGCCTTCATCCGCGCGGAGCACAGCGATTGGTTCCACATCGAGGTCGCTGCCTACCCCGAATTTCATCCCCAGGCCCCGAGCGCGGCCAAGGACCTGGACAACTTCCGGCGCAAGGTCGAGGCGGGGGCCGACGCCGCCATCACCCAATACTTCTATAACGCCGACGCCTATTTCGCTTTCCTGGATGCCTGTGCCGCGATGGGGCTCGACCTGCCGGTGGTGCCGGGGATCATGCCGATCACAAACTTCACCCAGCTAGCCCGCTTTTCCGACGCTTGCGGGGCGGAGATTCCGCGCTGGATGCGGCGTCGGCTGGAGGGTTTGGGCGACAACTTGGAGGAGATCCGCGCCTTCGGCCACCAGGTGGTCGCCGACCTGTGCCGCCGGCTGCTCGCTGGGGGCGCGCCGGGGCTTCATTTCTACACCATGAACCAGGCGGGGCCCACGCTGCGGCTGTGGCAGGAGCTGGGCCTGCCCGGCGAGCGGGACTCGACCTAAATCCTCGCGCAGGGTGGATTCCGAAACGCGGTACCGACCATTGCGAATTATCAAGTACACGCCTGGCCGGCGCTGGTAACTTAGATGCCGGAACCATCCACTCCTCCTTAAAGGCCGCCCAATGGCATGTCCGGGGCGGCCGCTCTTTTTGTGCCGTTCCGGTGCGCGCCCTTGACCGCTCCCACAGGTCCCGCGTACGCTGCGCCTGCCTTCCATTCGGGGCGATCAGGGGGCTGGTTCTTGGCCTTGTGCGGTCCGCCGATCTGCTGCTCGCCTTCGGCGCTTCTTCGCAAGTGTCGCCTTTGACGCCGCACCCTCTGGGCATCGACTTGCTCGTCACCGTCGTTTTCGCCGCAGGCGCGTTGTTCGTGTCGGCCTTGGGTCTGTTGAGTGCGGTGGTCTTTCTGAGTCGGCTGTCCCTCCCAGGGACCCATCGACACGGTACGGCTACCCTGGTCCTCCCGCTGACCGGTCCGGCTCCCGACCTGGACACCCTGCTGCAGGCGTTGGAGGGGCAAAGCCTTGTGCCCCGCCGGCTGATTGTGAGCGTGGAGAGCGTGCAAGACCCGGCCTACCGCCGTGCTGCGGATCTCGCGGAGGGACGCCGGTTTCCTATCGAGATCGTCGTTGCCGGGCACGCGACGCACTGCGCGCAGAAGTGCTCCAACCTGATCGCCGCCTTGCGGCGGATCGATGCCCAAGATGAGGCCGTCGTATTTCTGGATGCCGACATCCTACCCACGCGCTGGTGGCTGTCCGCCCTGGTCACGCCGCTTCTCGACGGTAGTGCCGACGTCGTCAACGGCTATCGATGGCCCATCATCTCGACACCGACGGTCGCCGCCCACCTCGCTGCGAGTATCGATCGCGCCATCGCGTTGCTCCCTCGGCTTGGCTCGCTCAGACTGACCTGGGGCGGGTCGCTCGGGCTCTCGCCGCGTTCGTTGCGGGCCCTTGAACCCGACCGTATCCTCGCGGCGACCCTGTCGGATGACTGTGCTATTGGTGAGTACGCCGCGGCCCGCGGCTTGAGGGTTCTGACCCGGCGCGCCTTGTTGGTTCCGACCCCGGTCAGGGGCGGATTGGCCTCGGTCTGGCGCTTCGGCCGGCGGCAGTACCAGATTATCCGCATCTATCGCCCAACCCTATGGGGGCTGGCCTTTTGCGCCCTGAGCACGCGGCTGCTCGCTTGGATTCTTCTGCTGGCTCACATGGAACGGATGGAGGCACGGCTTGCCCTTGGCGCGCTGATCGCCATCGCCGTGGCAGGGTTTGTCGCCCAGGCCCTGGTTGCGCGTCGCCTTGGTGTTGCCGACGGCCCCAGGACAGGGTTCGGCCAGGGCCTGCTCGCGGTCCTTAAACCTGCTGTGGATCTGTTTCACTGGAGCTTGGTCGTGGCGGCGCTCGCAGCCGGCACCGTCCGTTGGGGCCATGTCACCTACGGGGTCTGCGGGCCTTACGACGTCACCGTCCGGACCCGCATGCCATGGGTCTGATCTCGACCCTTGCCGGCGGTCTGGCGCGTGTCTCGCCGCGGCTGGCGGGTGTGGCGGCACGCCTCGCGGGAAATCCCTTTCGCTATCTGGCGGGCAAGCCATTGGAGCGTCAGTTGCTCGTCTACGAGCTGCCGGATACTCAGCTCGCCCTCACCAACGACCTCGCCCTGGTCGATACCCTGCTTTCCGATCGGGAGGGCACCTTCCCCAAGAGCGTCGTTCTGGAGCTGCTCCTGAGGCCGCTCATCGGCCGCGGCGTCTTCGGGCAACCAGGCGGCGATGCGGTCAAGCAGATGCGGCGCACCTATGTACGCGCCCTCTCCCGGGTGCCTGAACCGGAGGTCGGGCGCATCGCACGCGGGCTGACCCAGCAATATCTCGCGTCGTGGCAGCGGGCCGCGCGCCCTGTGCCAATCCCGAGCGAGCTATCTCGCTTGACCATCGACATCGTCACCCTGGCAACCCTGGGGGGCTGCTTTACCCCCGGGGAGGGGCAACGCTTCGTCGAGCTGTTCTTCGAGTACCACAAACGTGCGAGCCCGATGCTGCTGTTGCTCGGTCCGCGGGACCTCGCAGGCCGTCAGGCCCTGGTGGACCGCCTGGGACTGGGCGACATCGGTCGCCAGATGCGGGCCCTGATCCGCGGGCGCTTTCTTGACCCGCTGCTGGATGATGCTGCGCCCGCCCGCTCGGCCCCGTTCGCCGCGGCGCTGTTGGAGGCTGGCAACCTGCCCAGGCGCGATGGCCTGCCCCTCGCAGCGGACACGGTCCGGCAGGAGGCCATGCTCGACGAAATTGCGGTCATGCTGCTGGCCGGCCATGAGACGACGGCGTCGGTCTTGAGCTGGCTCCTCTGGGAACTCGCCGCCGTGCCGGACCTGCAGGAGACCAGCGCACGACTGATTGCGGAGCAGGGTACCGGTGGCAGCGACACCCTTGGTGCGGGTCAGGGTCAGGGTCAGGGACAGGACCGAGCGCAGCAATGGCTCGCCGCCCTGATCCAGGAGTCGCTCCGCCTCTACCCGCCCATCGCCTTCCTGCTGCGGGAGACGATGGAAGACGTGGTGTTCCGCGAAAAGGCGATTCGCGCCGACAGCTTCGTCGTCGTATCCCCCTGGACCATACAACGCCACCGGGGTCTCTGGCAGGCCCCAGACGCCTTCGACCCCGCGCGCTGGATGGCCGCCGAGCCCCCGCCGGCCATGGCCAACCGTCTGGCCTTCATCCCCTTCGGACAAGGCCCCAGGGTCTGCCCAGGCAAGCGCTTTGCGGAGATCGAGATGCACGCGATCCTGTCCGAGCTGTTGGGTGCCTGCCGTCTGTCCTGTACCAAGGGAAGGTCGCCCAAACCGCTCGGAACCCTGACCTCTCGCCCGGATGACGACTTCCGCCTCCTGGTCACGCCCCTCCAACGCGGGTAGCCGCAGGACTCCCCTCCTGCGAGGCGCCAACACCGGCCGGGGGGCGTATGTCGTGCACCCGCCGTCCCTCGCGGCAACCCCCATGCCCTGCGCAGCGCCCCGCCCCGCCCCGCCTCGAAGCGATCAGCCGGACAGTGTCATGATGGCGGCCAGCGCCCACGGCTCTCGGCCTAGGTCCTGTCAGGAGTATCCAGCCCATGTTCCAGCACGCCAAGTTCCCCTGTCCCTGTTGCGGCCATCTGGTCCACGAGCACGAGCCGGGCTTCCATCAGACCTGCCCCATCTGCGGCTGGGAGGATGACCTCGCCCAGTTGCGCTTCCCGCTGATGCCCGGCAGCAGCAATACCGTCAGCCTCCTGGAGGCCCAGAAGAACTACCGCAGCTACGGGGCCTCCGAGCGGCGCAGCGTCGGCAACACGCGGGCCCCAGACGGCGGCGAGGGCCGGGACCCCGGCTGGCGGCCCCTGGACCCGGAGCGCGACAACTGCGAGCAGCCCAGCCGTGGCACCGCCTACGCCGACTCCGACCCCTGGCCCGATACCACCGTCCTCTACTACTGGCGCGACTCCTATTGGCGCCGCATC
>JBFZCW010000221.1:0-4802 GCA_041307765.1 Chromatiaceae bacterium
TCCGGTAGCGGCGCATGACCAGGTTGGCCAGCAGCCCCGTCCAGCCGGTTTGATGCGCGGCTCCGAGCCCCTGGCCGGTTTCGCCGTGAAAGTACTCGTAGAACAAGTAGAGGTCCTTCCACAGGGGATCGTCCTGGAAAGGCGCATCGCGGCGCAGGGCCGGGACCGCCTCGTGCTGGTCGCGGCGGTAGAGGTCCACCAGGCGGTCGGCAATCTGGGTGGCGATCTCGCCGAGGTGTTTGGGTTCCCCGCCAGCACAAGCGACCGGGACCCGGAAGGTTGGGCCGAGGAAGCGGTGGTACTTCTCCAGCGCCTGGATCAGGGCATAGTTGGTCGGCAGCCAGACCGGGCCGCGCCAGTTGGAGTTGCCGCCGAACAGCGGCGACTCGGCCTCTCCGGGGACGTACTCCATCAATGCGCGGCCGATACCGGGAATGGTGCCGAGGTCGATCTGAGTGGCGTGGATGTGGCTGACGCTGCGCACCCCATGGGGTGAGAGGAACTGGGCTTCGTCCAGCAGGCGCTCCAGGATGCGCGGGAGCATGGTGTGGTCCACCAGGGCCAGGAGGTGCTCGCCGCGGTCGTTCTCCGAGTCCGGACAGGCGCAGATGGTGCTCCCCTGAAAGCGCCCGCCCTTGGTTTCGGCCATCAGGGCCTGGAAGCGCGGGGCCCTGGCCAGCAGGCGCTGGTCCACGACCTCGGTCGCGAAGAGCGGGATGAGCCCGACCCAGGAGTAGACATCGATGCGCTGCGTGGTCCCGTCCGGGCACACCAGCAAGTCCTTGAAGAAGCCGGCCTGGGGGTCCCACAGGGAGGGGGTGCCGCTCTCCTCGGTCCCGGCGATGGCCGCGGCGATGGCCAGGAACTGCTTGTAGCAGTGGATGGCCATGTCCTCGAAGGCCGGGTCCTTGGCGCACAGCTCCAAGGCCATCAGGGTCATGTTGAGCGAGAACATCGCCATCCAGCCGGTGGCGTCCGCCTGTTTGAGGCTGTAGCCGGGGGGCAGGGGGCGGGAACGGTCGTAGACCGAGATATTGTCCAGGCCGAGGAAGCCGCCCTCGAAGAGGTTATGGCCGTCGACGTCCTTGCGGTTGACCCACCAGGTGAAGTTGAGCAGCAGCTTGTGGAAGACGCGCTCCAGGAAGTCGAGGTCGCCCCCCCCGCGCTGGACTCGCTCGGCGCGGAAGACCTTGAGCGCCCCCATGGCGTGGACCGGGGGGTTGACGTCGCCGAAGGACCACTCGTACGCGGGAATCTGACCGTTCGGGTGGAGGAAGCGGTCAGAGACCATCAACTCGATCTGCGTCTTGGCGAAATCCAGGTCGACCAGGGCCAGGGCCGCGCAGTGGAAGGCCAGGTCCCAGGCGGCGAACCAGGGGTACTCCCAGGTGTCGGGCATGGACAGGACGTCGGCCGCCTTGAGGTGTCGCCAGTGTCTGTTGCGGCCCTGGCGGCGGCTGTCCGGCGGGGCGACGCGGTCTCCGAAGAGCCAGCGGTCCACGTCGTAGTGGTAGAACTGTTGACCCCAGATCATCCCGGCCAGGGCCTGGCGCAGGATCAGGTGATCGCCCGTGCTGGCCTCCGGAAGGAGGTCATCGTAGAAGACCGTGGCCTCGGACTGGCGCGCCGAGAGGGTGCGCTCGGCGCGTGCGAAGGGATGTCCCAGCGGTGTGCGGCTGAGGACGAGATCCACTTGCGCATGCCCCCCGGCGGCAACCTCCCACCGGCTCCAGGCCGCAAACTTGGTTCCGATAAGGGCTGGATTGACGGCCGCCTCTTCGCCCTCCACGACGCGGCGGTGGAAGGCGTCCTTGACATAGGGATGAGCGTTCGGGCTCCCCCAGAGGCGTGCGACGTTGGACTCGTTCTCCGTGAACAGGGCGGCCGCGGGTTGGGCCCCATAGAGGTGGTAGCTGCCAAGGTCGGCGTGCTCGGCGCGCACTGCCCAGTGGGCCCCCTGCGGCGGTGGCTCGGCGCACAGGCGTGGGTGCTCCTGGTCGCGCCCCCAGGACCAGGTGTTGCGGAACCACAAGGTCGGCAACAGGTGGACAACGGCGGGCTCGGGGCCGCGGTTGTGCAGGTCGATACGAACATGGATTTCTTCCGGCGATGCCTTGGCGTAGAAGATCTCCAGGTCCCAGTAACGGTTAGCCGCGAAGACCCCGGTGTCGATCAGGCCGAAGGGCGGGTCGGTGCGCCCGCGACGGGCGTTTTCGGCGATCAGCTCTGCGTAGGGGAAGGGCGCCTGCGGGTACTTGTAGAGGTAGCGCAGGTAGCTGTGGCTGGGGGTGGCGTCGCGATAGAAATAGTACTCCTTGACGTCCTCCCCTCGGTTCCCCTGGCGGCTGGTGAGCCCGAAGGCTCGTTCCTTGAGGTAGGGGTCACGCCCGTTCCACAGGGCGAAGGCCAGGCATAGGCGTTGGCCGTTGTCGCAGATCCCCCCCATCCCGTCCTCGCTCCAGCGGTAGGCACGGGCACGGGCCTGGTCGTAGTCGAAGTAGGCCCAGGCGTTGCCGTCGGCGCTGTAGTCTTCGCGCACCGTCCCCCAGGCACGCTCCGCCAGATAGGGGCCCCACAGGCGCCAGTCCGCGACTCCGCGGCGCTGCTCCTCCAAACGCGCATGCTCGGCGTTGACAGTTGGGGTCGGGACGCTGGCGGACATCGGGCACCTAGGGCAGGCCGACGCCCGGGACGGCGACGTTGACCACCTCGATCCGGCCGCTGGGGTTGCGCAGCGCCTCCGCCGGGTCATGCGTGTCGGCAGTGCAGGCGTAGAGGATATGGCGGTCCGGTCCGCCGAGCATGCAGGCGTACGGGGCCCCCAAGGTCTCGACTTGATCCAGAACCTCGCCCCCCTCGCGCACCCGAAGCAACTGCCGGGTGCTGGGGCTTGCCACCCACAGAGCCCCCTCGGCGTCTAGGCAGATGCCGTCCGGCGTCGTGGTGCCCAGGTCCGCCCAAGTGCGGTGGTCGCTTAGGTCGCCGTCGGGGGAGACGTGGAAGCTCGACAGGCGCCGGGCGAAGGTCTCGGCGACGATCAGGGTGGCCCCGTCCGGGGTGAGGGCCATGCCGTTGGGGAAGACCAGCGGGCCGCCGACCGACCTGGCACGTCCGTCCGGATCGACGCGGATGAGCTTGGTCGAGACCGTCGGCGCTCCGCCCAGGATGTCGAAGCCGAAGTTGCCTACATAGGCCCCGCCCCGAGGGTCGACCAGGAGGTCATTGCAGTGGAAGCCGGCCAGGGCGCCGAGGTTGGCGTAGGGCTCCGGGCCCATGGGCCCGAGGCGGTGGAGGCGCCGCTCGGTCATGCCCACCACCAGGGTGGTGCCGTCCGGGAGCCAGCCCAGCCCGCCGGCGTGGTCCGGGAGGGTGGCCAGGGTCTCCAACAGGCCGTCGAGCGTCAGCGTCATGACGCGCCCGGCAAACTGGTCTGTGAACCAGAAGCGGTCCTGATGCCATCGCGGCGATTCGGGAAAGACCAGGCTGCTGACGGCGACATAGGTCGAGTAGGTCATCCGGGGTGACTCCTCGCGGTTGAGCGCGGCTTGCGTCTGCGGCGATGGGCGGGGTTGGGCGCCGCGGCTGGACCTCCGAGGCTTTCATCATAAACCCTGCGAGCCCGTGGCGCGCAGCACAGGGCCCGGAGGGGGCAGCCAGGGTCGAGGCAGTGTCTGCGCGGCCCTGCTAAGATGCCCCTGCCGCCCTTGCCGAGGTGTGAGACCCAATGCCCCCGAGTTCTGTCGACGACGAGATCTTTCTGGCCCGTTTGGTCGAGGCAACGGTGCGCATCGGACTCATCGGCCTGCTGGCGGTCTGGTGCCTTTGGATCATGCAGCCGTTCGTCGTGCCCATGGTCTGGGGCGTCATCATTGCGGTGGCGGCCTATCCAGCCCATGTCCACCTGCGAGCCTGGCTTGGCGAGCGGCGGGCCATGGCCGCGGTGATCTTCGTGCTCATCGGGCTCATCGTCATTGTGGTGCCGACCGTCGTGCTGAGCGGGACCCTTGTCAACGGTGTGCGCGACCTGATGGATGGGTTCGACCAAGGGACCCTCCGGATCCCGCCGCCGCCGGCCGGTGTCTCGGCCTGGCCGGTGGTGGGGGAGCCGATCCACGACTTCTGGTCTGGAGCGGCGGACAACCTGGAGTCGGCGCTGCTCAAGATCGCCCCACAGATCCGGGCGGCGGCCACCTGGTTGCTGGGAGCCGCGGCGGGATTCGGGGTGGGGCTCCTGCAGTTCATCTTCGCCATTGTCATCGCCGGGGTCCTGTTGGCCCATGACGAAGCAGGGCAGCGGGCCACCTGCGCCATCGCCCGGCGGCTGGCCGGCGAGCGTGGGGTGCAGTTCGCCGGGCTGGCGGAGGCGACGGTGCGCAGCGTGACCCGGGGGATTCTCGGGGTCGCTTTGATCCAGTCCCTCCTGGCCGGGTTGGGTTTTCTGGCGGTGGGAGTCCCGGCCGCAGGGCTCTGGGCCCTGCTTTGCCTGCTGCTCAGCGTCGTGCAGATTGGCATCTTTCCGGTCACCATCCCGATCCTCTTCTACGTCTTCTCCCAGGTGGATCCGGTGACCTTCGTCCTGTTCCTGATTTGGAGCCTGTTCGTCGGCGCCCTGGACAACATCCTCAAACCCATCCTGTTGGGCCGCGGCGTGGCGGTGCCCATGGCGGTGATCTTCGTCGGCGCCATCGGGGGCTTCCTGACCTCCGGAATCATCGGCCTCTTCGTCGGGTCCGTGGTCTTGGTACTGGGCTACAAGCTCCTGCTGGCCTGGCTGTACGGTGAGGAGGCAGGCGCTGGCGGCG
>JBFZCW010000222.1:0-13549 GCA_041307765.1 Chromatiaceae bacterium
CCTGCCGCCGGGCCACCTGGACCGCCCCAAGCGCGGCTTCCATGTCCCGGTCGGGGACTGGCTCAAGGGCGAGGTTGCCGAGTCCCTGGGGCACCGCCTGAGAGAGAACCGGGGCATCCGCGACTGGTTCGATGTCGGCGCCATCCCGACCCTGGTCGCCGCCCGCCAGGCCGGCATCGGGGGCAGCCGGGAGCTCTTCGGGCTCATGCAGTTCGCCATCTGGCACCGGCTCTTCATCGAGGGGACAGAGGCGATACCGAGACCGGACGAGGATCCATTGGAATGGGTCTGAGCGAACAATTGGTTCGTGGTCAGCCTCGACGGTGGATACCCGCCGCCTGTCCACTTCGGCCATCGACTATCGACCCTTCGCAAGCGTGACCGACCAAAACCGTATCGCCTGCCTGTTCTCCACCTCAGGCCACAGCGGGGTGGACCGGGCGGCCAAGCACCTAATTCCAGCCCTGGCGCGGCGGGGCTATGGGGTGGACCTCCTCAAGGTCCGCCGTCACGGGCCCCATCTGGATCCGGACCTCGGGGAGACCCCGCCCGGGGTGCGGATCATCGACCTCGGATCCAGGCACACCTACGCCTGTCTGCCGGCTATCGTCCGTTACCTGCGCCGGGAGCGGCCTGCGGTGATGCTCTCGGACAAGGACCGCGTCAACCGCACGGCCCTGCTCGCTCGCGCCCTGGCTCGGATGGGGGCCCGGATTGGGGCCCGGGTCCCGACGCGCCTGGTCGTCTCGTCTGGGACCACCATCTCCGTCGACCTTGCTACTCGCGGTCCACTGGAACGTTGGATCCAACGCAACTCCATGGGCCGTCTCTATCCTCTGGCCGATGGGGTCATTGTCACAAGCGCCGGGGTGGCAGACGACATGGCCGCCTACACCGGGCTGCCGCGGGATCTGATTCGTGTGGTCCCCTCGCCGGTAGTCTCAGACTCCCTGTTCGACGCCGACCTGCCGCGCCCGGACCACCCCTGGTTCGCCGACCCCGGGCGACCCCTGATCCTGAGCGTTGGGGAGCTGTGCGGGCGCAAGGGCTTCGACACCCTGCTGCGCGCCTTTGCCCTGGTTCGCGCCCAGCGCCCTTGCCGCCTGCTGATTCTCGGCCGAGGCGGCGCCCGGCAGACCCTGCTCGCCCTGGCCGGGGAGCTTGGGGTCGCGGACGACTTCGCCTTGCCAGGCTTCGTCCCACAACCCTATGCCTGGATGGCCCATGCGGACCTGTTCGCCTTCGCCTCGCGCTGGGAGGGACTGGGCTTCGTCCTCATCGAGGCCTTGGCCGTGGGGACAGCCGTGGTCGCTACGGACTGCCCCAGCGGGCCGAGCGAGATCCTGGAGAAGGGACGCTTCGGCCCCTTGGTCCCAGTGGACGACCACCAGGCCATGGCTCGGGCGATCACCGCGACCCTGGATGCCCCGCTGCCGCGGCAGACCCTACGCCAGGCGGCCCGACCGTACGAAATCGAGGCCAGCACAGACGCCTACCTGGATGCGTTCGGTCTGCCGCGGCAGGCCGGGTCCAGCGCCGAGTCGGGGCGGCAATGACGCAGGCAGCGCCCGGGGCATCATCGAAAGATGAAGCAGGACCATCGCCGCCGGCCGGCGGCTGGCGGGTGGCCGGCCACTCAGGCCCCATGTTCACCATCTTCATCCCGACCTACAACCGGGCCTACTGCCTGCCCCGGGCTTTCCAAAGCGTCGCCGAGTCCGACTGCCAGGACCTGGAAGTGGTCGTCATCGACGACGGGTCTACCGACGATACCCGAGCGGTCGTCGCGGAGTGGCAAAGACGAGCACCATTTCCGCTGCGCTATTACTTCCAGGAGAACGCAGGCAAGGCCAACGCCCACAACCGGGCAGTCACCGAGGCAAAAGGGTACTTCTTCCTCAACCTGGACTCGGACGACTCCCTGCTCCCAGGCGCGCTGAGCGCGGTGCTGGCGGAATGGGCCACGATTGCGCAAGGGCAACGAGAGACGCTGTCCGGGATCGCCGGACTTCTGCTGGAGGAGGACGGCTCGGTCTCCGGGACTTCCTACCCGCAGGAGCGGGTGGACTCGGACTATCTGGAGATCCATTCGCTGGGTTATGTACACGGTGACAAGCGGGAGGCGACCCGCACCAGCGTCCTGCGCGAATTTCCGTATCCCAGTATTCCAGGCGAGCGGCACGTCCGGGACAATCTGATCTTTCGCCGCATGGCGCATCGCTACAAGACCCGCTTCGTCAACCTGCCCCTCGTGGTTGGGCGCCGCGAGGCCGACGGCATTACCGCCAATATCCGCCGCTACCGGGCGCAGAATCCGCGGGGGATGCGCCTGGCCTTCCTCGAAGAGGTCACCCTGCACGATGCCTATGCCGACCCCGCGCAATTGCACCGCAACCACGTCCGCTACGTGCGCTTCTCGCTGCACAGCGGGGTCGGCCTGGCGCGCCAGGCCCGGGAAGTCAAGCACCGCTGGAAATGGCTCGCCGCCCTGCCGGAGGGGTTTGGGTCCTGGCTGGCGGACAGGGCAAGGCACCTGTTGCACCGAGGGGATTGACCGCAAAGGCGACGATGCAGCCAACTCTCAAGCGAAGCTCCCGTGATCAACCGACTTGAGCCGCCCTCTGCGCCCGGGCCAACCCATCCGCCTGAATGCGGGGAGGCACAGGTCCGCCGTTCTCACCAACCTGGGTTGCACCCGTCTTGAAGCGCCTCTACCGACCGGGCTTTCTGCCGCATCCCAACTGGCTCGCGGCGGCCCTCGCCGCAGTGGTCCTCCTGCAATTCGCCCTGAACCGCGGCGGCAGCGATCAGGCGATCTGGGTTGCCGGCCTCTTGCTCGCCCTTCAACGGGTCGACGGCGCTCAGGATCCATGGGGACTGCCGGGCCGGGCCCTGGTTGTCCTCGCAGTCGCCGCCTTCCTGCTGCTCGTGAGCTGGGGTTGCTTTCCCGTCGATACCGATATGAGCCGCAGCCTGCGCATCGTCAGATTTGCGATTCTGGTGTTGGCCGTACATCATTTCGCGCACCGCTGGCCGGAGCAGGGCTGGCTATGGCTAACGCTTCTCTTGTCGGCCATCGTCCTTTGGCAGTTGGCTGCACGCCATGTCGCGGGCCATCCATTTGGCACCTTCGACAATCCGCATTATCTCGGCTACTTCGCGTCGCTGTTGTTACCCTTCCTGGCCCTACTCATTGCCCGGCTCAATCACCCCTGGCGCTGGTTCGCGGCCGCCATCCTGCTGCTCGACTTCGACCTCATCCTAAACATCCTCTGGGCACCGACCATCCCGCTTCTGGCCAACGGGGCCGGGCTGGCCATGGTCATCTGGAGCATCGCTGGGCCCCGCGTCCGCTGGGGCCTGGGCATGGCTGTCGCGGCACTCGTCGCTGCTCTGGCGCTCGGCATAGCGCAGCAGCACATTGCTCCGATAGGCCCAGCCGTTCCTGGAGGGGACGAGCGCATCCAGATCTGGACCGACACCGTACGCATGATTGCGGACGGGGACTGGCGGGCCTGGTTGGTCGGACATGGCATCGGCAGTTTCCAGGAGCATTTCCCTCGCTATTCCCTACCCGCGTACAGCCAGTTTTCGCTGCCGCACAATCATGTGTTGGAACTGCTCTACGAGAACGGCCTCGCTGGACTGGTCCTGGTCATGGGCTTGCTCGGGTACCTAGGCGTGCACTCCCTGCGTCTCGCGCGCACGCTGGAGCCTACTGGTCTGCGACGGATTGCCCAATGCAATCTGGCGGCCCTCTCCATCTGGTTCGTCTTCAGCTTCCTGGCATTCAGCGTCTATTCGCGTTACACCCTATATCCCTTCGCCATTCTGGTCGGCATCTACCTTTTTCTGGCCGACAAACTGGATGCGCAAATGCTTGCTGCGCACCGTGGCGCCTCGCTTGCCTCTAACCTTGACGCAGCCACAGAGCCATGCCATACGCCTCGGTCAGCATCGTGATACCGAACTTCAATGGCGAGGCCATCATCGACCGCGCGCTCAACGCGGTCCGCGCTGCGGCTAGGGCCTATCCCGGCCCATGCGAGGTCGTGGTCGTGGATGACGCCTCCACAGACCGGAGCGTCGCCCTCATACTGGAGCGCCATCCGGAGGTTTCCCTGGTACGGCATCAGGCCAACGCCGGCTTTGCCGAGGCAGTGCACAGCGGCGTGGCTCATGCATCGCACGAGGTGCTGATTCTGCTCAACTCAGACGTGATGCCAAGCCCGGAGTTCATCGAACCCCTGGTCACACCGCTGGCGGACGAAAAGGTCTTCGCCACATCGCCGTTGGTACTCGATGCCGCGGGGAACCCAGAGTTCGTATCTTGGACCCGTTACACATTGGCCAGGGGCAAGCTCAAGTCCTGTCCCTGGACCCTCGACGACGTCCGCCGATACCGGGCCGAGGGCCGACCTCTCTATGGACTCTATGCCTCTGGGGGCTCGATGGCCGTCCGGCGGGAGCGCTTCCGACAGCTCGGCGGCTTCCTGGCTATCTACAAGCCCTTCTACAGCGAAGACAGCGACCTCGGTACCCGAGCCTGGATGCGCGGCTGGGCCACACGTTTCGTCCCGGAGAGCAAGGTAGAACACCGCAGTGGCGGCACCATCAATCGGCTCTTCCAGGCCCGCCAGGTGCGCACGACGAGAATCCGCAACCAGTTGATCTATCTCGCGCTGTATACAGCCCCGCGCGACTTCCTCCTGAGGCATCTGCCCTGGATCCTGCTCCGCGCCTTGACGCGCCTGGCACGCCTGGACACTACGATGCTCGCGGGATTGATCAAGGCGCTCGTTCTTGCACGCGAGATCCAGGACACGCGGGCGCGAGTCCGCGCATCCCAACCGTTCAAGACGCTCGACCTCGTGCTGCAGGACGTGGCGGCGTGTCGATGACCGGACCAGAGGCGGGAGATACGCCGGGGCCCGCCATAAAGGGCGGCGCAGGCTGTGGGCACCTAACCTCGTCCAAAAACAGCGGCGCGCCGCCGGGCGCGATGCAGCCTCGTATTCTGATCGTCCGCCTGTCGGCGATCGGCGACATCGTCTTTGCCTCGCCCCTGGTCGCCGCCTTGCGCCGTGCCATGCCGCGGGCCCACATCGCCTGGCTGGTGCAGCCGGAGTGCGCGCCCCTGTTGCGCCATCACCCAGACCTGGACGAGGTCATCCCCTGGCCCTACAAGGAGTGGCGGACCCTCTGGCAGCAGCGCCGCTGGCGGGCCCTGGTCAACACCATCCGTGCCTTTCGCAGGGACCTGGCGGGCCGCGGCTTCAGCCTGGCCTTGGACCTGCAAGGGCTGCTTAAGAGTGGGGCACTGACCTGGCTCTCCGGGGCCCGCGAGCGCGTGGGCCTGGGCGCCCGCGAAGGCAGCCAATGGCTCATGACCAGCACCCTGCCCCGCGGCGGGGACCCGGACCGCATCGGCTCGGAGTACCTCTACCTGGCCGAGCACCTGAGGCTCCCGGTGGAGCCCTTCGAGATGGTCGTCCACTACAGCGCGGCCGAAGCGGATCGAGCGACAGACTTGATCGAGGCCCATGGTCTGGGGGCGGGCTACGCCGTAATCTGCCCCTTTACAACCCGGCCACAGAAGCACTGGCTCGCCCCGCGCTGGGCGGACCTGGCCCAGCGCCTGAGGACCGAGCTCGGCCTGCGCACGGTCATGCTCGGCGGCCCGGCGGACCGCGCGGCAGCCTCCGAGATCCGCACACTGACCCAGACCGCGGCCCAGACCGCGGCCCAGACCGAAGTCCAGGCCGGGGCCGAAGACCAGGCTGGCCTGGTCGATCTGGTCGGCGAGACCAGCCTGCTCGAGGCGGCCGCCCTGATCCACCGCGCCGCCCTGGTCGTGGCGGTGGACACCGGCCTCGGACACATGGGCATCGCCTTCGCCCGCCCCAGCCTGCTCTTGTTCGGCTCCACCTGCCCCTACCGCAATACCACCCGAGGCAGCGCCAGGGTCCTGTACCACCGACTGGCTTGCTCTCCCTGCAAACGCCGTCCGACCTGCAACGGGGCCTTCACCTGCATGCGCATGATCGAGGTGGGCGAGGTCCTGACAGAGGCCCGCGCCGTCTTGGCGGCGGACAGGGAAATCCGAGGTACCGGAACCACTCGTCCGGAATTGCTCCTGGCAACCCAGGATTGGGAACATGCCGGGGACGCTCGTCCGGAAATGGCCCTGCATTCCGGACATGTCCCACATCCCTGTGGGCCAGGAGCGGTTCCCAGCGCGCATTCCGGGCATATCCCAGATCCGTGTGGGCCGGGAGCAGTTCCCGACGAGGCCGCGCCTTGAGGATCCTCCATGTTGAGGGCGGCAGCCGCCTTTATGGCGGGGCTCAACAGGTTCTGTACCTGCTGGAGGGCCTGGCCGCGCGGGGCCACAGGAACCTTCTGGCCTGCCCGCGCGGCTGCGCCCTGGCCGCAGCGGCGACATCCTTCGCCGAGGTGCACGGTTTGACCCTGCGCGGCGACGCCGATGTCGGAATGGTCTGGCGGCTCGGCCGACTGATCCGCAGCACCCGCCCGGACCTGGTCCATCTGCACAGCCGGATCGGCGCGGACGTCTGGGGCGGCGTGGCCGCCCGCGTGAGCCGGATCCCTGTGGTCCACACCCGGCGGGTGGACAACCCGGAGCCCCGCTGGCTGGTCGCCCTCAAATACCGGCTGCACGACCGGGTCATTGCCATCTCCGAGGGGATCGGCAGGGTCCTGCTCTCCGAGGGGTTGCCGGCGTCCCGGCTGCGAGTGGTGCGCAGCGCCGTGGACTGGGGGCGCTTCCAGCGGTCCTGCGACCGCCGCGCGGTCGCCGAACTGGGGGTAGCGGCGGATGCCCTTCTGGTGGGCGTCGTCGCCCAGCTGATCCCGCGCAAGGGACATCGCCTCCTGCTGGAGGCGCTGCCCCCATTGGCCGCCGCCCACCCCGACCTTCACGTCATCTTCTTCGGACAAGGTCCCCTGGAGGCGGAGTTGCGCGCCCGGATCGCGGCGCTTAGGCTCGCCGAGCGGGTCCATCTTGCCGGCTTCCGTGACGACCTGGACAGACTGCTCCCCTGCCTGGACCTGTTGGTCCACCCGGCAACCATGGAGGGGCTCGGGGTCTCTCTGCTGCAGGCCGCCAGCGCCGGGGTGCCGATCCTCGCGAGCGCGGCCGGCGGCATACCTGAGGCGGTGCGCGACGGTATCAACGGCGTACTGGTCCCACCAGGCGACAAGGCGGCCCTCAGGGCAGCACTGGGCAAACTACTGGAGGACGCTGCCCTGCGCCGCCGCCTGGGTGAGGGCGGGCGGGAACTGATGCGCCGGGAGTTTTCGATCGACTCCATGGTGGACGGCAACCTGGCCGTATACCGCGAACTGTTGGGCATACCAGGGTGAGCGAACCGCTGAGCCTGCAGCTGGTCGGCAGCAAGGCCTTGGGCGGGGCGGAACGCTGGTTTCTGCGCTTCGCCGCGGCCCTGGCCGCGCGCGGGGCCCGGGCGGAGCTCGGCATCCGCCGCGGAAGCGAACTGGATGGCCTGGCCGGCAACCTGCCCTCCTTACCGCTCCATCGCCTGCCTTTCCTGAGCGTCTGGGACCCCTGGTCCCGCCTCGCGGTCTCCCGGCTGATCCGTAGGCTCCGCCCGGACCTCGTCCAGACCTACATGGGGCGGGCGACCCGCCTCACCCACCTGAGCCCGGATGAGAAAGGGGGCCGCGGTCCTATCCATGTGGCACGGCTGGGTGGCTACTACAAGCTCGACCCCTACCTCCACGCGCACGCCTGGATCGGCAACACCCGTGGGCTCTGCGACTGGATGGTGCGCCAGGGCCTACCCGCCGGACGGGTCTTCCATATCTACAACTTCGCCGATCCGGTGCATCCGGTCGCAGCGGCGGAGGTCGCGGCCCTGCGGGCGACCCTGGCTATTCCCAAGGACGCCTGGGTCCTTCTGGCGCCGGGTCGCTTCGTCCCGGTCAAAGGGCACGCAGACCTGCTCGACGCCTTGGCCATCCTGCCCCGCGAGATCGGGGGACGCCCGCTGCGCCTGATCCTGCTCGGCGACGGGCCCTTGCGCCCCGAGCTCGAACGCAAGGCCGCCAGGGTCGGAGTTTCAGACCGGCTGGTCTGGCCCGGCTGGCAGACCGACCCAGGTCCCTTCTTTTGTCTGGCCGACCAGGTTGTCTTCCCGTCGCGGGAGGAAGAGACTCTGGGGAACGTGATCCTCGAGGCCTGGGCCTGGGGGCGTCCCCTGGTCACCAGCCTCTTCCGCGGGGCCCGCGAGATCGCCCGTCACGGGGAGGATGCCTGGTGCGTCCCCTGCGGCGATCCGCGGGCGCTGGCCGCCGGCATCCGTGCCCTGGTCGACGACCCGCTTCTGGCTGGGTCCATGGTGGAGCGCGGGGGCCGCCGGGTGCAGGCGGAATTCGGCCGCGACGCGATCGTCTCTCAGTACCTCGAGCTCTACCGCACCTTGGCCAGGACCTGAGGACGCCCCCGCAGAGACCATGAGCCCGCACATTTCGATCCTCATGTACCATCAGGTCGGGCGCTTCGCACCCATGCGGGCCCACCGCGCCAACTATTGCGACGCCGGGCGCTTCGCCGCCCAGATGACGCTCCTCGCCCGTCTGGGTTGGCGGGTGCTGGACCTGGATGAGGCCCTCGCCTGCCTCAGCGGCGCCGCGCGGACCCCGCCTCGCGCCGTGGTCCTGACCTTCGACGATGCCTACGAGAACTTCGCCGACCACGCCCTGCCGGTGCTGCAGCGCCACGGCTTCCCGGCGACGGTCTACGCCATCAGCGGATGGCTGGGGCGGTCCATGACCTGGGCCACCGAGGAACCCGGCCGCCCGGTCCCGACTCTGATGTCCGCGGCGTGCCTGCGGGAGGTCCGTGCCGCGGGCATTACCATCGGGTCCCACTCCGCGACCCATGCCAAGCTCGGGGAACTTGGCCCCGAGCGGCAGCGAGCGGAACTGGCGGACAGCAAGGCGGCTCTGGAGGACCTGCTAGGCGAGCCTGTCCGGCATCTCTGCTACCCCTTCGGAAGTTTCGATCTGGGGGCGGTGCGGGCCGCCGCGAGCGCCGGCTACGCCAGCGCCACCACCTGCCTGCGCGGGGCCGCGACGGCGGCGGACCACCCCCTGGTCCTGCCGCGCAAGGCCATCTCGTTTGGCGACAACGTGCTGGGTTACTGGTGGAAACTGGCCATGAAGGACGCGCCCAAGCCGGTGCTGTTGGAGTGGCGCCAGCGGCTGGCGGAGGAGACCCATTGATGCAGAGCGTCTACGACATCGTGCTCTACCTGGCCCTCCCATTCGCCCTGCTCCGGCTGCTCTGGCGCAGTCGGCGCCTGCCGGCCTACCGCGAGCGCTGGGGCGAGCGCCTCGGCTCTTACGACAGGGCCGATCTGAGGGCCAGGGTCTGGATCCACGCCGTGTCCGTCGGGGAGGTCCAGGCCGCCCAGCCGGTGATCCGCCACCTGCTGGACCGCTACCCGGGGCAGGGGATCATGGTCACCACCACGACGCCGACCGGCTCGGCGCGCCTGCGGGCGCTGTTCGAGGACCGCATCGGCCATGTCTACGCCCCCTACGACCTCAAGCCCGCGGTGGAGCGATTCCTGGATGCCGTGGCCCCGCGCCTGGTGCTGGTGATGGAGACCGAAGTCTGGCCAAACATGCTCCGCGCCTGCGAACGGCGCGGGATCCCCGTGGTCCTCGCCAATGCGCGCCTCTCACAGCGCTCCGCCCAAGGCTATGCCCGGCTCGGCGGCTTTGCCCGGGAGACCTTCGCCCGCTTCACCGTCATCGCCGCCCAGGCCCAGGCCGACGCGACGCGGTTCATGGAGCTTGGCGCACCGCCCTCCCGGGTACAGATCACCGGCAGCATCAAGTTCGACCTGCATCTTCCCGCCAGCCTGCGGGAGCAGGCCGAGGTCATGCGCCGCCTCTGGGGCTCCGAGCGCCCGGTGTGGGTGGCCGCGAGCACCCACGAGGGGGAGGAGGAACAGCTCCTGGCCGTCCACCGCCGGGTCTGTGCCGAGGTGCCGGAGGCGCTCCTGGCGCTGGTCCCCAGACACCCCGACCGCTTTGAGCGGGTCGCAGCCCTGATCGCGAGGGAGGGACTGACCCTTGCGCGGCGCAGCGGTCACCAACCTTGCACGACCCAGACGTCGGTCTTCCTCGGCGACACCATGGGAGAGTTGCAGGTCTTCCTGGCGGCAGCGGACATTGCCTTCGTCGGCGGCAGCCTGGTCAAGGTCGGCGGGCACAACCTTCTGGAGGCCGCCGCCGTCGGTGTCCCCGCCGTCATCGGGCCCCACAGCTTCAACTTCGCCACCATTACCCGACTGATGGTCGAGGAAGGCGCCGCCACCCAGGTGGCCGACGCGGCGGGACTCACCCGGCAGCTCTGCGCCTGGCTGACCGACGCCGCGGAGCGCGCCCGGATCGGGGAAAACGCCCTGCGGGTCATGGCCGAGAACCGCGGGGCCCTGCCGCGGCTGTTAGCATTAGTTGACAGCTTGTTGGAACGGGGTGGTGTGGCCGGCCCGGCGGTGACCCAGGGAGATACTGGTACGAGTCACTGTGCCGGCCCCGGCCTCAATCCCTGAACAACGACCAGACCTCTCGGAAGCGCTCATGGGCCGAGTCCCCCAGCCACTCGAAGCCGACGGACTCCGCATTCGTGATGTGTATCCCCCCGTGGCGCATCCGCCCCACGGCGTTGAGCCGATGGGCCGGGTGCCGCGAGCAGATGGCGTCCTCCGGGACGAAGACCTGATAACCCCAGCGGCGCAGCCCAGAGGCGGTCTGGACGATGCAGATGTGGGCCTCCATACCGACCATCACCACCTGCTTGCGGTCCGGTTGCCGGTCCAGGTTGCGCTCGAACCCCGCCGCGGTGCAGCAGGAGAAGCAGGTCTTCTCCGTGGGCTCCACGTCCTTCGGCAGTTCCTCACGGATGGCCTGGATGATGGGACCCAGACCCTTGGAGTTGTGCTGGGTGGCAATGATGGGGATCTCCAGGATCTTGGCCGCTGTGACCAGCCGCTGGATGTTGGCCAGGGCCCTGGCAAGATCGTCCGGGGGCATGGCCGCGGCCAAGCGCTCCTGGGCGTCGATGATGAGCAATTGGGAGTAGCGCCCGAGGGACAGGGGCATGTCGGCCTGGTGGATGGTCATGGCAGTCCTCCGCGATCTGTGTTGGGTTGCCCGCGGCGCGCGGCCGGTCAAGCACCCTGACAAACCTGCCGCACCAGGGAAAGGTTGGCCGAAATCGGCGATTTAGCAAGCCTGCACATCAAGGCGGCCGGCCGTCCGTAAAGCCCGCCTCCACCGGGACCCGCAGATAGAACAGGTTGAGCCCCTGGGCGCGGATATGTTCCAGGAAGGCATCCGCCTCCGCTTGCGTGACCACGAAGCCCACCTCCACTGGGAGATCGCCGGCCAGCTCGATGAAGCGGTCCTCGTGCAGCCGGCCGTTGCGGCCAAAGCCCGCCAGGGCGCGGAACGCAGACCCGCCGTGGAGTCCAACGCGCCGTGCCTCTTCCAGCAGCCACTCATAAGCCAGCTTGTGATGGTGCCGGCGGTTCTCGGCGACGTAGAATTTGAGGAAACAGCCTTGCATTCGTGGCTCCTCGTCCGGTGTCGACACAAGGGACCTGCCCTCGCGGATCAGCCCCGCGCAAGCAGCCAGTGGACTAACCCGATGCCGGCAAAGGTCATGGTCAGAGACCCGGCCAGGTGGGCCGCCGCAGCCCCCAGACCCCAGAGGTACTGGCCCCGCAGGAGCATGTCGGCAACCTCCGCGGAGAAGGTGGAGAACGTGGTCAGACCCCCAAGGAACCCGGTGATGACCAGCAGACGTATCTCGGGGGCCAGCCCCGGGTGTCTATGAAGCCAGGCAATGGCCAAGCCGACCAGCAAGCCGCCGAGCAGATTGGCTGCCAGCGTACCCAGGGGCAGGGTCGGGAAGATGGGGTTGAACCGCAAGCCTAGGAACCAACGCAGCAGGGCGCCGAACCCGGCACCGGCGAAGACCGACAGGACGGCCAGGACATCCACCGACGTTGCGGTCGGCCCAGGTCAGTAGGTCGGCATGGCGGGGTCCACGTCCCGCGCCCAGGCCGCCACACCGCCCTGTAGATTGATCACGTTGCGAAACCCTTGGTGGTCCAGATACATGGCCACCTGCTGACTGCGGATGCCATGGTGGCAGATCACCACCAGCTCTCGGTCCCGGTCGAGCTCGTCCAAGGCCGCTGGGATCTGGCGCATGGGCAACGATCGTGCCCCTTCGATGCGGCAAATGCCGAATTCCCAGGGCTCCCGGACATCCAACAACAACGGCGGCTCGTCGCTGTCGCGAAGACGAGCGTCGAGGTCTCTAGGAAGCATCTGTTTCATCTGAGTGTGTCGGATCAGAAGACGAACCGTTCCGGCGCGGCCGCGTTGGCCATCGGATCGATGCAGGTTTCGAACAAGGACTCGCGGCGGTAGTCCGCGGTACCGACCCGGGTAATCAGCAGGGCCGCCATGGCCGGGGCCTCGCCCACGACGGCGAACAGGCGCCCGCCGAGGGTCAGCTGTTGGCGCAGCCCCGTCAAGCCGTCCTCGCTGGGTAGCGAGCCGGTCACAACCAGGACGTCAAAGGGGCCGCCCGCGACAGGTCCCGCCAGGCCGTCGGCGACGCGCACCTCCGCCTGGCCAAACCCGTGGGCAGACAAGCGCTCGCGGGCTTCCGCCGCCAGCCCCGGGTCGATCTCCAGGCTGAGTACCCGAGCCCCGAGGTGCGCGAGGCAGGCGGCCAGATAGCCGGTACCTGTTCCGATCTCCAGGGCGCGTTCGCCGGGCTTGACTGCCACCGCCTGCAGGAGTCGCCCGACCAACTTGGGCGCGAGCATGTGCTGGCCGTCGCCGATGGGTATGTCGATGTCCGCAAAGGCCAGACTCAGGTAGGCTGTCGGGACGAAGCGCTCGCGGGGCACCCGATCCAACGCGTCGAGGACTCGTTCGTCCAGCACCCCCCACGGGCGGACCTGCTGGTGGATCATGTTGAAACGTGCTTGCGCGAAGGGCTGGTCCATGGCGGTTCTACCTCAGGGACGGCTGGCTCAGGGGGCGGCAGGCTTGGGGGCGGTCTTGGGTAGGGCTGCCGGCTGGGGGGACGGAAGGCCGCAAAGCGTAAGGTGTTTGACCCGGGCTGGCAAGCCAGGTCCGTCCCGGGAGCGGCCTCGGCAAGGGACGGGCCGGTGCCCCGCAATTGACCCGGATCAAGGCCGACGACGATGGGGGTCGACCCTAGGCAGGCCGTTTGCCGGGGAGACGCGTGAAACTGATACACTTCCGGCCGCTCCGGCACCAGCGTCCGATGAATCCGTCCCTTAGGATGCGGCGGCGGGGCAGACAAGACAGCCCAAGACCCTGACCTGGCTCACTTGCCCGGGTCTAGACACCGACCCCACCCCGTACAAAGAGGAGACCCTTATGCCCCTGTTTCAGCGTTCCCTGGCCGAGCTGATCGGCACTTTCTGGCTGGTCCTGGGCGGGTGCG
>JBFZCW010000223.1:0-9028 GCA_041307765.1 Chromatiaceae bacterium
GGAAAGGGAGCCGACGCACCGGCAAGGGGATGACCGGTCCCGGGTGCGCCTGAGGAGCGCGCTCAGAAGACCAGATTGAGCATGCTCAGGGACACCACCAGGAAGAGGACGGTCATGATGCCGCCGGCCCGCAGGAAATCCGGCACCCGGTAGCCGCCTGGACCCATGATGAGGGCGTTGACCTGGTGGGTCGGGATAAGGAAGGAGTTGGAGGTGGAGATCGCCACGGTCAGGGCGAAGAGCGCCGGGTTTGCCCCAGCGCCAATGGCGATATTCACCGCCAGTGGAACCAGGAGCACGGTCGCCCCCACGTTGGACATGACCAGGGTGAAGAAGGTCGCAAGCACGGCGAGCGCGGCCTGGATGACCCAGATCGGCATGCCGCCGAGCACCCCGAGGGTCTGGTCCGCGATCCAGGCCGCGGTTCCGGAGCCTTCGACTGCCACGCCCAGGGGGATCAGAGAGGCGAGCAGGAAGACCGTCTTCCAACTCACCGATTGATACGCCTCCTCGATGGACAGCACCCCCGCAAGCACCATCCCAACCGCCCCCGTCAGCAGAGCGACGGACAAGCGCAGGTCGGTGAACAACACCAGTCCCAGGGTAACGGCGAACAGCACCAGGGCATGCACAAGCTTGTGGGGCCGCAGTTCCTCGTGGGGGTAATCCGTCGTCAGCACCACGAAGTCGCGGTTTGTCTCCAGGCGCGCCAGATCCGCCCAGGTGGTGTGCACCACCAGGGTGTCGCCCACCTGAAATGGCGTATCGCGCAGGCCGCCAGTCCCGACGCAGACGGT
The DNA here is from genome assembly GCA_041307765.1 of Chromatiaceae bacterium. Lineage (GTDB taxonomy): Bacteria > Pseudomonadota > Gammaproteobacteria > Chromatiales > Chromatiaceae > DYRB01. The sequence goes on from JBFZCW010000223.1 coordinate 798, forward strand.
GCCCGCCACCCTATGGAGGGCCAGCAGGGATAGGCCGTAGGTCTTGCGCATCCACAGGTCACGGGCGGTCTTGCCGATGAGCTTCGAGGCAGGCGGGATGACGATCTCCGCGACGCCAGCCTTCGCAGGGGAGAGAGCCTCGGCAAAAACCTCCAGCTCCCGATGCACGTCGACGCCGGTCTCTGCCGCGAAGGCGTCGAACGACGCGTCCGGCCCCAGCAGGCAGAGGACGGTGCCCGCCTCGATCCCCAAGCTGCGGTCCACTCCCTCGGCTCCGAAACGCAGCCCGTCGCCTTTTTCGATCCCGATGCTGCGCAGCCTCCAGCACCGCTCCATGTCGTCGACGCTCACGCCCACCAAAGGGCTCTGAGCCGGGACGCGCACCTCGTGCATCCCGAAGGACTTCATGCCGTAGGTGTCGGCGAAATACTGCATGGCATTAGCCCCCTCCAGGCCCTCGCCCTTTCGCACAGGCAGCACCAGGCGTCCGGCGAGCACAAAGTAGAGGATGCCTGTGATCACCAGGACCAGGCCGATGGGCGTAACGGCAAACAGTGGAAAAGTCGCCATCTGGGCGTCGGCGGCCAGGGTCCTGTTGGACGTCAGGATCAGATCGTTGAGCAGGATCAGTGGGCTTGACCCAACCATGGTCACGGTACCGCCCAGGATGGCGCAGAAACCCATCGGCATGAGCAGGCGCGACATCGGCAGGCCGGTGCGCGCTGAGATGCGGCTGACCACCGGCAGGAAGAGGGCTGCCGCCCCCACGTTCTGCATGAAACTGGAGATAAACCCAACGGCACCGGAGATGAAGGGAACGATGCGGGCCTCGGTCTTCCCGCCAACCCGCAGGATGAAGGAGGCCACCTCCGACATGAGTCCGGTCTTGTCGAGGCCTGCCCCGATGATCATGACCGCGATGATGGAGATCACCGCGTTACTGGCGAAGCCGTTGAACAGGTCGCCGATGGGCACCAGGCCCTGATTGAGGCCCATGATCGGGGCCAGCAAGCTGGTGAGGCCGAGGAGCACCATCACCAGGATGGCCGCGACGTCCACCGCCACAACCTCAAAGGCGAACAGAAAGACGACGAGCAGCAGAAAGACCATGACCCAGGCGATTTCGACCGTGGGGACGATTCCGGCCAGGTAAAACCCGGCTAGCAGGAAGACGGCAGCGGCGGTGTCGCGGGTCGTGAGGACCGGCCTTTTCTCTGCCATGTGGATGCTCCTGTCGATGCGCCGTAGCGGACGTCGAGCATTCTACCCCCGGCCATGGTCCGGTGCCGGCACGCCAGCGGTCGGGACACGCAGCCCAGAGGCTCAGGAAGGTGGTCAGGGCGCCAGCGACACGAGGGCCCAGACGCTGCCGGCGACGGCAAGGAACAGGGTCCCTGCCACAGGCCACAGCCGCAGCGTCCGATCGGCGGCATCCAGCCAGTCGGCTCTGTCCACGCTGGCCTGGCGCAAGAGCTCGGTCACCCCGCCGAGACCTTGCACCGGGACCTTGCCGGCAGCGGCTCGCATCGAGCGCCATGCGGCTTCCGCGGCATGGCTCAGGGGGTGCAGCAGGTCTCCAGGCGGGATAAGCCCGACGAGGGCCTTGGCCCATGCGAGGTGGGACAGGGCCAGCAACAGGGCCAGCAGGCACCCGGCCAGGACGGGCCAACCGGAGGCCAAGTCGGGAAAGGCCAGCCCTGTCAGGAAGGGCCCGGCAAGGACTAGGGCGACGAGGCCCAGCCAGGGCAGGGCGATCCGCACCGGCGACGGCTCGGATGCGCGTCCCCCAGCGCCGACCAACACGAGGACGCGCGCCATGAGGAGGGTCGTCCCCAGGGTCGATGCGGTGAGCGCCAGGGTCAGGGCAAGCCCCCAGGGGGCGACCAGTCCCGCCAGCTCGGGTTTGACCAGCCCCTTGACCAGGGCCCCGGAGGTGAAGGGCGCCCCGGCCAGGGCCAGGGCGGGGATCGCAAGCAACGCCAGGACCCAGGGAGCTCTGGTCTCCCGTGCGATGCCCACGCCAAGGAACAGGGCCCCCTTCGCCAGCCCATGATGGGCGGCGTACAGGGCCAGAGCGGCGACGAGGGCGGGCGCGAGGGGTGGCTCCAGCAGGGCCGCCCCCAGCAGGGCCGTCATCAGACCCATCTTGCCGACGCTGGAATAGGCGAGCACGACCTTGGGGTTGGTCTGCGTCAGCCCGATCGGGATGGCGTAGAGGAGGGTGGCGATGCCCAGGGCCACCAAAAGCCCGCCCCAACCCGGTAGCGGCTCCTGGCCCAGGGGCAGGAGGCGCAGCCAGCCGATCAGGGCCGCCTTGATCATGGTGCCGCTGAGCACCGCACTGGCCGGGACCGGCGCCGCGGGGTGGGCCAGGGGCAGCCAGACATGGAGCCCGAGGAGGCCCGCCTTGATCCCCAGCCCCAACACCAGAAGCCCAATGGCCCAGTCGCTCAAGGACAGGAGTTGGTGCGGCTCCGGGACCATTGTCCCCGCGTGGTCGGCAATCAGGACCAGGGCCGCGAACAGGGCGAGCTCGGCGACCAGGGTCATGGCCAGATAGACCCGCCCCGCCCGCAGCGCGGAGGGCTCGCCGCTGTGGATCACCAGCCCATAGGCGGCAAGGCCCATGAGGGCGAAGCCGAGGTAAAAACTCACCAGATCCTGGCCCACGATGAGCCAGAGGTTGCCAGCCATGGCGAGTAGGAACAACAGCCGGAAGCGGCCAGCCCGAGGGTCCGCGCCCATGGTCAAGGCCGCCTGGAGCCCGGCCACCAGCCACAGGACAGCGGTGAACAGCAGGAAGACTCGCCCGCTCCCATCCAGGCCGAACCGCGCCCCCAACAGCAGCCAGGGCACCTCCAGGCGCGCACCGAGCGGCAGGGTGATCCCCGCCACCAGGGCGGGCAGCGCGGCGAGGGCCGGGAGCCAGCGCCCCCAAGTCTGCCAGGCGAGGCCGGCGGCCAGCAGCGGCGCGAGCCAGGCCAAGAGCAACAGTGCCGCGTTCACAGCCCGTACTCCCGCCGCGCGATCAGCTCCGCCCACTCCAGCGGGCTGTAGGGCGCCGCGGCGAAGAGCCCCGCGGCCAGTGCCAGCGCTGCGGTCACCACCGGCGGCCAGAGCAAGGCGCCAGCGGTCTCCCGGCGACCGGCCGGGATGTGCTCCTCCGGCCAGTCCCCCGCCGGCTCGCGGAACCAGGCGCGGTAAAGGACGGGGAGAAAATAGGCGGCATTGAGCAGGCTGCTGGCGATGAGCACCGGCAGGACCCAGGCCGCCTGGCCGGCTGCGACCGCCCCAAGCCCCAGATACCACTTGGTCACGAAGCCCGCGATGGGCGGGACCCCGATCATGCCCAGGGCGCCGATGGTGAAGGCGAACGTCGTGCCCGGCATGCGCCGGCCAACGCCGTCCATCTCGCTCACCTTGTGAACGCCGAGGGTCTCCGCATAGTTGCCGGCGGCAAAAAACAGCGTGATCTTCATCAGCCCCTGGTGGACCAGGTGCACCACCCCGCCGATGCTGGCGATGGGTCCCAGGATGGCGGTGCCCAGCGCGATGTAGGAGACCTGGCTCACCGTCGAGTAGGCCAGCCGCTTCTTGAGGTTGTCCTGCATCAGGGCGCGCAGCGAGCCGTAGAGGATGGTCACTGCCGCCGCCACGGCCAGGCCCGTGAGGAGCCCGAGTCGGTCGGCGAACTCGACTCCGTAGACGTCGTAGACGACCCGGACGATGCCGAAGGCCCCGGCCTTGACCACGGCCACCGCGTGCAGCAGGGCACTGACCGGGGCCGGCGCGACCATGGCGTGGGGCAACCAGCCGTGCAGGGGGACCAGGGCCGCCTTGACCCCGAGCCCGATGATCAGCACCAGGAAGATCCAGCGGAACTGCCCATGCAGCTCCGCCGGCAGATTGCCCAGGATGCCCCCCTGCACGAACTCCAGCGGTCCCGCCAGGGTCCCCAGCCAGATGGCACCGAGCAGGACCAGGGCGCCCCCGCCCAGCGTATAGGTGAGGTAGATCCGCGCCCCGCGGATGGCCTCCGGGGTGCCGCGGTGGGCCACCAGGGGGTAGGTCGCGAGCGTCAGGGCCTCGTAGAAGATCACGAAGGTCAGCAGGTTGCCAGCCAGGGCGAGCCCGACGGTCGCCGTCACGCACAGGCTGAAGAAACCGAAGAAGCGGCTGCGGCGGGGAGATTCCTCCAGATAACCGATGGCATAGACCGTGGTCACCAGCCAGAGGACGGTAGACAGGGTCACGAAGAGCACCGACAGGGCGTCCGCGTGCAGCACCAGCTCGAGCCCAGGCCCCAGCGTCCAGCGCGTCTCGTAGACGTGGCCGTGGAACACCCCCCAGATCATCACCCCCACCAGGACCAGCTTGGTGACGGCCCCGAACAGGTTCAGCGCCGTGCGCAGGCGATGGCTGTCTTCCTGCAGGACGAAGATGAACACCCCGGGCACCCAGGAAGACAGGACGATGAGCCCAGGCAGCCAGGCATCGAAGTCCAAGGCACGTCCGTCCAGCAGCCCGGTGGCCCCCAGCAGGGTCCAGAGAGGCGCAGCCCCCAGCCCAAGGATCACGGTGGCAAGGGTCGCCAGGGCCAGGGCCGGTACCTCCTCACGCGCCAGCGTCATGCGGCGGTCTTGCGAGGGTCGATCGCCGAAGGCGTGCCCCAGGACGCGAAAGATGTAGGCCGCCGCGAGCAGGGAGCCGGCCAGCACCACCGGCACCCAGAACCACTGACCGGTCGCGATGGCCCCGCTGATGAGTTGCCACTTGCCGATGAAGGCCCCGCTCGGGGGCAGGCCGATCAGGGCGACCCCGGCGAGCGCGATGGCGAAGGTGGCGGCGGGGAACCCTTGGGCGGTGCCGTCGAGGTCGCGGATGCGGTCGTGACCGGCGCGCTGCTGCACGACCCCGGCGGCAAGGAACAGGGCCCCCTTGGCAAAGCCGTGGGTGAGGGCTAGCAGCACGGCCCCGCCAAACACCGCGTCCCGTACGGAGCCGTCCGGCAGCCCGGCGAGCAACGGGAAGAACAGGAAAAGGTACCCGATTTGGGCCACGGTGGAGTAGGCGGCCACCAGCTTGAGGCGCTCCGCCCGCAGGGCCTGCCAGGAACCCCAGAGCACCGCGGCGGCACCGAGCAGGCCCAGCAGGTTGGCGGCGGCACTGGTCACCACCGGTGCGAACAGGTCCAGCCACAGCCGCAGGACAAGATAGAAGGCGGCCTTCACCACTAGGGCCGAGAGGGCGGCACTCACCGGGGCTGGGGCGTTGGCGTGGGCGGGGGGCAGCCAGAAGTGCAGGGGGAAAAGGGCCGTCTTGAGCAGCAGCCCGGCGGTCATCAGGGCCAGGGCGGTCCACGCCGCTGGCTCGGGTCGGATGGCGGCGGCGACCGCGGCCAGGTCCAGGGTCCCGTAGGCCGTGTAGATCAGGACCACCCCGGCGAGGTAGGCCATGGAGCCCACCAGCCCCGCCACCAGATAGCGCAGCGCCGCTTCCAGGGCCGCACGCTTGCCGCCCAGGGCCGTCAGGCCCACCGCCGCGAGGCCCAGAAGCTCCAGGGTGACATAGATGTTGAACAGGTCGCCGGCCAGGAACAGGGCGTTGAGCGCCGTCCACAGCAGCAGCCAAAGGGGCCAGAAACGCCTGCGGCCCAAGCCTTGGCGAAAGTAGGCAGTCGCGTAAGCACCAGCGGCCAGGGCAACCAGGGCGGTCATGACCAGCAGGGCCACAGCCAACCCGTCGGCGTGTAAGGCAATCCCGAGGCCGGGGGTCCAACCGCCGACGGCATATCGGACAGGTCCACCTGCCGCGACCTGCCAGAGCAGGGCGAGGGCCGCCGTCGCCGTGCCGAGCGCGGTCGCCACCCCCACCGCATCGACGTGCCGCGGGGAAAGCACCGTCAGCAGCGCCCCGGCCAACGGCAGGGCGATGACCCAGATCACGGCGTCAGTCACGGTCGGGTGTCTCCCGTAGGCGGCGTCCCAGGGCCAGGGCGAGGGCGGTGGCGCTCACCGCGACCACGATACCGGTCAGCACCAAGGCCTGGGGGACCGGGTCCGGGGAGAGTCCGGGGCCGCGGTAGGCGACCGCGCCCAGCATCAGAAAGACGCCGGACCCCATCAGGTTCAGGGCCAGCAGGCGGCGCAGCAGCGACACCTGAGCGAGGCTGCCGCGCAGGCCGAGGGCCGCCAGGCCGATCCCGGCCAGGCCGTAGAGGAGTGCCGTGGTCATGGTTGGTTGTGGACCTGGGTGGGGTTGAGGGCGCGGCGCTGCTCCGGACTGTCCCAGGCGGCGGGCCGGCCGCCGATGAAGGCCAGGGCCAGGGTCGCCCCGATGGCCAGGGTAGCGGCCGACTCGATGACCAGGATCAGGGTTCCGGCCCACGCCGGAGGGAAGCCGAGGAAGGGACGGCCGGCGACCAGAAGGGCCAGGCCGACTGCGAGAAAGACCGCCACCCCGGCCAGGCTCAGGGCCCTCAGGGCAAGGCCCTGGGGCAGACCCGCCGTCCGGTACCCGGCCAGACGCAGGATCACCCCGGCGGCCGCCAGCACGGCGCCGGCCTGGAAGGCGCCACCGGGGGCATGGGCACCGACCCAGAGCAGGTAACCGCCGGTGAGGATCAGGACTGGAACCAGCCAGCGCCCCAACCCCGCCAAGACAGGCCCCGCCGGCGCATAGCCGCCCCGCTCCGGGCCCAGGGCCAGGATGCCGAGCAGGGCGGCGAGCAGCACGGCCAGTTCCAGCAGGGTGTCATAGCCGCGAAAGTTGAGCAGCACGGCGGTGACCGGGTTGCTCACCCCGCTCTCCCCGAGCCGGGCCATAACCTGCCCGGCCAGGCGTTCGGGGTCGGCCCCCGAAAGGGTATCCACGAAGGCCCACGTGACCACCAGGCCGAGGCCCAGGCAGAGTACGCCCACAGCCCAGTTGGTCAGACCCGGCAGGCGCCGCTTGGCCGGCGTGGCGGGCTCTGGCTCGCTCGGATCGTGCCCTGCCTCCGGCTCGTCACGCAGGGCCGCCAGCAACAGGGCCCCCGAAAGCCCGGCGCCGATGGCGGCCTCCGCCAGGGCCACATCCGGTGCCGCCAGCCGCGCCCAGGCCAGGGCCAGCACCAGCCCGAAGGCGATGAAGAGCACCACGCCCCGCCGTGGGTCGCGGCTCTCCAGGGTCGCCCAGGCGAGCCCGAGCAGGACCAGAATCAGCAGGGCGTCGAGCAGGATCAGGGCGATCCCGTCCATCAAGGGCCCTCCCCGCGCCGCGCCTGCCCGGCGATGAGATGCGCCCCGGCGGCGCTCGCCGCCAGGACCAGCAGCCAGATCAGGATCAGCTTGAGGGCGACTCTCAGATCATCCGTGAGCAAGACCAGCCCGGCGACAAGGAGCCCCAGCCCAAGGTTGTCCGCCTTGGTCAGGGCATGCAGTCGGCAGTAGATGTCCGGCAGGCGCAGAAGCCCGATGCTGCCGGCCAGGTAGAACAGGATGCCCGCGGCGATGAGGGCCCCGGCGATCACCTCAGTCACGGTCCTGCCCCCCCGGCACCTCTCGCCCGGTCAGGGCCGCCACGGCGACCACGGCCAAGAGCGCCAGGACCAGTGCGACATCGATCAGGGCCGCAATGCCAAGGACCGGTGCCAGCAGGAGGAGCAGACCGACGCCGGTGGTCCCGAGCAACTGGGCCGCCATCAGGCGATCCGCCGCGGAGGGTCCGCGCAGGACCCGGATGAGCCCGAGCAGGAGGCTCAGCATCAGCGCGAGTGCCGCCCAGGCGAGAAACCCCGTCATCGAACCCCCTCCAGATCCTCGGAAAACAGCCGGGCGACCGCCCGCTCCAGGCGCCGAAGCTCGGGGTTGCCGTCCGCCTCGGTACTCAGCGCATGCATGGTCAGCCAGTCGCCCTCAAGCTCCGCCGCCAGGGTCCCGGGCAGCAGGGACGCGCAATTGGCGAAGAAGACACGGGCCGACGGGCTGGCGAGCCTCATTTGGTAACGCGCGAACCCGGGCCGGACCCGCAGGCGCGGGCCCAGGGTGCGCAGGGCCACGTCGACGCCACCCCGCAGTGACTCCCAGAGAAAGAAGGGGATGAACCGCGACAGTCCTACGAAGGAGAGTCGCACCCCCATGTCCGTTTCCAGCCGCCGGGCGGTCCAGGCCGCGGCGAGGACCGCCGGTCCGCCGAGGATCCAGGACGAGGGGGCGCCGCCGGCCCTCACCCACCAGATTGCGGCAAGCGAG
>JBFZCW010000224.1:0-7085 GCA_041307765.1 Chromatiaceae bacterium
TCTGTGCTTGGTGGAGGCGGCGGGAATCGAACCCGCGTCCGCAAGCCCTCTGCCATTGGTTCTACATGCTTAGCCCGATCTATTGTTTTTAGCCTTCTGCCGCCCGATGGGCAGGGCGATCAGTCGGCGATTCCGTTAGGTTTTAGCGGATCAGGTCCGGACGCCCGTCACCGCGATCCTGTGTGATGTTACCCCTGGAATCCGACGCCCACAGGCAAGTGCCGGTCAGAGGCCCGCTGGGATTAAGCAGCGAGAGCGTAGTTGTCGTCGTTGGCAACTATAGATTTGCGGACGGTTTTACGAGGTACCCGCACCTCGGCATGCACCTCAGGTTTTGCGACCCACGTCGAAACCATGTCGCCCCCAGGTGAAGGGTAGACAGTCTAGGGGCGGGGGGGTTCCAGGGCAACCGACATTTCGGCCCGGTGCTGGCATGGCTATTCCCCCTCCGGTACCTTTGGCGGGGACCCGCAGCCCTACAGTGACCGACATGCCGCCCACCACCAACGACTCTGCTCTAGAACCGGCACCGGCTGGCGAGCGGATCCGTGTGCGCGGGCTGGTGCAAGGGGTCGGTTTTCGCCCCACGGTCTGGCGGCTTGCGCAGGGGTTGGGGCTCGATGGCGACGTCTGCAACGACGGGGATGGGGTGCTGATCCGGGCCTGGGGGTCACCGGCGCTGCTCGATGCCTTCTGCGCGGGTCTGCGGGCCGAGTGCCCGCCGCTCGCGCGGATTGACGTCCTGGAGCGCGGCCCGCTGTTGGGTCCTTTGGCCGCACCGCCGGCGGAGGCCGGATTCCGCATCATCGCCAGCGGTGCGGGGGCCGTGCGCACGGGCGTGGTCCCGGACGCGGCCACCTGCCCTGCCTGCGCGGCGGAGGTCGCCGACCCCGCCGACCGGCGCTATCGCTACCCTTTCACCAATTGCACCCACTGCGGGCCGCGGCTCAGCATCGTGCGGGCCATCCCCTACGACCGGGCCAACACCAGCATGGCTGCCTTCCGCATGTGCCCGGATTGCGCCGCGGAGTATGCCGACCCCGCCGACCGGCGCTTCCACGCTCAGCCCGACGCCTGCCCGGTGTGCGGGCCGCGGGTCTGGCTGCAGGATGGGGCAGGGGAGGGCACCGATCCGGTCGACCTCGGGGCCCAGGATGCGATCGAGGCCGCCAGCCGGCTCTTGGCCCAGGGCCGTATCGTGGCCGTCAAGGGGATCGGCGGCTTCCACCTGGCGTGCGACGCCTGCAACCCCGCGGCCGTTGCCGAGCTTCGCCGGCGCAAGCGCCGGTACGCCAAGCCTTTTGCCCTGATGGCCCGGGACCTGGCGGCGATCCGCCGTTACTGCGCCCCGGACGCGCGGGAGGCCGCTTTGCTGTCGAGCTCGGCCGCCCCGGTGGTCCTGCTGGATGCGACCGGGCCCGAGTCCGTCGCGCCCGCTGTGGCACCCGGCCAGGCGACCCTGGGCTTCATGCTCCCCTACAGTCCGCTGCACATCCTGCTGCTGGCCGGCTGGGACCGTCCCCTGGTGATGACCAGCGGCAACCTGAGCGACGAGCCCCAGTGCACCGACAACCGGGACGCCGGTCAACGCCTCGCCGGGCTGGCGGACGCCTACCTGCTGCATGACCGGGAGATCGTCAACCGGGTGGACGACTCGGTGGTGCGCGTCATGGACGGGGCGCCGCGCCTCCTGCGCCGCGCCCGTGGCTATGCCCCGGCACCCATCCCGCTGCCGGCCGGATTCTCCGATGCCCCGCCGACGCTCGCCCTGGGTGGGGAACTGAAGAACACCATCTGCCTCCTCAAGGACGGTCAGGCGATCCTGTCCCAGCACCTGGGGGATCTGGAGGAGGCGACCACGGCCCTGGACTACGAGCGGACCATCGGCCTCTATCTCGACCTCTACCACCACACCCCGCGCCTGCTGGCGGTGGATCGCCATCCCGGCTACCGCTCGACCCAGCTTGGACGAGACTGGGCCGCCCGCGACGGTTTGGCCCTGGCCACCGTCCAGCACCACCACGCCCACATCGCGGCGGTGCTGGCGGACAATGCCTGGCCCCTTGATGGCGGGCCCGTTCTGGGTCTGGCCCTGGATGGCCTGGGGTATGGGGACGACGGGACTGTCTGGGGCGGAGAACTCCTGCTCGCCGACTACCGAGGCTTCCAGCGCTTGGGCTGGCTCAAGCCGGTGCCCCTGCCAGGGGGCGCCAAGGCCATGGTCGAGCCCTGGAGGAACGTCTATGCCCAGCTCGCGACCCACCTAGGCTGGGGTTCGGTTCTGGCGGGCTGGCCGGACCTGGAGCTGACCCGCTATCTCGCCGCCCGGCCCCTCGGGTTGTTGGACACCATGATGGCGCGCGGCCTCAACTCGCCCCTGTCCAGCTCCTGCGGGCGTCTGTTCGACGCCGTGGCAGCGGCGTTAGGGATCTGCCGGGACCAGATCGCCTACGAGGGCCAGGCGGCCATCGAGCTGGAGGCCATGGCCCACCCTCACCTGGCGACCTGCGGTGCGGGCTATACATTGGACCGGATCGACAGGGACGCGGCGCTGATCCTGGACCCCGCGCCCCTGTGGTCGGCGCTGCTGGCGGACTTGGCGTCAGGGGAGGGGCCCGGGATCATGGCCGCCCGCTTCCACGTCGGCCTGGCTCAGGCCCTGGTCGCTGCTGCACGGGTTCTGGCCGACCACCACGGGGTGACGGCCTGTGCCCTGTCCGGCGGGGTCTTCCAAAACCGGACCCTGTTCGAGAGGGTCGCCGCCGGCCTGCGCGCGGCGGGGCTCCGGGTCCTCGCCCACCGGCAGGTCCCGGCCAATGACGGAGGAATCGCCCTGGGCCAGGCGGCAGTGGCGGCGGCCCGCTGGCTCGCCGGGGAATCCTAAGTAGCCCGATGCTGGCTCTGCTTCCGGCTGCCGTTGCGGGTGACTCGTCGCGGGTCAGGCTCCGGCGGCGCGCCTGGCCTGGCGCACCAGCCAGACCTCAAGCCCCTGGGCATTGAGGTCGATGTCCACCGCAAGAACCTCGCGGATCTCGTCTGCGCTCAGGACACACCCATGGGCCTGGGCCCCATCCACCAGGTGCGCCGCGATTGCGGCATGGAGGTGCTCGGGTCTGCCCTGCGCGCCGGCTGCGGCGGTCTCGACGGCCAGGGCGGACTGCTCGCGGATGCTGCGGCGCAGCGTCTCCACCAGGGTCGCCGGGCCGTCCAGCCGGCCGTAGTGGGTCAGGTACATGGCGCGTGGCTCCAGGGCCATGAGGCGGTCCAGGCTCGACTGCCACGCATCCGGGTCGAAGGCCACGGGAGTCGTCGGGACGAACAGGTAGGGACCCGAGGACGACCACAGCTCGCGGTAAGCGATGCCAAAAGTATCGCCGGTGAAGCAGGACCGGGTGAGGGGGTCGTAAATGCAGCCATGGTGGTTGGCGTGGCCCGGGGTGTCCAGGAAGGTCAGGGTCCGACCTCCGAGGTCCAGGCTCGCCCCGTCTTCCAAGACCAGGACCCGCTCCTCCGGGACCGGGGTCAACGCCCCGAAGGCCGCCGCGAACTCGGCCTCGCCGTAGACCGCCGTGGCCCCGGCGGTGAGCCGGGCCGGGTCGATCATGTGCGGTGCCCCCTTGGGGTGGATGGCGAGCCGCGCCCGCGGGCACTGCTGCATCAGGAGCCCGGCGCCGCCGGCGTGGTCCAAGTGGACATGGGTTGGGATGACATAGTCCACGTCCTCCGGGTCATGCCCCAGCTCGGCGAGGACCGCCAGCAGCAGCGGGACCGTGTGTGCGGTCCCCGTGTCGATGAAGGCGAGGCCCCCTGCGTCGCCACGGACCAGGTAGCAGGCTGCCAGGCCTTGGCGGTAGAGGCCGGTGTCGATGCACCAAACGGCTTCAGCGACCGCTTCGTAGTGGGGTCTGGCCATGGGGGCGGCTCCTGGCGTGCGGTACGGGACCCAATCCCTGTCGATCAGTCCGGGTCGAAGCGGTAGCCGAGCAGGTCGATGTCGGCTTGGAAGTGCTCGGCCACCAGGGCGGCGGTGGCTTCGTCATAGTAGGAGCGGTAGTCGTGCCCGCGGTCCTTGGCCTGGCGCCGATGGGGCAGGGCGGGGGCCGGGATGCCGATGCGGCGGCATGCCTCGGCGAAGTCGTCCTCCAGCCGCTCGTAGCGCCCGATGAAGTCCACGATGACCTGGCCGTGAAGGTCGATCAGGTAATCGCTCTGTAGCTCGATCGAGGTATCGACGTGATACTGGTAGGGGCGCTCGGGGTCCAGCTTCCACCGCAGGAAATCGGCGAAATTGTCGTGCCCGCCCAGGTACTGCGGCCGTTCGCGCCGGATGTGGTGGAAGGAGCTGACCTGAACGTCCCAGGGGTTACGCACGAAGGCGAACTTGAACAGGGCGTCGTACAGGTCGCGGGGCAGCACCTCACGGGCGGCGATGGCCTTGGCATGACGCGGCAGCTTGGTAGCGATGCGGTGGCCGCTCAGGTGGCTCAGGCGGCTGCACAGAAACGTGGCCAGGTACCAGGGGTCGCGCCAGCGCAGTCCCTCCAGCGCCGAGCGGACGCTGGTGCCGCCGGTCTTGGCGATGTGAACGAACAGGAATCGGTACTTGGGTGAGAGCAGCATGGGGGAGGATTCTAGCGCGAAATCGCCGTGGCCCGCCGACGGTGCAGAGAGGTGGCGTAGCGCTGGGGTCCATCTGCCGGAGCCAAGGCGGATACGGACGCCAATGCACGCCGACTACCTGACCCCCAGCAGGGCTCCGATCCCGGTCAACAGAAAGACCGGGGCGACCGCGAGCTGGATCACATGCGCGAAACGGCGTCGGTCGGCTCGGTCATAGCGGTCTTGGCTCCGTTGGAGGATGGGCGGGGTAGGGGTTCGGGCGCCGCTTGGCCCGGGATCCGCCCGCTGCGTGCGAGTCGCTGCGATGTTAGCTCGGGCCTGACGGGTTGGACAAGGATATGATCCCGACCCCGGGGATGCCCTAAGATAGGCCCCCCGCCGCCGTTTCGCGGGCACAGCCAGAACCCATCGGTGTTGTCCCCCATGTCCATGCCCAGCAAAGTCCTTGTGTCGCTGACGCGCCTGTTTGGCGTTGTCGGCCTGGTTGCGTCCATGCTCGCCGGCTGCGGGTCTGCCCCTAAGGGTGACACCCAGGTGCTCCAGGCCGCCGAGCCCAGTCCCCGGACAGTCGACCTCTTCTACGTCACGGATCGCGACGCCCACCCCTCTGGACGGGATGATTTCGGCCCCGACCGCGGCAAGGTCTCATATGGTATCGCCAGCGTGGGCATCCCGCCCAATCACGAGATCGGCCGCCAGGAGGCCCCCTCGGTGTTTCGCTTCGAGTGGTCCGCCGACGAGCGCAAGCACATTGCCCTCAAGGGACTGCTTCCCATGGACCAAGCGGAATTCTTCCAGCAGCTGAGCTGGGCTGTCGAGAAGTCCCGCGACCGGCGCCTAATGGTCTTCGTCCATGGCTACAACACGACCTTTGCCGATGCGGCGCGGCAGGTAGCCCAATTCGCCACCGACCTCAAGTTCGCCGGCCCTGTGCTGTTCTTCAGCTGGCCCTCCCAGGGTACGCTCACCGGTTACACGGTGGACGAAACCAATGCCGAGTGGGCCCAGCCGCACTTCGTGCAGACCCTCAAGGATCTCCTTGGCCGAACCCCGGCCAAGCGCATCTACCTAGTGGCCCACAGTATGGGCAACCGCATCCTGACCGGCGGCTACATCACGCTGGCCGGTGACCGCTGGGTGGATGGCCCCAACCCGCTCCGCGAGATGATCCTGGTGGCGCCGGACATCGACGCGGACCTGTTCCGCCAGGATGTCGCCCCGCGGCTCGCCAAGACCGACATCCACGTCACCCTCTATGCCTCCTCCGGCGACCGCGCCCTCATGGCCTCCCGCGCCTTCCACGGCTATGCCCGCGCTGGGGAGTCCGGCGACGGGCTGGTGATCGTCCCGGGGGTCGAGACGGTGGACGCCAGTACAGCCTCCACCGGCCTGATCGGGCACAACTACTTCACCGAGGACCGCCGCATCATGGAGGACATCTACGCCATCCTGCAGACGGGCCAGCGTGCCGACAATCGCTTCGGCCTGGCCCCTGTGGACAGCAACAAGGGACGCTACTGGACCTTCCGCAAGTAGGGCGGTGGGCACAGATCCCGCGAGCGGAGATGCGGCGGCGCCTCGCGCTCAGGGTTGAATTGCGGTGAGCGGCTCCGGCAGAAACGAAAAAGCCGCCGAAACAGACATGCCGCGCTGAAAGTGGTCTTTGAACCGGCCAAAATGCCAGCCAAATGGAATCTTGTGCCTAACGGGCGGGTCGCGCGACTGATGTCCCACGCGATGCTGCTGGAGACATTGGACACGGGCGGTGCTGGAAGCCGTCTTGTACCGTGGCGAACTGCCGCGCGGCGACGTTGCGCGGTTGCTTGGTACGAGCGAGCGCAACGCAAGGCGTAGAATTTGTCGGTGCTCGGCTCGCCCGGGTCGGCAAAGACCGAGCGCGGCACCGTTTGCAGATCCTCGGGGACGGTCAGGCCGGTCGAGTGCTCAAGGAGTGCTTCCAGGCGAAGGACATCGCGGTCCTGTCCTGCCGGGGGCTCGACAGCACCGCCCTGGCGGCAGCAGGCCGCAGCGGTCATTCTCACCGACGTGGCCCCCGCGGGAGCAGCACCTCACCCGCGAGCTGCAGGTGCTCTTCTGCGGCATGACGCGGGCCACGGTGCGCCTGGAGCTGGTCTGAGATGCCACCAACGCCTGGGTGGCGGAGCGCTGGTCTTTCCTTAGCTGAAGCCGGCACGGACGCAGCCGAGCACGTACATCTCCTGCTGGCGGGTCTCCACCGCACCTGGGCGTGCCGCGCGCACCCGGTGCAAGGCCCTCGGCGGCGACTCGCCCAGTTCGATCAGAAGCCGCGCCGCGATCAGCCCCGTCCTGCCCAGACCGCCACGACAGTGGACAACGAGGGCCTGCCCACCGAGCAGACGCGCGCGAAGCGCCTGGCCACTGGTGCGCCACTGGGTCTCGAATTCCGGTGTGGGGATAGAGACGTCGCGGATCGGGAGGTGATA
>JBFZCW010000225.1:0-4253 GCA_041307765.1 Chromatiaceae bacterium
CTCTACAACGCCCTGGGCCTCCCGCACCTGCCGGGCAAGACCGAGAAAACCGTGATCGACCCGAGCGCCAAAGCCCCCCAAATGTCGTGACCAACGCCGCCGTCCGCAGACCGTCACTCACTGATAAAACACACAACTGTCGAGCTAGGTGACGAAGATGGGTTAGCCATGTTCCACGCTGTGTTGAAAGAGCCGCAAGCGCGGCCACAGGAAGCCTGTCCTGGCCTTGTAGGCGGCATATTCCGGCAAGGTCCGGAGGAACTTGCGTTCTTCGATTTTCGCCCGGGCGACCTGCAGGGCCACGGCGCCGACGTAGAGCCAGAGCCCCGCCGGTGTGGCCGACAGGATCGCAATCCCGAGCAAGTGAACCATCTCTCCAAGGTAGAGCGGGTGGCGGATGCTGCGATAAGGACCATCGGTCACCAGGGTGCGCACCGCGGCACGCAGGCCGAAGGAGCGCTTGAGATGGCTAAGGGCCCAGATGCTAAAAGCAGCACCGAGAAAGCCAAGCGCCAACCCGGTCATGGTCAGGTAGAAACCGTACAGGGGCGTGACCGATCCCAGCCAAGCCAGGGTCCCAGGGGAGTAGGCCGGCAAAGTCTGGCGTACCTGAGGGAAGCCCAACAGGGTAAAACCCAGGACCGGCACGAAGACCGTGATCAACGGAAAAACGCTCTCCCATAGGCCTTCGGGACGGCTCTTGGCCTCGGCGCGCACGATGAAACTGGAGAAGACCAGGGCATCGAAGGCGATCGCCGTCAGGAAGTACAACAGGTACGACAGCTGGTGGGTCAGGTAATACAAGGCAGCGGGATCATGGGCACCGATGTCGCCGATGTTGCGGAGCAAGTGCCAAAGCTGCCTATGGCCGCTCAGATAGGTCCAGAGCAAGTAGACTTTTGCGCCCACAATCAGGCCGAAAAGCGCGATAGGGGCACCATCGCGCCGCAGCTTGTCGATTCCTGTCACCTTGCTTTCATCCTGCTACTTCCTGAGCCGTCATCGGCGTCAGTCCGCGGACAACGATATCCGGTGGTCAGCGCTGGTACAGAGGCGAGGGGCTGGACCGCCCCGGATTCACGTACGGGGCGCGACGGCCCGCTCGATGCGCCAGCAGTTGTGGATGCGCGGGTTGCGCTCGAAGTCCGGCGGCAGGGTGGGGCGGCTGATGTCCGTCATCCGCACCCCGGGCAGATCCTCCGCCTGCATCCGGAAGCGGCGCAAATTGTTGGAGAAGATCAGGATGCCGTTGGGCTCCAGCAACTCCAGGGTGTCGCGGATCAGGGCGACATGGTCGCGCTGCACGTCGAAGGTTCCGTCCATGCGCTTGGAGGTGGAGAAGGTCGGCGGATCCAGGAAGATGAGCCCGAAGCGCCGCCGCCCGGCGTTTTCCCGCACCCATTGCAGGCAGTCCGCCTGAATCAGCTCCGTCCGGGGCGGGGCGAAGCCGTTGAGGGCCAGGTTTCGGGCCGCCCAGTCCAGATAGGTCCGCGACAGGTCTACGCTGGTGGTGGACAGTGCCCCGCCGCGAGCGGCGTGGACGCTGGCCGTCCCGGTGTAGGCGAACAGGTTCAGGAAGCGCCGACCGGGGGCCAGCTCACCCAGCAGGCGGCGGGTGGGGCGGTGGTCCAGGAAGAGTCCGGTATCCAGGTAGTCCTCGAAGTTGACCAGCAGTCGGCAGTCGCCCTCGCGCACCTCGTGGAAGTGTCCCGAGTCCGCCAGCCGCTCGTACTGGGCCCTGCCTTTCTGCTGGCGGCGGACCTTGAAGAAGATCCGGCTTTCCGGGACCTCCATGACCTCCTGAATCACCCCCAGGGCCTCGCGCAGGCGCAGCCGTGCCTGGCGCGGGTCGATGGTGGCGGGGGCCTCGTACTCCTGCGCATGGATGAAGCAGAGCTCGTCTTCATAGACGTCCACCGCCAGGGCGTACTCCGGCAGATCGGCGTCGTAGAGGCGGTAGCAGGTAACCCCCTCTCGCTTGCGCCACTTGGCCAGGTGCTTGAGGTTCTTGGTCAGGCGATTAGCCAGCATGAGTGCCCCCGGACTGCGCTCGGCAACCGGAAGCGGCCGTGGGCGGTTTGAGACGAACCACTCTGGGGTTACCTCGAAGTGCAGGAGACGGCACTCGATGGGGCCGTTGAACAGGCAGTGGCTGCGCCTGGCCCGCAGGCCCATGTGCTTGCCCAGATCCGGGTTGCCGGTAAAGAGCGCCGCCCGCCACCCCAGGAAGTGCTCCCGCAGCACGGCCCCGATGCGTGCATAGAGGGCCGGCAGGTCGGAGTCCTGGCCCAGGCGCTCCCCGTAGGGAGGATTGATCACGACCAGCCCCAAGTCCCCCTCCCGGCCCGGGGCCGCCTGGTCCCGGCCCGGCTCCCGCCTCCTGCCGGGACTTCCCCATCCCTGTGGGTCGTCGACGTCCCGGCGCTCGAAGTGCACCAGGCCGGCCAGTCCTGCCCGCTCCAGGTTGTTGAGGGCTATGCGCACCGCGGCCGGATCATGGTCGTAGCCGCGGATCGACCCCAAGCGTCCCAGACCTTCGTCGCGGCGTGCACGGGCCTCTGCCAGCAGGGCGTCCCAGGCCGCCGCGTCGTGTCCCAGCCAACCGGTGAAGCCCCAGTAGGTCCGTCTCAGGCCGGGGGCGATGTCCGCGGCTATCATGGCCGCCTCGATGGGCAGGGTCCCGGAGCCGCACATGGGATCCACCAGGGCAGCTCCCCCCGTGGCCAGCTCCGGCCAGCCGGCACGCATCAGGATCGCTGCAGCCAGGTTCTCCTTGAGGGGGGCGGCGGAGCCCTGCTCGCGGTAGCCGCGTCGGTGCAGCGATTCCCCGGAGAGGTCGAGGCTAACCGTCGCCTCGTTGCGGAACAGGTAGACCTGGATCTGCAGGTCCGGGCGCTCGATGCGCACGTCCGGCCGAATTCCGAAGCTGTCACGGAAGCGGTCGGCGATGGCGTCTTTGACCGTCAGGGCCCCGTAGTGGCTGTGGGTGATGGCCGAGCGGGCGGTGTCCAGGTGCACCGCGAAGGTCGAGGTCGGGGTCAGGTGCTCCTCCCAGGGGAGTGCACGGACGCCGGCATACAGGGCCTCGGGGCTGTCCGCGGCGAACTGCGCCAGCGGCATCAGCACCCGATTGGCCACCCGCGACCAGAGGCAGACCCGGTAGGCGTCACTGAGGGTTGTCCCGAAGCGCACGCCGGCGCGGGTCTCGGCCACAGGCGCGACACCCAGGCCCGAAAGCTCCTCCGCCAGCAGGGTCTCCAGGTGGCGGGCGGCGGTGGCGAAGAAGCGAGGCTCGGACATAATGCGGGTGCTCAGGAAAAGCCGGTACTGTACCCCGAGGAGGTGCCGGCCAGGACGGCTGTCAAACCGTCCGCCCCGATGAACCACAGGCACCAGAACCCGACGTGGGCCGCCACGATCAGCCAAAAGGCCGCCTGATAGCTCAGCTTCACCGTCTTGTGGCGCAGGGTCTGCTGCGCCAGAAAGGCGCCTGGCCAGCCGCCGAGCGCCTCCACCAGGTGGAGGGTCCCCTCCCGGATGCGCCACCCGCCGCGGATCGCCCGGTACTTGTCCGTGCCGTATAGAACAAAGGCGGCGACGCTGAGCAGGGGGTAGAGCAGCAGCGGGATCGGGCTATGCGGCAGGAAGCTCGCCGCCCCGACCAGGCAGAAGCCGGCCAAAGACAGCACCAGGATCACCCCCCGCGACCAACGCAGGGCCCGCAACCCCAGATCCCGCTGCTCGGCAGGCGGCTCCGCCTGCTGCGCAGGTTTCCATGGTTTGGCGGCGTGGCCGCGGCGCGGTGGGGCTGAGTCTGAGGGAGCATTGACGTTGCGTCCCTTGACCAGGGCGCCGGTTGCCCGGGGGCCCTTGCCCCCCTCCTGGACCACCCCGTCGAAGAGGATCAGATCCCCCGCCCGCGGTCGCACCCCAGGCTCGAAGGCACTGATGTGGACGAAGATATCTGGTTGGTTCGACCCGATCCGAATGAATCCGAACCCCCGGGCATCGTCCCAACGCTTCAGCTCACCTTCCTGCCTCATTGGTGCCTGGCCCCCAACCTCGACTCCGGTGCCCCGGCGGGGCACCCGATAGGCCGGTGAGTCTATCCCGCCCCATCGGTCTGGTCCACCTGGTCCCGGATCCCTGCGGGGGCCGAGGCGGCACGTTGTCGGGCCGCTGGGAGGGCCCTGAACCGCGGGGCGTCGGCGGCGATGGGCCCTCGCCTAGAGGCCAAGACACCAGGCCTCGAT
>JBFZCW010000226.1:0-6589 GCA_041307765.1 Chromatiaceae bacterium
GGTCTGGGTGCGTGTCTGGGTTTGCTCCCGGGTCTGCTCCCCGGTGCTGCCCTGGGACTGGCTGCGTGTTCAAGGGGGTCAGGTCTTGTCTTTTGCGCTTTGTCAGCCACACGCTCCGCCACGGCAAGGCCCCTTCGTCTGGAGTTCGTGAAGGCGTGAAGGCGCCGGGTCGAGGCGCAGGTTCAGGTCTTGCAAGCCCTTACGGGGCCAGGATCCATATAGGATCGTGTCCAGCTTGATCGGGGGCTATGGATTGCCCCCGTGCCTGGCGCATTAGCGCATGCCCTGCCGCCGGGCCATGTCGTCCGAGAAGTTGCTGGTCTGGGTGCGTGTCTGGGTTTGCTCCCGGGTCTGCTCCCCGGTGCTGCCCTGGGACTGGCTGCGGGTGCGGGCCTGGGTCATGGTGCCCTGCTGCCGGCCCCCGCCCTGGCCGCCGAACTGGCTACCAGATTGGCTGCCGGACTGGCCATAGCCGCCGGAGCCCTGGTGGCTGCCGCTCCCGCCGCCCATACCGCCGCCTCCGCCGCCCCCGCGGGCCTGGGCATCCAGCGCCAGGGTAAGGGTGGTCAGGGTGACCAGTGCGATGCGGGTAATGAGTGCCGTCTTGTTCATGGTGTGTACCTGTTGATCGAGTTGATGGGGTGTCAGCCCTCAGCGTCCCCGTCTCATGCCGCGTCCTCCCCCGCCACCGCCCTGGCCATGCCAGGCCTCGTAACCGGCGCCGTAGGGCAGGTCTCGGCGAGGCCCGCCACCGCGCCCAAGGCCGGCGGCACCGGCAGGAAGGCTGGGTTGCCCCCCAGGTCCGGTAGCCTTGCGGCATCCTCGCGGGCCGCGGCCCCCCAGGGCCCGGACAGGGCCTCCCTGGGCAGGGAGAGATCCAGCGGCTTGCTCGGCGGCGCCTCCTGGGCCAGGACCGCTGTCGGTACCCAGGCCGAGGCCGTGAGGGCACAGAGCAGGGTGGTGAGGGTCAGGCTGTTCATGGTCGGGAGTGCCTCGGTGCTGACGGTGCCCATTCTCGCCGTGCCTTGTAGCAACGCCGTGTCAAGGGCGTACCGGCGTGTATCGGCTTGTAACGGCGTGTATCCGCTTGGTTCGTCACGCGGGATTCTCGGATAAGATGACGACATGACCCCCGCCGTTCGCATCCTGGTGGTAGACGACGATCCCGCTGAGGGGAGGGTCACGGGGTCAGGTCTGGGTCACGGGGTCAGGTCTTGTCTTTTGCGCTTAGTCAGCTACACTCTCCGCCATGGCAAGGCCCCTTCGTCTGGAGTTCCCAGGTGCGCTGTATCACGTCACGGCGCGCGGTGACGGGCGCGAGGATATCTATCGGTCAGATGGCGACCGCCGGCTGTTCCTCGATGTCCTCGGTGCCGTGAGTGGACGCTGCAACTGGACGGTGCACGCCTACTGCTTGATGACCAATCATTATCACCTGCTGGTGGAAACGCCGGACGCCAACCTTGCCAAGGGCATGCGCGAGCTCAACGGCGTCTACACGCAGCGCTTCAACCGCACCTATGATCGTGTTGGTCATGTGTTCCAGGGGCGCTACAAGGCCATCCTGGTGCAGAAGGAGGCGTACTTGCTGGACTTGGCCCGCTACGTCGTGCTCAACCCAGTGCGTGCCGGTATGGTTCGGGCCCCCTGCGAGTGGCCCTGGAGCAGCTACCGGGCCATGATCGGCGAGGCCAGCGCGCCGGACTGGCTGGAGACCCGTTGGGTCCTTACAGCGTTCGGTGAGACGAAACCCGAAGCTGTCGCGCAGTACACACAGTTCGTTGCGCAAGGTAAGGGCCAACCGTCGCCCTGGGAGCAGCTTAGGCACCAGGTGTTCCTGGGGTCCGATGCCTTTGTGGAGTCGATGCAACGTCGGATCCCGGGAGACCGCGACCTGCGGGAGGTCCCTCAGGCTAAGGCGCGTGGCCCAGCACGGCCGCTCGCCCACTACGCCCGCAGCCATCCCAACCGCGACAGCGCCATCGCGGCAGCGTACGCCAGCGGCGGTTACACTTTGAAGGACATCGGCGACTACTTTGGCGTGCACTACTCGCGGGTCAGTCGAATTGTGCGCGCGGCAGAGCAATCGAGGCCGAAGACAAAAGACAAGACCTGACCCCAAGTTTACCGAGGGGGCATGCCCCGTCTGGGGTGCGGAAGTCGCCACCGCTCTGGAAGACCCTCCGTCGCGGCGAGGGCGCCGCTCCCACGCCTAGCTGAGCTTCGACGCGAACCGCCAGAATAGATGGCGGGGGACGAAGAAGATCCACTTTATGCAGTCCAACCTGGGGACGTTCGCAATTTTTCTGTTGACTCCTATTTCGGGGCACACGCGGTCGTATTGAATGAGATCAGCT
This sequence comes from Chromatiaceae bacterium, assembly GCA_041307765.1. GTDB lineage: Bacteria > Pseudomonadota > Gammaproteobacteria > Chromatiales > Chromatiaceae > DYRB01. The sequence goes on from JBFZCW010000226.1 coordinate 2,358, forward strand.
TTGCCTCAGACACTTTTCACAGTGCAAGCTCTGCGAGCCCTTGCTGCGTGCGCAGTCCTTGTACACCACGTCCTTTTCATGTTGGTGCACAATGCGGGTTACTCATTCGAAGTTTCCAGCATTGGAGCGAGCGGGGTTGATCTGTTTTTCGTTATCAGCGGATTCATAATGGTTTATACGAGCTACAGCTCGTTTAGCAAGCCCAAGGCTTCGATATCGTTCATCCGCCGCAGAGCGATCAGGATCGCCCCTATTTACTGGCTTTATACGACCGCCGTCGTTTTCCTTCTGGCATTTGCTCCGAGGCTATTCTCCGAAACAAGATTCGACTGGCACCACGTCATATCGTCCTACTTGTTCCTTCTGTCCGAAAACACCGCGGGGCGCGTCGGCACGGTCATGCAAACGGGATGGACTCTGTGTTTTGAGGTCTATTTCTACCTTCTATTTGCCATCCTCCTCAATCTGCCAAGACGGTTTTTTCTCGCTATGGCGGGAACCATTTTCGCGGCCGGCGTGATCCTCGGTACAGTTACAGAGCCTGCGCCTTGGGTGACAGTGGCCACGAACCCTATCGTGCTAGAGTTCTATTTCGGAGCAGTCGTCGCCTTCCTGTTTGTGAATGGATTTCGTCTATCCCGCCCTGTTGCCAGTGCCGTCATCCTCCTCGCTATCGCAATTGTGGTCATGACCGAGGACGCGGATCTCGGGATATGGACGCGTGCCATCTGTTGGGGTCTTCCCGCCAGCGCCTTGCTGCTCGGCGCCGTGTCTCTGGAGTCTAGGGGCATGAATGTCCCGCGGGGGCTGGTCGCCCTCGGGGACAGCTCCTACAGCCTCTACCTCGTCCACCCCTTCATTGTTCCTGCCATGGGCAAGCTGTGGCTCGCCGGGCATCTTTCTGACCACGCATCCCCCGCGCTCCTGTTTGTGGTCGCGTTCAGTTGCTCCCTGGCGGCGGGGCACGCGTCGTATCGCGCGATCGAAAAGCCGATGACTCGCTGGCTGCTGCGGACTTGGAAAAGCCCCGAAGGCAGAGCGATGCAACTAACAGATACGAGGATCGTTGGCGCAAACGAGCGGTCCTGACGGATGCTCCGACGGACTCCCGACACTATCCACGGAGCGTTAGCTTCGGTGTGGGAAGGAACACCAATTGACTAAGATCCAAAACATTCAGGCGTTGCGCGGAGTCGCCGTGCTGTTAGTCGTCCTTATGCATTCGTTGCATATCGAGCAAAAGTATGGCGGCGGTCAATCGATACTCCCGAACTTCTTTCAGTTTGGTATGGCCGGTGTGGATTTGTTTTTCGTTATCAGCGGGTTCGTGATGGTCACTGTGACCCGCGGAAAATTCCAGAATCCAAGGGAAGCGCTGCGCTTCACCTATCACCGGATGGCCAGAATCTATCCGACCTACTGGGTGTACTCCCTACTGTTGCTCGGTGTGTTTTTCATCCGCCCGACTTGGATCAACAATGCCCAGGGGAATCAAGTCGACATCTTGGCGTCATTCCTGCTGCTGCCATCGCATATCTTACCCCTGGTGGTAGTCGGCTGGACCCTCATCCACGAGGTGTATTTCTATCTCGTGTTTGCTGCAATTCTGTTGCTGGTCCCGGAGCGGAAATTGGCATACGCGGTCTTGGTTTGGGGATGCAGCATATCGCTGTTGAACTTCTATTCCGGCTCAGGCAGTCCCTGGATCAACCTGATCTCTCATCCGCTGACACTGGAGTTTATGGGGGGCTGCCTCATAGCGATTCTCTACTTCAACACGGCCGTCAAGATTCGCACTGAGATCTTGCTCCTGCTTGCCCTAGCCGGCGCGGCTGTCTCATTTTTCGGGTTCCAGTACTATCAACACCTCACGGGTGCGGTCGTGCTTCCGGATTGGTGGAGAGTTGCCATTTTCGGCATCCCTTCTATCTTGGTGGTGCACTGCCTGTCCAACGCTGAAAGAAATGGTTACGTTATTCATTCGACACTCGTCGCGGTTGGGGATGCATCCTATTCGATCTATTTGTCTCACTTACTGACGTTGAGTGCTTCCGGACGGATCTGGTCGCTATTCGCATCTGAGACTGCGTGGGATAACATCATTATGGTGCCCGCCCTCTACGTGCTTGTTCTGCTAGTTGGCTTTCTGAGCTACCGGATGGTCGAGAAGCCGTTGCTTAGGTTGAGCCGCAGGATTGCCTGAACGGCCGGCGCGACCCGGGCCATTCTCCGCTGGCCCTTGCCTTCCCGCCCCCCCCCCGGCACACTCCCGCTTTCGCGATCCTACCCGCTCGCCGCCCGGGCCATCCTTGGCCGCTTTGGCGCTGGCCCGCCGGCCGGGGTCGCCATTGGAGCCCTCCATGCAGACACGCCTCCGCGAGACCCTCGCCGCCCACCTAGAGGTCATCCGAGGCCTCGAATGCCTACTCCCAGAGATCGAGCGGCTTGCTGGCCGGGCAACTGAGTGCTTGAGGGCTGGGGGGCGCATTTTCTGGATGGGCAACGGAGGCAGCGCCGCCGACTGTCAGCACCTGGCCGCCGAGTTGGTGGGGCGGTTCGAGCGGAATCGCGGTGGGCTCGCTTCCATCGCCCTGACGACCGACACCTCGATCCTCACCTCGGTGGGTAACGACTACGGCTTCGAGCGCATCTTCGCGCGCCAGGTCGAGGCCCTTTGCCGCCCGGGGGACCTCCTGATCGGGCTATCGACGTCCGGCAACAGCCGCAACGTGCTGGCGGCCCTTGACGTCGCCGCCGGGATCGGCACCTTCCGCGCCGGGCTCTCGGGCGGAACGGGCGGCAAGCTCCGCGCGGCGACGGACCTGTGCCTGGTAGTCCCCTCGCCCAACACTGCGCGTATCCAGGAGGCCCACATCCTCATCGGCCACATGCTCTGCGACCTCGTGGAGACGGCGTTGGCAGCGGGCATGGCCGGCACAACCGATTTCGGCGAGGGCGCCGCTCTCACGCACGACCAGGTCGAGGCCGCCCGGCCCTAAGCCGCGAGCACCGCGCATGTTTCAGTCCGCGCACACCGTCGTCGAAGCCCTCCGTGGAGGCCTGGGCCAGCACCGCGTCCTGGTGGTGGGAGACGTCATGCTCGACCGTTACCTGTGGGGACGAGTCAGCCGGGTCTCGCCCGAGGCCCCGGTCCCGGTCCTGCACCTGGAGCGCGAGACGGAGGTGGCCGGCGGCGCGGCGAATGTGGCGCGCAACCTGGCCGGCTTGGGAGTACAAGTGGCCTTGGCCGGCGTCACAGGAGACGATCCCGAGCGCGCCGCCCTCCTTGGCCTGCTGGCGGCAGACGGCATCGACACAGGCGACCTCCTGATCGCCGCCGACCGGGGCACGGTCACCAAGACCCGGGTGATCGGCAACCACCAGCAGATGCTCCGCATCGACCAGGAACGCGCCGTGCCCCTGATGCAGGCGGACCGGGAACGGCTGTTGGCCGCCGTCACCCGCCATATCCCTGGGCTCAACGCCCTGCTGATATCCGACTATGCGAAGGGGGTGCTGAGCGCCGAGGTCTGCACGACCCTGATCGCCGCAGCCCGGGACGCTGGGGTCCCGGTCGTGGTGGACCCCAAGGGCAAGGACTTCTCCCGGTACGCGGGGGCGAGCCTCATCACCCCAAACCGCGGGGAACTGGCCCTGGCCACCGGGACCGACCCGAACGACCGCGACGCCCTCGTCGCCGCCGGGGCCCGACTGCGCCAAGGCCTGGGGCTGGACCTGCTGGCCCTGACGCTGAGCGAGCAGGGCATGGTCCTTTTCGACGCCCGGGGCATCCGGGACATCCCCGCCGTGGCACGTGAGGTCTTCGACGTCTCCGGGGCAGGCGACACGGTCATTGCCACCTTCGCCGCCGGGCTCGCCGCCGGACTCGGTCACCTGGACACCGCTCATCTGGCCAACCTCGCCGCCGGGGTGGTGGTCGGCCACGTCGGGACGGCCCCCATCACCCGCACCGAGCTCCTCGCCGCCATCTGCAACGAACAGGCCTTGGAGCAGGGCGCCAAGGTCCGCGACCTAGCGGGGACCCTGGAACAGATCCGCCGCTGGCGTGCCAACGGCGAGCTGGTGGTCTTCACCAACGGCTGCTTCGACTTGCTCCACGTCGGCCACGTCAGCTACCTGGAGCGCGCCCGCCGGTACGGCCATCGCCTGGTGGTCGGCCTCAACACCGACGCCTCGGTGCGCGCCCTCAAGGGCCCCGAGCGGCCCCTGAT
>JBFZCW010000227.1:0-7343 GCA_041307765.1 Chromatiaceae bacterium
CGGCGCGAAGTTGCGGCTCGAATGGCAGCGTCCTGCGGCCAAGTTGATCGACGAGAATAAGAAGAAGCTCATCTCGGCGGGCCGGGTGCAGGTGCCGAGCAAGACGACAGCAAAGCAGCGCAACGGATTCTCTGGCCTGATCAGCGCCACGGCGCGTCAATATCAGTTGATCCCGGAGTTGTTGCACGCGGTGATTCGCACTGAGTCGGGTTATGACCCCTCCGCAGTGTCATCCGCGGGTGCTATCGGTCTGATGCAACTCATGCCGGGAACCGCGGCGCGTTACAAGGTGGGCGACATTTGGGACCCGGTAGAGAACCTACGCGGCGGAGCAGCCTACCTGAGGGATCTCCTCGACATGTTCGACCAGGATTTGCGCCTGGCCTTGGCGGGGTATAACGCGGGCGAGAATGCCGTCATCAAATACGACAGGCAGATTCCACCCTATCCAGAGACCCAGCAATATGTCCGCAAGGTCCTCCAATTTCTCTGGGCGGAGCAGTCCCCCGTGGCGATGACCAAGGTCCGTTAGCCGCGAGGTCCGCGCTTGCACCTCCGTGGGTCCCTTTAGCCGGCATCAGGGATCAACTGGCGACGGCTTCCTTGGCATTGCCGCCGTCGCCTTGTAGGAGGTTGCGGATCGAGAGCAGAGCGCGCTCGATAAAGGGATGCTTGGGGCGCGGAATGACCTTGGCACGACCCGACTGGATCTCGTCCGCCAATTCCCTCAGGGTCTTGACCTCGGCCTGGGTTCCGGAACGATCGACGAACATGCAAGTGGACGTCAGCGGACTTATCCAGGACAGCTTGACGCGGCGCGGCAGGGTGCCTTGCTGAGGGGCGAACTCGAACCAAGTTCCGACGCGCGTCTGCCGCAGGCGCTCAATCATCTCTTTTTCCTGCTCCGCCGACGGCGAATCGGGGTGCCCCTCGGGCTGTGGTTCTCCCGCCGCTCTCCCGGGCGGCGTTTCGCTCGGCTTTGCAGGTCCCACTCCGGCCTCGGTAGGGGAGTGCAGGTCTGGCTTCCATGCCAGCGGGTTTTCCAGCAGGCTCCCCAAGGCGTCGACCGTTGTTCGGCTGAAGCTACCCATCCGTTGGACCTCACGCAGGACGCCGTCCCACAACTTGGGGATGCGGTCGATGCGTGCACGGCAGTCGGCCGGGCTTGCGCTGGGGTCGAACAGCGCGACCAGCTCCTCTCCGGCTGCTATGGCGCGGCGCCAAGCGGCGGACCCATCTCCGTCCTTTTCCCGCAGCAGGATGAAGACCAGTTGATCCAGCCAGGTCGTGCTGAGGAAACTCGCCAGGGCCTCGGGTATGGGGTGACGCGTGGTCAGGGCGTCGATGTGCCGAGCGGCGTGCCGCTTGGCCAACTGCAGCTTCTCGCGCCCGCGCGCCGCCGCCTGGGAGCGCTGCTCCACGGTATCGGCGCGGCGAAGTTGGTCCTGGGCGGCCTGCCGGAAGCTCTGCAACAACTCCTCGAAAAGGCCAACGTCGTCGGTAAATTCCTGCAGGACGCGATCGACGGTTTGCTGCATGATCGGAAAGATGCCTTTGGTGGGGCTACTCTCGTCGATCAACAGACTCCCCGCCTCGACCATCTCGTCTAGCAGACGTCGCGCCGGGTGACCGCTGTCTTCCAGCAGCCGGCGGTCGATCAGGGCGACCTTGAGGTAGGGGGTATGCAGGTGGCTCAGCAGGGCCTTGGCCACGTTCGGCAGGACCGGGTCGTTTAGCAAGTACTCGAAGAGCATGCCGATGAGATCGATGAGGTTGGCATCGACCGGCGACAGATCCTCGCCTTTGATCTTCTCCAAGATCTGCTGGCGGTCCAGGGTGAGGGCCTGTCGGACGCGATCCAGGGAGGTGGCGTCGATCTCCATGTTGGCATAGCCGGCCAGTTCCGGGCTGGGGCTGGCGCTGCCGCCCAGGGCCATTGCTGCGCCGGGCATTCCGAGGCCGACGCGCCCCCTCACCTCCGCTGCCGTGCGGGCCTGCGCCTGGCTGAGGGCAGTTAGAATCTCGGCCTTCGCGGCGGCCGCGATCTCGACTGCGCTCGCGGGGCGGCTGCGGCGCCCGCCGCCCGGATCATCCAAGCGGCCACTCCCCCGCTGTCCGGCGGGTCGGCGGGTGGCCATGAGGTCGAGGATCGAGTCGAACAGCTCGCTCCCCAGGTTGGCTATCGCGCCGCCGTCAGTCCCCCCAGCGACAGAGGGAGCCTGGCCGTCCGTCGCTGCGTCGGGCGGACTTTCCGCCGCCTGTTCCGCCGTCTGTTCGGCTGCTTTGAGCCGTGCCTGGCTTGCTCGAACGTAAGCCGGTTTGAGTTTCGGGAGGATGCCCGCGGACTTCAGGATGGCGTTGTACTGGTCGTAAACACTCCCACACTGCCTGATGATGACCTTGTCGAACAGTGCGTAGAGAATGACTTTGACCTTGATCTCGACGTCCAGCCCCTCCATCGCCCGTTGGAAGGAGTGCACCAGGTGATGTGGCGCGGCCGGGATGTCATGGTCCTTCAGCTTGCGGCCCCCGGCGACGACCGACAAGCGCTGGCTGAGGGCGTAGAGATCGGGAAAGTAGTTGGCGTTTGCGCGGGAGATCAGGTTCTCCGTCGCGACGGACTCTTCCATGTCTTCGGGCTCGACAAGAGATAGCTCGATGCCCGCGGCGAGGTCCACGCCTTGACCCCTGTCCGGGGTGTCGGTGTCGGTCGCGCCGAAGTTCTGGAACCCCGCATTCAGCTCCTCATGAAAGATGAACTCGATGTCGGGGCGGCGCCGCTGCAGCTGCTTCATCGCCTCAAAGAAGCGCCCCTGGACGGCGTTACTCTCCGCCCGCTCGGCAAATTCAAGAAGCGCCGTGTTGGCCTGATCGAAGAGATCGGAGAAGCGGTTACTGACGAAATCCGAGACCAGATCGCGACACTGCTCGAGGTGGGTTCCATAACGCGAGTCGATTGCGCTCCCCCAGATCTTTGAAGCGGTCATGGTCTCGTACGGCTATCCGGCGGGGTGACGCCTAGTCTTCTCCAATGACCCGCTCGTCGCGCGGAGTCGACAAGAGCTTCTCTGCCTCGGCCTGATGCTTGGCAAATACCATTCGGTACTGGTCGCCCGTCTCCCGGGTCCCTGTCTCCCGCAGGGACCGCACGAGCGCCCTGGCGTCTTGGTAGCGCTCCTTGGTATCCAAGTGGGTCAGCCTCAAAGGGTCGCAGATTCGGTAGACGAAATAGGGCATGTCGTGGTGTACCGCGCTCGAAAAACCTGAAGAATCTTGGGGCCCGCGTGGCGGCCTGGTGCTCGACCAAACCGGCGCCGTTACAGTGCACCGCCAGCACTTTGGTGAACGAGCCGCGGGGATCCGGTTCGCCCGATTCTATCGGAAAGCCGCGGGTACGGTAACTGCGGAATATTGCCCTGATTCGGGTGCGTGATCCGGTTCTCCCCCGGGTCCGTCCATTGGTGCGGGTTCTGGAGGGAAACCAGCCGGTTGCTGCCGCCGGTATGCCGGACACGCGGCTCTTACATGGCCGGGTGTTGCGGGCGCCGGCCGGGTATGCGTCCGACAGGTACCGCCAGCGACCTTGGGGCCGCGCCCTGGACGCGGAAACCCTGAGGGCCGACCCCGCGCCAGGGACTGTCCGCCGACAAAATCTGTTGCGTCCATAAAGATTACCTTGGAGGCCGAAATACCGTGTCGTGATAAGGTTAGGGGCCCGGGCTTGTGCCTCCTCACAGCGTCAGCCCCAAGGGGGGCGACCACCCGGTGCGCAGGCGCCTGACACTGAAAACATGGCTCATCCAGGCCGCGGGCGTGGGGCTCGGGGTGCCGGATCGGGCCGAACGGAGATGCAATAGATGATCAAACCAGTCGGTTCCGACCAGCTCAAGCCCCTGTTTGTCTACGACCCGGACAAGCACCACCAGCTGATGCACGAGGCTGAGGGCCTGCCCTCGGTGGTGATCAGCTCTCAGAGCGCCGGCAACGCGGTGATGATGGGCGGGGGCTATTTTAGCCCGCTGCCGGGTTTCATGAACGTAGCAGATGCGGTAAGCGTTGCCGAGACCATGACGACCACCAGCGGAATGTTCTTTCCGGTCCCGGTGCTGTGCCTAATGCCTGACGTCTCCGCCATCCGCGGTGCCAAGCGCATCGCGCTGCGCGACCCCAACATGGAGGGGACTCCGGCCCTCGCGATCATGGATGTCGAGGCCATCGAGGAGGTCGCCGATGCCCAGATGGCGCTGATGACCGAGAAGGTCTACCGCACCAGCGACCCCGAGCACCCGGGCGTGGCCACCTTTAATTCCCAGGGGCGGTTCGCCGTCTCTGGATCCATCCAGGTCCTGCACTTCTCCTATTTCCAGGACGACTTCCCGGACACCTTCCGCACCGCGGTGGAGATCAGGAACGAGATCGCCGAGCGCGGCTGGAGGCGCGTCGTCGGCTTTCAGACCCGCAACCCCATGCACTTGGCGCACGAAGAGCTGTGCCACATGGCCATGCAGCGCCTCAACTGCGACGGCCTGGTGATCCACATGCTGCTCGGTAAGCTCAAACCCGGCGACATCCCGGCCCCGGTGCGCGATGCCGCCATCCGCAAGATGGTCGAGCTGTACTTCCCGCCCAACAGCGCCATGGTCACCGGCTACGGGTTCGACATGCTCTACGCAGGGCCGCGCGAGGCGGTGCTGCACGCCTACTTCCGCCAGAACATGGGGGCTACCCACTTCATCATTGGGCGGGACCACGCCGGCGTGGGCGACTACTACGGCGCCTTCGACGCCCAGACCATCTTCGAGGAGGAGGTCCCCGCCGGGGCCCTGGCCATCGAGATCTTCAAGGCAGACCACACCGCCTATTCGAAGAAACTCAACAAGGTGGTCATGATGTGCGAGGCGCCGGACCACACCAAGGAGGACTTTGTGCTCCTCTCGGGGACCAAGGTCCGCGAGATGCTTGGCAGCGGCATCGCCCCGCCGCCGGAGTTCTCCCGGCCGGAGGTCGCCAAGATCCTCATGGACTACTACCAGTCCCTGAAGTAGGCCGCATCCTGGTCTGGTTTATGCCCGGCGGTTCGCGATCGGGCAAGAGGCCCGGCCCCCGCGGGCAAGAGGCCCGGCCCCCGCAGGGGGGCGGGCCTTTCGTTTGGCGGGTGTCAGACCTTGGTTTGCCGCCCGGAGCGTGCGGCCCTGAGCCCCCGACCGGTGCTGCCGCTGGTAGATGCTCTGACCGACTGTCTGTCGGCCAACGGTGGGATTTCCGCGAGAATGACGTTGGGACAACTTGCGAATCGACACGGGGAGCGACCATGAAAACAGCGGTCCTTGCGATCCTCTTTCTGTTGATAGGCGGCGCGATCGGCGGCTTCTTTGGGGTCCGTTTCGGGGCCGGGATGGGAGCCGGCGGGGGGCTGCTGGTCGGCTCTCAGGCGGGTGCGTGCCTGGCACTACAGAGCGCTCGTGAGCAGGGCATCCTGTCTTCCGGGCAGGTGGACATCGTCGTCAGGGATACCGTCGGCAAGATCAAGGCCAGGACCCCTCTCGCCTCCGATCCGAATGTTCCGTGGGTCGGCAGCGAGGCGGAATGTGGCCGGATGATTGCGGAGATGGACAGGGACACCCAGGCGGGACGGTAACCGCCGCTGCGGCGCTGCCGTCCGTATCACGCCCACGGACGCCCTCGGGCGGGGGCGAGTTCCAACCGTCTCGGGGTTGGGCTGGATTCGCCAGTAGCCGCTAGCGCAGGTTTTTCTTGTAGTTCGGGATGACGGCGTTGCGCGCCTTGGAGAAGTTGGCGAACTCCATGGTCACGCTGGCCAGCTCGACGCCCTGGAAATTGGCATTGGTCACGTCGGCACGGCGCAGGATGGCTCCGCCGAGCACGGCGTCGGTCAAGTCCGCGTCCGTCAGATTGGCGTTGCGCAGGTTGGTGTCCTGGGCGGAGACGTTCCGCAGGTTGGCGCGGCTGAGGTCTGCACCCTCCATGTTGGCCAGGTTGATGACCGTGAAGCCGCCCGGACTGAGACTCGATAGGTCGGCGTCGTGCATGCTGGCCTTGACCAGGTTGGCGTCGTTGAGGTGGCAGTCGCGCAGGTCCGCCCCGCACAGGTTGGTTTCGCGCAGGTTGGCGCGAATGAACAAGGCCTTGCGGGCTACCACATGGCATAGGTTGCTGCTGCTGAAGTCGGCCCCGCGCAGGTCGGCTCCAGTGAGATCGACTCCCTGGAGGTTGGCGTTGCGGACCTCGGCATTGCGCAGGTCCGCGCCGCGCAGGATGGCGTGGCTCAAGTTGGCCGAGGTGAGGTTGGCGGCGCGGGAGGGGTGCTCCGAGCCCATGCGGGCACCGGTGAGGTCGGCCGCGTGGAGATCGGCACCGTTCAGGTGGACGCGGAAGAGCAGGGTGTTGTGCAGTTTGGCCTCGCTGAGGTCGGCCTGATTGAGGTCGCTGAACTCCAGGTTGGCATTGGTCAGATCGGCGCCGCGAAAGTCCGCCCCGTCCAGGCGCATGTCGCGTAGATCCGCCCCCACCAGGGTGTCGGCGTCCACGACATCGATGACCTCTCCGGTCCTCCGATGCTTGATCTCGATCATCTGTATGTCCTCATTGTTGAGACGCTGCCGGTCGCCCCGATCAGCCTGCACGCCGCGCGACCTGGTGTGCGGGGTGCTTTACCTCCGACACATTGTCCCCCTCTTTGCTGGAAACCACGCCAGCGCTGGCGTTTCCCCGAGCGTGTCTCAAATCTAACAGAAATCGGCTTTGGCCGGTCGCCGATGCAGTGCATCGACAGGGGGTTGGGGGGCCATTACCATGCAGGCCCATCCGCTGCGGTCAATCGCCGTTGCGGGCCGCACCAAAACGACAAACCACCACAAGGAATCGCCCAATGAAGATCGAGACTCAGCTTATCCACGCGGGTTACGCCCCGGATCCCACCACCAAGGCGGTGGCTACACCCATCTACCAGACAACGTCTTACGCCTTCGACGACACCCAGCACGGGGCGGACTTGTTCGACCTCAAGGTGGCGGGGAACATCTACACGCGGATCATGAACCCCACCTCCAGCGTCCTGGAGCAGCGGGTGGCAGCTTTGGAGGGCGGGGTTGGTGCCCTGGCCGTCGCCTCGGGCATGGCGGCCATTACCTACGCTGTGTTCACCATCGCCCAGGCGGGGGACAACCTCGTCTCGGTCTCCACCCTCTATGGCGGGACTTACAACCTGTTCGCCCACACCCTGCCACGCCTGGGGATCCAGGTCCGCTTCGCCGCCCCCAACTACATCGCGGGGATTGCGGCCCAAATCGACGCCAGGACCAAGGCGATCTTTTGCGAGTCCA
>JBFZCW010000228.1:0-6112 GCA_041307765.1 Chromatiaceae bacterium
CTGGCGGGAGATGCACCAGTCCTGGATGTTGCGCATCCACTCGAAGTAGGTGTTCTTCCAGTTGTCCGGGACGAACCGGATGCGCCCCTCATCCACGGCCGCGATAGCGGGCTCCGCGAGCGGCGCGATGCGCACGTACCACTGGTCGGTGAGGTAGGACTCGATGAGGGCCCCGGAGCGGTCGCCGCGGGGCTGTTGCAGGCGGTGGTCCTTGACCGAGGCCAGCAGCCCCAGGGCATCGAGGTCGGCGACGATGCGTTTGCGGGCCTCGAAGCGGTCCAGGCCGATGTAGGCGGCGGGAAGAAGCTGCCCCTCCCCCGGCGTGTTGGCGCGGATGGACGCGTCCGGCGTGAAGATGTTGATGAGCCCGCCGTGGGGCTGATCGGCAATGGGGGTCTCGTCGCGGTGACGCAGCCAGACCACGTGGTCGTTGAAGTCATGGGCTGGGGTAATCTTGACGCAGCCGGTGCCGAAGGCGGGGTCGGCGTGCTCGTCGGCGATGATGGGGATGCGCCGGCCGGTGAGCGGCAGCTCCACGAACTGGCCGACCAGGTGTCGATAGCGAGAGTCCTCCGGGTTTACGGCCACGGCGCAGTCGCCGAGCATGGTCTCCGGGCGGGTGGTGGCGACGACCATGTGTCCGGTCCCATTGGTCCCCGGCTGGGCGACCAGGGGGTAGCGCATCTCCCACATGAAGCCGGACTCTTCCTCGGACAGGACCTCCAGGTCGGACACCGCCGTGTGCAGCACTGGGTCCCAGTTGACCAGGCGCTTGCCGCGGTAGATGAGCCCCTCCTCGTGTAGACGCACGAAGACCTCGCGAACCGCCGCCGAGAGCCCCTCGTCCATGGTGAAGCGCTCGTGCGCCCAGTCGAGCGACGAGCCCAGGCGGCGCAGCTGCCGGGTGATGGTGCCGCCGGATTCGGCCTTCCACTCCCAGACCCTTTCGATGAAAGCCTCCCGGCCCAGGTCGTGGCGCGTCTTGCCCTGAGCCCCGAGCTGGCGCTCCACCACCATCTGGGTGGCGATCCCCGCATGGTCCGTCCCAGGCTGCCAGAGGGTGAGGTCGCCCTTCATGCGGTGGTAGCGGATTAGGGCGTCCATCACCGTGTTGTTGAAGCCATGCCCCATGTGCAGGCTGCCGGTGACGTTCGGGGGCGGGATCATGATGCAGTAGGGACTGGCTCCATTGGTCGCCTCGCCAGAGTGCGGGGCGGGAGCAAAGTAACCGCGCGACTCCCAGGTTTGGTACCAAGTCTGCTCCAGGGTCTGGGGGTCGTAGTTCTTGTCCAGCATGGCGGTGTCGGGCTCGCAGGGGGTCGGGGGGCACAAATCGGGTCAGTATACCGGATCAAATGCGCGGAACCTGAGCTGGGGCAACGCCCATACCTTGTATCGAGCCGCGTCCCGTGCAAAGCTGCGCGCTCGATTCAAAGCGGGTCGGGAAGGAGCGCAGCGGAGCGCTGGCGCAGGCCCGAGGGCGATCGTGACCCAGAGAAGAGCGAGGTATTCAGAAGGTTCTATGGAAACTGCTAACAACATTCCCAAGTATGTGTTTTCTTTCGAAGAAGGCGACGGCAAGGACAAGAAGCTACTGGGCGGCAAGGGCGCCAACCTGTGCGAGATGACCCAGATCGGGCTCAATGTCCCGCCCGGGTTCGTCATCTCCACGGTGGCCTGCCTGGCCTATCTGGACAAGAATGCCCTGCCGGACGGCGTCATGGACCAGGTCCACGACCAAATGAAGGCGCTGGAGGCCAAGACGGGCAAGGGCTTCGGCAACCCCGACAACCCCCTGCTCGTGTCGGTCCGGTCCGGCTCGGCCATGTCCATGCCGGGCATGATGGACACCATCCTCAACCTCGGCCTCAACAGCGAGACCCTGCAGGGCGAGATCCGTCACACGGGGGACCCGCGCTTCGGCTACGACGCCTACCGCCGCTTCATTCAGCTCTTCGGCAAAGTGGCACTGGGTGTTCCGGACAAGCTCTTCGATCAGCAGTTCGAGCTGGTCAAGGACAAGGCACACGTCACTGAGGACGTCGGTCTCTCCGCCACCGATCTGAAGGACATCAGCGAGCGCTTCCTCAAGGTCGTGGAAGAGTACACCGGCCGACCCTTCCCCATGGACCCCTACGAGCAGCTCGAGATCGCCATCAAAGCGGTCTTCAACTCCTGGGGCGGCAAACGGGCGGTGGACTACCGCCGCCAGTTCAAGATCACGCCTGACATGGCCAACGGCACCGCCGTCAACGTGGTGACCATGGTCTTCGGTAACCGCGGCAACGACTCGGGCACCGGCGTGGCCTTCACCCGCAACCCCGCCACCGGCGAGAACAAGCTCTACGGCGAGTACCTGGTCAACGCCCAGGGAGAGGATGTGGTCGCCGGCATCCGCACCCCAAAGGCCATCGACCGCCTGGGCGAGGAGATGCCGGAGATGGGCCGCCAGCTCGAAGAGCTGCGCCAGAAGCTCGAGACCCACTACCACGAGATCCAGGACTTCGAGTTCACTATCGAGCGCGGCCAGCTCTTTGCCCTGCAGACCCGCAACGGCAAGATGAACGCCCACGCCATGGTGCGTACCTCCGTCGAAATGGTCGCAGAGGGGCTGGTCACCAAGGAGCAGGCCCTGCTGCGCATCAAGCCGGACCTGCTGGAGCAGATGCTCTTCCCCCACCTTGACCCCAAGGTCAAGGCCGCACCCGTCGCTACGGGCCTGCCCGCCTCCCCGGGCGCCGCCTCCGGCATCGCCGTATTCGACGCCGACCGCGCCGAGCAGATGGGGCGCGATCTCTCGCTGAACGTGATCCTGGTTCGCGAGGAGACCAAGCCCGAGGATATCCACGGCTTCTTCGCCTCCAAGGGCATCCTCACCTCCCGCGGCGGCAAGACCTCCCACGCCGCCGTGGTCGCCCGTGGCATGGGCAAGCCCTGCGTGGCCGGTGCCGAGGGCATCAGCGTGGACGTGAACCGGCGCGTCGCCTATGTGGGTGACACCAGCTTCCGCGAGGGTGAGGTCATCACCATCGACGGCACCAGCGGTAAGGTCTATCTGGGTCAGATCCCCACCGTCGAGCCGGAGTTCTCCCCAGAGCTGGGAACCCTACTCGCCTGGGCCGACGAGTTCGCCCGCCTCAAGGTCATGGCCAACGCCGATACGCCGGCGGACGCCCTGCGCGCCCTCAAGTACGGGGCCGTAGGGATTGGGCTCGCACGCACGGAACGCATGTTCAACGACGTGGATCGCCTGCCCATCGTCATCGAGATGATCGTCGCCGACACGGCGGAGGAGCGCGAGGAGGCCCTCAGCCGCCTACTGCCCCTGCAGCGGGCGGACTTCCAGGGGCTGTTCGAGGTCATGGCCCCCAATCCCGTGACCATCCGCTTGCTCGACCCGCCCATCCACGAGTTCCTGCCCGCCGAGGAGCAACTGGAGCGGGAGATTACAGACCTGCGCCACCTGGCCGAGGTCACCCGGGGCATGACGGTCCTGGCCGGGGCCATGTCCCTGATCCATGCCTCGGAGACGGCGCGCGCCGAGATCGATGGGCTGCGCCGGCAGGTCGATCCCATGACGGTCGAGGAGGCAATCGCAAAAAAAGAGGCCATGCTGCGCAAGGTGCGGTCCCTGTACGAGACCAACCCCATGCTCGGCCACCGCGGGGTGCGCCTGGGGATCACCTTCCCCGAGATCTACCGGATGCAGATTCGGGCCATCCTCGAGGCGGCAGCCGAGAGTGCCAAGAAGGGCGTCGCCGTCTTCCCGCAGATCAAGGTCCCGCAGGTTTGTACGGCCGAGGAGCTGCGGCGGGTCAAGCACATGGTGGACGAGATCCATGCTGAGGTCGCGGCCAAGTACGCCCGGCCGGTCGCCTTCAAGTTCGGCACCATGATCGAGGTGGTGCGGGCCTGTATGCGGGCCGAGTCCCTGGCCGAGGAGGCAGAGTTCTTCTCCTTCGGCACCAACGACCTGACCCAGGCGGTGTTCTCCTTCTCCCGCGAGGATGCGGAGAACAAGTTTCTGCCGCTCTACAACCAGACGGGTATCCTGGCCGACAACCCCTTCGACGTGCTGGACGTCAAGGGCGTGGGCAAGCTGATGAAGCTCGCCGTGGACTGGGGCCGGTCAGTCAAGCCGGGGCTGCATGTGGGCATCTGCGGTGAGCACGGCGGTCACCCGGAGTCGATCGCCTTCTGCCAGGACGCCGGGCTCGACTATGTCTCCTGCTCCGCACCCCGCGTCCCTGTGGCCCGGTTGGCTGCCGCCCACGCGGCACTGAACGCTAAGGGCTGACGAAGCTTCTACGAAGGGGGCAGGGTGGCCCCCGCGTGATCTGACCCTGGGGGGTCATTGCAAGGGGTCGGGGCAATGTGCCTCGACCCCTTTTTCGTGAGCCCTGTCTGCGTTGGCTGTTGGTGCCGTGCGGGAGCTTGCCCGAGGGTCGCGCGCCCACTGCACGCCCCCGGCTTGCCGGCGCTCCGCCGGCCCTCGATTCGGCTGAGCGCGCGCAAGCGACGCGTCCACGCTGCGGTCGCCAGGCGGGGGCGTGGGAGAGGCGTCATGCCCGGCCTCGATCATCCGGCGCCTTCGCAGGCCAGCCGGGTACCGGCTATGCTTCGCCCTGGCGTGACCTCACCGCACTCGCCGCTCAATCCGGGCCCCGCGGACGAACCGCCGCAGGCGTTGCGCCGGTCATTGTCCCAAACTGGAGATAGGAACCGCACTGCCATGGGCGGCAATACCGACGACCGCGACCCGAGCCCCACCGGAGCCGACCGGGACCCGGCCGATTCCGGGGCTGTGGACGCCTTCATCGCCCGCTGGCGCGACGCCACGGGCACTGAGCGGGCCAACTACCAGCTCTTCCTCACCTGAGCTCTGCGTCCTGCTCGACCTGCCCCAGCCGATCCCGGCGCGGGACGACACCCGCGCCAACGCCTACTGTTTCGAGCGCCGAGTCGTCTTCCAGCATGGCCATGGCACCCAGAGCCAGGGCTTCATCGACCTCTACCGCCGCGCCTGCTACGTCCTGGAGGCCAAGCAGTCCGGACTCGGGCTCGACACACCCGGCTGGGACAAGGCCATGCTGCGCGCTCATGGCCAGGCGGTGCAATATGCCCGCGGCCTGCCCGCGGAGGAAGGCCGCCCGCCTTTCGTGGTGGTGGTGGACGTCGGCCGCAGCATCGAGCTCTACAGCGAGTTCAGCCGCACTGGCGGGGCCTATATCCCCTACCCCGACCCGCGCTCCCACCGCATCCGACTGGAGGACCTGCGCGACGCCAAGGTCCAGGCGATGCTCCGCGCCGTCTGGCTCGACCCCCTAAGCCTGGACCCCGCCCGCCGCGCCGCACGCGTCACTCGCGACATCGCCCGGCGTCTGGCGCGGCTCGCCGTTTCCCTGGAGGCCAGCGGTCACCCGCCGGAGCTGGCCGCCGCCTTCCTCATCCGCTGCCTCTTCACCCTCTTCGCCGAGGACGTCGGCTTGCTCCCGAAGGCCGCGTTCACCGACCTCCTGACGTCCGTGCGGGACAATCCGGCCCAGTTCGTGCCCCTCACCGAGCACCTGTGGCGGGACATGAACGCGGGCATCGACTTCTCGGTGATCCTGCGCCAGCGGGTACCGCGCTTCAACGGCCGGCTCTTCGCGCAAGCCCAGGCCCTGCCGCTCGACCGCGACCAGATCGGGCTCGTGGTCGATGCTGGCCGCGCCGACTGGCGCCATGTGGAGCCGGCCATCTTTGGCACCCTGCTGGAACGCGCCCTCGACCCCCTGGAGCGCCACAAGCTCGGCGCCCACTACACCCCCCGCGCCTACGTGGAGCGACTCGTGCTTCCCACCGTCATTGAGCCCTTGCGCGAGGAATGGACCGCCGTGCATAGCGCCGCCTTCAGCCTCCACGAGCAGGGCAAGGACCCCGGAGGCGGTCAAGCTCCGCACTCGGGGGGATGTTCGTCCCCCCGAGCCGATTATTCGCGACTTCAAGAACATCCGATGCCGGGATGCCGTGCTGGCCTACGACCGCATCGAGTGGGTCACCGATGAGCAGGGCCGCCCCGTCACCCGTTGGGACGGCCGCACCACCAAGCCTCACCCGGTCACCGGCGAGC
>JBFZCW010000229.1:0-11681 GCA_041307765.1 Chromatiaceae bacterium
AGCAGGTAGCCCGCCATGAGCAGCCCGACGCGTCGATTCTCGTTTTCCAGGGCCGTGAGGAGCTTGTCGGCCACGATCTGGCCGCGTTGGATCTGGCTGGGGTTGTCCACCCAGTCGCGGCTCATCTGCCAGCCCTTGTCCATGTCCCGGTCGAGCTCTGCGAAGAACTCCTCACCCTGGGCGATGACGGCATCGGGCACGTCCAGCGAGTAGATCTGATCGTCGATGATCGCTTTGAGTATCATCCTGGGCCTCCGCGGTTCGGCGTAGAATCCGGCGATTCTACCAAAGGCCCGCGGTCTCCATGGGCCTGCTTGGGGTCTCTGCCGCGACGAAGACGCCAATCACCGGGATCTACCGCCATGTTGTTGACCATCCCTGGACTACTCAACCTCGCCCAGCTCGAAAAGATTCGGGAGATCCTCGCTGGGGCCGGGTTCGTCGACGGGCGCCTGACCGCCGGCTTTGCTGCAGCGCGGGTCAAGCGTAACCTGGAGCTCAAACAGGACCCCGAGCGACTCCAGCGCCTGATCCGCATCATCATGGCGAGCCTCGCCCACAACGAGCGCTTTCGCTTCGGGGCACTGCCGCACCGGGTCGCCGATCCCATCGTCGCCCGGTACGAACCGGGGATGACCTACGGTGACCACGTGGACGACCCGATCATGGGCACCAGCGGGCCGCGCTTTCGCACCGACGTCTCCATGACCATCTTCCTGAACCCGCCGGAGTCTTACGAGGGCGGGGAATTGACGGTGCGCACTCCCTTCGGAGACCGCAAGGTCAAGCTCCCGGCGGGGGATGCGGTGATCTACCCCTCCTCCAGCCTGCACCATGTGTCGGAGGTGACGGCAGGGGAGCGTCTGGTGGCCCTGACCTGGATTCAGAGCTATGTGCGGGACGCGGCTCGGCGCGAGCTCCTCTACGAGCTCAACCTGGCCCGCGAAAGCCTTTTGAAGGAGGCCCCGGGGACCGAGACAACGGGGTATGTCGACCGGTCCTACGCCAACCTGCTGCGGATGTGGGCGGATCTTTAAGGCCCGGCCAACGCGGACTCGCTGCGTGGGTTGTTGCGCGAAAACGAAAAGGGCAGCGCGGGGCGCTGCCCTGTTTGCTGGGTCCGGGCGGAGCCCTGGGTTGCGCCCGGAGTCCGCCCTTAGTATCCGCCCTTGCGGTGAACCTGGGGCAGCCCGGCGATCTTGGTGCCCTGCTTGGTCGGGGCCAGGGGGAAGAGGGTGTAGAGGTCCTTGCTGGTGGGTTTGGATCCCCACTTCTTGCCCATGTCCTTCAGCACGACGCGCTCCATGGGCTGGTTCTGCCCATTGTTGACGTACTCGTTGCGCAGGTAGTTGATCACGTCCCAGTGCTTGTCGGTCAGCTCGATGCCTTCGATGGCGGCGACTGCGCGCGCCACGTCCTCGTTCCAGTCGAGGTGGTTCTCGAGGAAACCGGCCTCGGTGGTCGCGATGGTGACGCCGTTCACTTCGATGGACATGGTTCTGCTCCTCTCGTCTCTACAGATGTGCCTTAGCCTTGGTTGGAGGGGGAGCCGGCCCTCGTCTCGCGAGTCCGGCCCATCACAGCCGGCTAATTTTATGAAGTTGTCAAACGTTCGTCATCAACTTCCTTTCTTCGCGGAATCGACCCCCTTGTGGGGGATGAAGATGCCGCAGCCGAGGTCCCGCCGGGGCCCAAGCCCCACCTGTTGGAGCCGGACCGCCTCCTCCGGGCTTAGGTCGGCCAACATCAGACTGCGGTTGCGTATGGGCCCCTCCGGCGTCTCCAGCACCAGCTCCTTGCCGCAGACGGCTTTGCGCACGGTGATCCCAAGGGGTCGCAGCTCGGCCACGGCCCAGGTGAGGAAGGCGTCTTCGCCGTCGCCGGGGCGGCTCACCACCTGACGGGAAAAGAGGGTGGACTCCTTGCTCAGACCCCGGGTCTTGGCGGGGCCGATGGTCATGGGGCAGCCAACCAGGTCCAGCGTGGTCCCGCACAGGGCCGCTTCTAGGTCTCCCACGCGTCCCTTGGGGATTCGGATGACGAGCTTGGTGCGTCGCGAGGGGATCAGGTGCTGGTCGCCGCCGTGCTCGGGGCGCTCCCATCCGTTCTGGGACCCGGCGACGTGGATGTTGTGCACCGCAGCCCCGGGTTCTGTGCCCAACCAGGGTACGACGCTGTGCAGGGCTACAGAGAGGGCGTGCGCGTGGTCCACCGGGAGGCGCCTGCACTCGATGGTGAACAGCACGTCGAGGATGTCGTCGGGGACATCGAAGGGTCGATCGGTGTGATCTTCTTGCCAGTACATAGGTGTCGGTCCGCAGGTTGCGGGTCGCCAGTGCGCCCGGAGGCGAGGAACTGTCCCTCGCCCTCGGCGCTCAGTTGGAAGGTAGCTTGGCCTGCAGGGCGTTGCGGTCGAACCACCAATCGTCCTGGACCAGGACATCGACCACGTTGCGCAGGCGCACCAGGAACTTCTCGGGCTCACGCAGCTCGAGGCGGTCCATCCAGAGGTCGAACTCGGCCTGGGTCTGGACCCCGCTGTGGCGGCGCGCGACATTACCGAGGATCTGGGAGCTGAAGAACATCAGGTTGTCACGCTGGTTCCCGGTGGCGCGCAGGTCGGCGACGAACATGGCGGTGGTGGCCGCCACTGCAGCCCCGTCGGCGTCGTCCGGGGTCTCGTCGACCACGTGGGTCAGCAGCTCCACCGTCAGATCCGGGTCGATGGGGTAGGTGACCGCGAGCCAGATGCCCTGCCCGAGGGCGCAGAGTGATTCTGGCTGCCCGCACTGGAACAGGACGTCGCAGGCATCCGCCGCGGACTCCCAGTCCTCCTCGGCGATGAAGACGTCCAGGGACTCGCGTGCCGGTCCCCAAGCCTCTTCGCCCCGCTCGAGACCCACCAGGGTGCGGGCCATCTGCAGACGTAGGTCGGCGAGATCCTTGGGCCGGCCGGCCACGCGGCGCAGGTTTGTGAAGTGTTCGGAAAGCGCCTCTAGGTGCGACTCCAGTGCGGCCATCTCGGCGCTGCGGTTGATCACGGAGTCGGCCGCGGTATCGCTGAGCCGGGCGACGCTGCTGTTGTCGGAGTACTTCATAGGTGCCTCAAAGCGAGCCGGGGTGGTCAACGGATTGGGCCGCTGAAGGCCGCCTCGAGTCGATCTTCCCAATTGTCCGGGGTATCCGGGAAGGGTGGTTTGACGTCCATGCGAAAGAATCGCTCGCCGCTGCGGGCCACGGCCTGCACCATGGGTATCAGGTCTTCGAAGGACTCCATTTCGCTGTTGCCCACCAGGAGCTCGCTCAGTTTTAGCATGGTCTGCCTTGTCGCCCTCGTCGTGTTCGATTCGTGTCTGTGTTGCCGCGTCCTGTCGGGACGAGGCCCGGCGCGGTGCTCCGGCCTAGCCGGTAAAAGCCTGGACCCGATCCAGGTAACGGGCCCGAAGGAGCAGCCGCCCCGCTCCCGTCGGATCGGTGAACCCGGTGCGGTTGTGAAGCACGTTATTGCTCACGTACCCCTCGCCCGGCTTCAGCTTGTACCGAAACATGTAGACGCTGGGCTGGGAAAGCAAGCGAGTCAGCCGTTCCCGCGCGGCGTCCAGAGCCGCGGTCGATTTCCATGTGATGTTGCGGGTGCGGGCGGAATAACGCATGTGCAGGCGCCCTTCGATCACCGAAAACACGGGCCCTGTACTCGCCGGGCGCAGTTGCATCCCGCTCCGCACGTTGGCCGGGACCGTCATCGCGTCGGGTTCCATCAGGGCCTGAATCAGACAGGGATCCTCGTCGCGCAGTTGAATGTAGGCGATCTCTGGGTCCAGCAGGGTGTTCTCGCCGCCAACGGCGGCGTCGCGCACACAGAACAGCATCCAGGCGCGAACCTCTGACCCCGGGGCCTGATAGTAGCCGTCCGTGTGCCAGCTCAGGGGTCGGTCGGTATACGGGATGTACTCGCTGGCCCGCCCGGTCGGGCGGACGGCGATGGCGCTCACCGCCCGCTCGTCAGCGCACAGGTTCGCGTCCAGCCGCACGAGCCCCAGGCGACGCCCAAAGGCAACCAGCGCCGCGGCGTCGATCTGTGCGGGGTCACGGCAGGCGATCAGGGCCAGGTTGAACTTGGCGATCAGAGCGCCGATGGCCGTCAGTTCGGCGGGGTCCGGGGTGCCTAAGTGGGCGACGCCTACGCGCAGCTCTCCGGCGCCGCGGGCCCAGTCTCGGAGCTTTCTCGCCCGCCAAGCAACGTACGCGGCACTGTTGGTCAGATCGAAAGGGTCCGGTATCGCGTGGATCAAAACATCAGGAACCGCTTATATTAGAATCCGTTGACTGACGTGCCACGGACGCGTAACATCCTCCGCCACCTTGCACGGACTAGGGTCTCTCTAGGGGTGCCAAGCCGCGCCCGGTCGGCGCGGAGATCGTCTCACCTATCCCAAATGGGGTAGGGGACTGGCGCCTTCCTACCCGAAGGTGCAGTGGGACACGCTCGCCGCGTTTACGTATATTTACTTAGCGGCCGACGATAGGGCGGCGACATGGCAGCCACCAGCGGCTGACGCCCCGCGTGCCCCCGCCGGCTTGATGTGATGTATGGCGGGCCCGGGCGCTTTCAAGGGCGACCGGCCGCTGGGATACCCCAAGACTTCCCGAATCCTTCCCATTCCTGAAAGATTAGGAGCGACAGCGCAATGGCGATCCAAAAGCACAACACCCCGATGCTTGACCAGTTGGAGGCCGGGCCCTGGCCCAGCTTCATCTCCGGAATCAAGCGGCTACGCGATCAGCACCCCGACCCCCGCATTAACGAAACGATCAACGACATGCTGGGCCAGTTGGAGCACTCCTACGAAACCCGCAAGGGCTATTGGAAGGGCGGCACCGTTTCCGTCTTCGGCTACGGCGGCGGCATCATCCCGCGCTTCTCCGAGGTCTCCAAGGCCTTTCCCAAGTCGAAAGAATTTCACACCGTTCGCGTACAGCCCCCGGCCGGCAACCATTATTCCACCGCCATGTTGCGACAGCTGGGCGATACCTGGGAGAAGTACGGCTCTGGTCTGGTGACCTTCCACGGTCAGACCGGCAATATCATGTTCATTGGGGTGGACAGCCCCTCCACGCAGCACTTCTTCGACGAGATTAACGAGTACGGTTGGGACCTCGGCGGCGCCGGCCCCTGTGTGCGCACCGCCATGTCCTGCGTCGGTGCCGCTCGCTGCGAGATGTCCTGCACCAACGAGCTCAAGGCCCATCGCCTGCTGGTCAATAACTTCACCGACGACGTGCATCGCCCGGCCCTGCCTTACAAGTTCAAGTTCAAGGTCTCCGGCTGCGGCAACGACTGCCAGAACGCCATTGAGCGCGCTGACTTCGCCGTCCTCGGGACTTGGCGCGATGATATGAAGGTGGACCAGGAAGAGGTCAAGAAGTACGTCGCCGACAAGGGCCGGCAGTACTACATCGACAACGTCGTCACCCGCTGCCCCACCCAGGCCCTGGCGCTGAACGACGACGACACCCTCGCCGTCAATAACCGCAACTGCGTGCGCTGCATGCACTGCCTGAACGTGATGCCCAAGGCCCTGCACCCCGGCGACGACAAGGGCGTGACCATCCTTATCGGTGGCAAGCGTACCCTCAAGATCGGCGACCTGATGGGCACTGTGCTAGTTCCCTTCAAGAAGCTCGACACCGAGGAGGACTACGAGGAGATGGTCGAACTGGCCGGCAACATCATCGACTTCTGGGCTGAGAACGGCCTCGAGCACGAACGTTGCGGCGAGATGATCGAGCGTATCGGTCTGGCCAACTTCCTCGAAGGCCTGGGAATCGACCCCGAGCCCAATATGCTGAGCCACCCGCGCCAGAGCTCCTACATCCGCATGGACGGTTGGGACGAGGCGGCTGAGGCCTGGTTCGAGCGCCAGGCGGAAGCTGGCAAGTAGCTTTTGCCCAAGGTGCTGCCCTGGGGCGCTCCTGGGGCAGCACGTCAGCCCAAAAGATTCCGATTGATTAAGTAACCTTGGAGTAAACGCAATGGCAGATATGCGTGAGCCGATCGAGTCCGGGTGTCCAGATCCGTGGCAGTACATGCATCCCACGATGCGCAAGAACTTCGGCCAGTGGAAGTACCATGAGCACCCCCGGCCGGGTGTCCTGCGCCACGTCGCCTACAGCGGAGACGAGATCTGGACCGTCAAGGCGGGGACCCAGCGCATCCTCGACGTTTTCACCCTGCGCAAGCTATGCGACATTGGCGATCAATTCGCCGACGGTTTCATCCACTTCACCCTGCGCTCCAACATCGAGTACATGGTCAAGGACGGGGCCAGGGTCGAGCCCCTGATCAAGGCGCTGGAGGATGCTGGGTTCATCGTCGGCGGTACCCAGAACTCCGTGGCCATGATCTCCCACACTCAGGGTTGGCTGCATTGCGACATCCCCGGGACGGATGCTTCCGGTGTGGTGAAGTCCATGATGGACGAACTCATCGACGAGTTCCGCAACGCGAATATGCCCAACCGGGTGCACATCACGACCTCCTGCTGCCAGATCAATTGCGGCGGCCAGGGCGATATCGCCATCAACATCCAGCACACCAAGCCGCCGAAGATCAATCACGACCTGGTCGCGAATGTCTGCGAACGGCCCTCCGTCGTTGCCCGCTGTCCCGTGGCGGCCATTCGACCGGCGATGGTGAACGGCCGGCCGTCCCTCGAGGTGGACGAGCGCAAGTGCATCTGCTGCGGCGCCTGCTATCCCCCCTGCCCGCCCATGCAGATCAACGACGCCGAGCATTCCAAGCTGGCGATCTGGGTCGGCGGCAACCACTCCAATGCCCGCGGCAAGCCTACCTTCCAGAAGCTAGTGGCGGCCGGTATCCCCAACAACCCGCCGCGGTGGCCGGAGGCGACCGCCATCGTCAAGCGCATCCTCAAGGCCTATAAAGAAGGCGCCCGCGACTGGGAGCGCGTCAACGAGTGGATCGAACGTATCGGCTGGCCGCGGTTCTTCGAGGAGGTCGAGCTGCCGTTCACCAAGTATCACATCGACACTTGGCGCGGTGCGCGCGCCAGCTTCAACTCGTCGAACTACATCCGCTTCTGAGGCGGGTGGGCCCAGGCTATTTCGACCCAGCCAATACCAATCGAGGTCGCTATGAAGTTCGCTATCCAAGTCAACGAGGGACCTTACCAGCACCAGGCGTCCGATTCGGCGTACATGTTCGCCAAGACGGCTCTGGAAAAGGGGCACGAGGTCAGCCGCGTCTTCTTCTATCACGACGGGGTCTACAACTCGACCCGTCTGACGACGCCGCCGCAGGATGACCGCAACATCGTGAACCGCTGGGCGGAGCTGGCCGAGAAATACGAGCTCGATATGGTCGTCTGCGTCGCCGCGGCGCAACGTCGCGGCATCGTGGACGAGGGCGAAGCCAAGCGAAACGGCAAGGATGCCACCAATATCCATCCCAGGTTCCGTATCTCCGGGCTGGGGCAGTTGGTCGAGGCGGCCATCCAGGCCGACCGCCTCATGGTTTTCGGCGACTAAGGGGTCAGCGTCATGTCTGAAGTCGTGAAAAAGTTCTTATACCTCAATCGCAAGGCCCCTTACGGCACCATTTACGCGTGGGAAGCGCTGGAGGTCGTTCTGATCGGCGCGGCGTTCGATCAAGAGGTCAGCGTGATGTTTTTGGACGATGGCGTTTACCAGTTGCTCAAGGGTCAGAGCACGGCCGGGATCGGGATGAAGAACTTCTCCCCGACCTATCGCACCCTGGGCGACTATGAGGTGAAAAACATCTACGTGGACCGCGACTCCCTAAAGGCCCGCGGGTTATCCGAGGACGACTTGGTTCAGGTGGCATGGGAGGACTGGGAGAGCGGCGAGGAAAAGGAAAACATCGTCGAGGTGGTGGACGGCGCGCGCGTCACCGAGCTCATGGACGAGTCCGATTGCATCTTCAGCTTCTAAGGGGGGCCGAATGAGCATCCTGCACACCGTCAACAAATCGCCCTTCGAGCGCAACTCGTTGGACTCCTGCCTCAAATTCGCCGCCGCCGGCGCCTCCGTCCTCCTCATCGAGGATGGGATCTATGCGGCGCTCAAGGGATCGAGCGTGGAAGCCAAGGTCGCTGATGCAATGGGCTCTTTGAAGCTCTATGTCCTCGGCCCTGACCTCAACGCCCGTGGGTTCAGCGAAGATCGCCTGGTCCCGGGTATCAATGTCGTGGACTATGCCGGTTTCGTAGACCTTGCCGCCGAGTGCGACAAGGTCCAGGCCTGGCTCTAGTCTTTTGTCCTTCTGAGGAGATTCATCATGGGTATCGAAGTCAACGGTAAAATCTACGAGACTGACGAAGAGGGCTACCTCACCAACATCACCGAGTGGGAGCCCGGCGTCGCGGAGATCATGTCCAAAGAGGACGATCTGCAGCTCACCGACGAGCACTGGGACATCATCAACTTCCTCCGCGAGTACTACGAGGAGTATCAGATTGCCCCGGCGGTGCGCGTCTTGACCAAGGCTGTTGGCAAGAAGCTGGGCAAGGACAAGGGCAACAGCAAGTACCTCTATGGGCTGTTCCCCTACGGGCCGGCCAAGCAGGCCTGTCGCTATGCCGGACTGCCGAAGCCGACGGGCTGCGTGTAAAGCGCAGCAGCGTCCAAGGGCCGGCCGGCCCTGCCTGGATGTCGCCCGGCTACATGGGCGGGGAAGCCGGCTGGTTTTTGGGGCGCGATCCCCGGGGGTGGTGGTATGTCCCCCGGATCTTCACGGGTCCACTGAGGTTGCGGAAACATGTCGTTTCTGACGGGTCTATACGCCTTTCTGTTCTACTTTGCCACGGTCGTGCTGTTGACGGGCCTCGTCGGAAAGGTCGTTCAGTACGCGCGGACACCGGCGCCGCTCAAGATCCCGACCACGCCCGCACCCATCACCACCGGCGGCGTGGTGCTACGCATGGCCCGCGAGGTTGTGTTCTTCGAGAGTCTGTTCCGGGGCAACAAGTGGACCTGGATCTTCGGCTGGGTCTTTCACTTTGGCCTGTTCCTGGTCACCCTGCGCCACTTGCGCTATTTCATCGACCCGGTCTCGCTGCCGATTCAGCTGATTCAACCCTTCGGTATCTACGGCGGCATCGCCATGGTGCTGGGGCTGGCTGGACTCTGGGCTCGGCGTTTCCTGGTGGACCGCGTTCGCTATATTACCGCGCCGTCCGATCACCTGATCCTCGCCCTATTGATCCTGATCGGGGTCAGCGGTCTGGCGATGTCCTTCTTGGTTCACACGGACGTCGTGGCTGTCAAGGACTTTTTCCGCGGTCTGATGGTCTTCGAGCTCCATCCGCTGCCCGCCGACCCCCTATTGCTGATACATCTGCTGTTGGTCGCTGGCCTGATGATCATCTTCCCGTACAGCAAGCTGTTGCACGCCCCCGGCCTGTTCTTCAGCCCGACGCGCAATCAAGCCGACAATCCGCGGGAGAAACGCCATATCGCGCCCTGGGCCGAGCGTCTCGAGCAGGAATGAGCGACCACAGGTCCCGGCAATGCGGCATCCGCTGAAGAGGTTCGATCATGGCAAAGGCTAATTTCGAGGTACCCGAACTGCAGCAGTACCTGGATGTCCCTGCAGTCACGCCGGGCACCATGGCACACAGCAGCCCCTTCGTCTCCCGGCCGGAATTCCAGGAGCCCCTGGGCTTCCTTGGCGAGCTCCCGGACGATTGGCAGGCCCGTGCCCTCGCCAAGTTTGGAGAACTCCTGGGCAAGTACCGCTCGTTGCGGGTGTACCTGGACTCTTGCGTGAAGTGCGGTTCCTGCACCGACAAGTGCCATTATTTCCTGGGGACGAAAGACCCCAAGAACATGCCGGTGGGTCGCCAGGACCTGATGCGCAAGGTCTATCGGCGCTACTTCACTCTGGCCGGCAAGTTCTTCCCTAAGCTGGTGGGCGCCGAGGACTTCACCAAGGAGGTCTTGGACGACTGGTACAGCTACTTCCATCAATGCTCCCAGTGCCGCCGGTGCTCTGTCTTCTGCCCCTACGGAATTGACACCGCGGAGATCTCCATGGCCGCCCGCGAGATCATGGATAGCATCGGGCTGGGTCAGAAGTACTGTAATGAGATCATTGCCAAGGTCTACAGGATCGGCAATAACCTGGGCCTGCCGGGGCCGGCCCTGGCCGACACCTTGGAGGGTCTGGAAGAGGACGTCTACGACGATACCGGGGTGCGCGTGCGCTACCCGCTGGACAAGAAGGGGGCCGAGATTCTGCTGGTCACCCCGTCGGCAGACTTCTTCGCCGAGCCGCATGTGGACGGGTTGATCGGCTATGGCAAGGTCTTCCATGAGGCCGGGGTCTCTTGGACCGTCAGTTCCTACGCGTCCGAAGGGGCCAACTTCGGCATGTTCATCGGCTCCTACGAGAACATGCGTCGGATCAGCCAGCGCATCCGCAAGGCGGCCCTGGATCTGGGCGTCAAACGCATCGTCTTCGGCGAGTGTGGCCACGCCTGGCGCGTCGCTTACAGCTTCCTCAATACCCTGGCGGGTCCATGGGACTTCCTCGATCCGCGCTATCCGGTGCCGCAGCACATTTGCGAGTTCACCTATGGCCTGATCCAGGAAGGAAAGCTGAATTTCGACAAGTCTCAGAACGACGACAAGGTCCTGACGTTCCACGACTCCTGCAACGTCGCCCGCGCCTCGCGCATGGGGCCGCGCCCTGGGGGGCAGTTCGACATCCCGCGTGCCATCATCCGCGAAGTCTGCAACAACTACTACGACATGGACGAGGAGACCATCCGCGACCGCACCTTCTGTTGCGGCGGCGGCGGCGGGCTCCTCACCGACGACCTGATGGAACTGCGTGTCAAGGGGGCCAAGCCCCGCGTTGAGGCGCTGAACAACGTGATGGTGGAGAAGGGCGTGACCCACATGGCCGCCATCTGCGCCATCTGCAAAAGTCAATTCACTAAGGTCCTGCCCTTCTACTGCATGGACATGGAGCAGATCGTCAGCGTCCACCAACTGGTGTCCAACGCCATCGTCCTAACCCCGGGCGATGACGACGAAGACGAGGACATCGACTCGGACGCCGAAGGCGAAGACGACGTGGATTGAGCCCGCAGCCCATTTGCGCCGACCGGCCGGCCCCAGTCCGGCCATCGGCAGATTCCATTCACCACATCGAGCGGTTTACCGGTAAGGAGAGTGACCCATGGCGACTCCCAGCGACCAAATCAACACCAAGCTATCTTGGCGGCGCTACGAGGATGGCGACCAGGAGTGGAAGGCCCTGACGCAGAAGATCTTCGTCCAGGACACCACCTACAAGTGTCCCACCTATGTCCACAAGACCCCGCCTTGCCAGGGTAGCTGCCCGTCGGGTGAGGATATCCGCGGCTGGCTCGCCATCGTGCGCCAGCAGGAGCTGCCGCCGGCCGGTGTCGCCTGGCAGGAGTACGCCTTCCGCCGCTCCACCGATGCCAACCCCTTCCCGTCCATGATGGGCCGGGTCTGTCCGGCGCCCTGTCAGGACGGCTGCAACCGTAACGAGGTCGAGGACTTCGTCGGCATCAACTCCGTCGAGCAGTTCATCGGCGACACCGCTATCGCCAACGGCTACGGCTTCGTCGCCGGTCCGGATACCGGCAAGCGCATCGCCATCATCGGCG
>JBFZCW010000230.1:0-2622 GCA_041307765.1 Chromatiaceae bacterium
GCTTCACCGCCCTGTACCAGCGCCTGCCGCGCCTGTTCGAGGAGCTGACCATCGCCCGCGCCGACGGGCGCTATCTCAAGCTCATGGCCGCCCTGGCCAAGGTCGATGTCTTAGTCCTCGACGACTGGGGGCTGGCCGTCCTCGATGGGGAGCGCCGTCGCGATCTGCTGGAGGTCCTCGATGAGCGCTACCAAACCCGCTCGACCCTGGTCACCAGCCAGTTGCCGGTGGCCCACTGGCATGACGCCCTGGGCGATCCCACCCTCGCCGACGCCATCCTCGACCGCCTGGTCCATCAGGCCCATGCCCTCGCCCTGGCCGGCGAATCCCTGCGTAAGCTCAGACCCACATTGACGGAGGTACCCACCCCAGCGTAAACAACATCACCCCCGCGCGTCGCTGCGCTCCGACTGTCCAGTTTGCCCTGGAACGGGTGTCCAGTTTGCGGTGGAACGGCTGTCCAGATTGGGTGGAATACGCAACGTGAGCGACAAATCTAGCGCGACAAAACCCACCTGGATGCGGGTCGCGACCGGCATTTCGTGGGTCTGGAGTTTGGCGGCAGGAGGGCCGATTCGAACGCGAAAGGGGTAGCGACGCCTTGCGGATACGCGAGCATCCCGCTGCCCCGCTTTCACCACACGCCCGTCACGCCGACCGGCCTCCAACCCGGAGGAGTCCAGAATGACAATCCAACGCACCGACACGATCCCCCCCCCCCGACCCCCACAGCGCGCCGTGCGCGCCTCGCGATCCACCCGTCGGGCTTGCCGGACGACCCCATCGGCGCACCGCCCCCTTGGTGCTTGGTCTCCTGCTAGGTCTTAGCACACTGGGCAGTGGCCCAGTGGCTGCGGACGTCTCTGGGGCCCAGGCGCCCGTCATCAAACCGGCCGGGGCCAGCGGCGACGCCAGTCAGCCATCATCCGGGTCGCCCCCCGCGGCATGGAGCGCACGCCGCTACGGCTCGCAAGAGACGCCTCCGGGCTTGAGTCCGGAGGACTGGCGCCAGGTCCGAGCCCAAATCGCCCGCGAGCACTATGAGGTCGAGGCAGATCCCGCTCAGCCGGGGAGCTTTCGCGCCCGTAACCCCACTCAGGCGCTCTTTGCCCGATTCTCTCCGGGCGGGATGACACTGCGCCCTGCCGTTGGCGGCTGGCAGTGGGGGTTGAAGCTGCAAGCCTACGGCTACGGCGCCCAGATCGAGCACCTGCCCGAGCGCGCCGCGCCGCTCGCCGAGGGCGAGCGCCTGCACTATGACTGGACCCCCAACCTGCGCGAGACCTTCCTCAACGAGGCGCGCGGTATCGAGCAGCTCTGGGTGCTGGAGCGCCGCCCCGAGGGCAGCGGCACCGGGACACAGCTGCGCCTGGAGCTCGCGGTTCTGGGGGAGCTCCGCGCCCGGCTGACCAGCCCCACCGATACCGCCTTTGTGGACGGCGCCGGGGCGACAGTCCTTATCCTATGCGGGTCTCAAGGTCCACGACGCCCGCGGCCAGGTCATGCCAGCGCACTTCGAAGGCGCGGGGGCCCGCTTGGCCATTCTGGTGGACGACGGGACGGCCGAATATCCCCTGACCGTCGATCCGCTGATCCAGCAGGAGGCCTACGTCAAGGCCTCCAATACCGATGCCGGCGACTATTTCGGCTACTCCGTGGCGGTCTCCCTCGATACGGTGGTAGTCGGGGCGCCTGCAGAGAAGAGCGCCGCCACCGGGGTCGACGGTGACCAGGCCGACAATTCGGCCTATGGCGCCGGCGCGGCCTACGTCTTCGGGCGCAGCGGCAGGCTCTGGACCCAGCAGGCCTACCTCAAGGCATCCAATACGGGCACGGACGACAACTTCGGGCAGTCGGTCGCGATCTCCGGAGACACCGTGGTGGTGGGGGCCCCTCAGGAGGACAGCGCCGCCACCGGCGTCGACGGTGAACAGGCCGACAATTCGGCGCCCACCGCCGGTGCGGCCTATGTCTTCGTGCGCAGCGGCGGGGGCTGGTCTCAGCAGGCCTATCTCAAGGCCTCGAACACGGACGCATTGGACTGGGTTGGCTCGTCGGTCGCGGTCTCCGGCGACAGCGTCGTCGTGGGGGCTCCCGAGGAGGCCAGCGCCGCCACCGGGGTCAATGGCGATCAGGCCGACAATTCGACGGACATTGCCGGCGCGGCGTACGTGTTCGTGCGCAGCGGCGGGGTCTGGTCCCAGCAGGCCTATCTCAAGGCCTCCAATACGGGCGCGGAAGACGGCTTCGGCGTGTCTGTCGCGATCTCCGGCGACGCGGTGGTGGTGGGGGCCCTTTGGGAATCCAGCGCCGCCACCGGGGTCAATGGCGATCAGGCCGACAATTCGGCGTCCTACGCCGGCGCGGTCTACATTTTTGTGCGCAGCAGCGGGCTCTGGTCCCAGCAGGCCTACCTCAAGGCCTCCAATACGGATGCCCTCGACGAATTCGGCTCCTCCGTCGCAGTCTTCGGCGACACCGTGGTGGTGGGGGCCCGCTATGAGGACAGCGCGGCCACCGGTGTTGACGGTGACCAGGCCGACAATTCGGTCCTGGACCCCGGCGCGGCCTACGTCTTCGCGCGCAGTGGCGATCTCTGGTCCCAGCAGGCCTACCTCAAGG
>JBFZCW010000231.1:0-4195 GCA_041307765.1 Chromatiaceae bacterium
ACGCATCTTTGCCAAGAAGATGAGCGTCTCCACCAAGGACCTGTATGACATCTTCAAGAAGGGCCGGATGAAGCTCATCTGCAAATGGGGCGGATTGCCCAAGCCCACCGGCTGCGTGTGAGCCTGGCATCAGGCAGCCTGTCACGGCTGACCCGACATCTCCGAGCCGCCCGGCGTCTCTGGCGGCACCG
The DNA here is from genome assembly GCA_041307765.1 of Chromatiaceae bacterium. Taxonomy (GTDB): domain Bacteria; phylum Pseudomonadota; class Gammaproteobacteria; order Chromatiales; family Chromatiaceae; genus DYRB01. The sequence goes on from JBFZCW010000231.1 coordinate 192, forward strand.
AAGCCGCCAGATACCCGACGACCAGGAACACCACCATGCCGACGGAGCTCTCCAGCCTCACCGCCGTCTCACCCGTGGACGGACGCTATGGGTCCAAGACTGAAGACCTGCGCCCCATCTTCAGCGAGTACGGACTGATCCGACACCGCATCCTGGTCGAGGTCCGCTGGCTCCAGGCGCTCGCCCGCCACCCGCAGGTCCCGGAGGTCCCCGACCTTTCGGCACACGCCATCCATCTACTCGACGCCATGGTCGAGGGCTTCCAGGTCGAAGACGCCCAGCGGGTCAAGAACATCGAGCGAACCACCAACCACGACGTCAAGGCCGTGGAGTACTTCATCAAGGAACGGGTCGCCGGCAACGCCGAGATCGAGGCCGTTAGCGAGTTCATCCACTTCGCCTGCACCTCCGAGGACATCAACAACCTGGCCCATGCCCTGATGGTCCGCGAGGGACGCGGTCAGGTCCTGCTGCCCCTCATGGATGCCTTGATCGCCGCCATCCGCGACCTGGCGCACCGCCACGCCGACCTCCCCATGCTCGCGCGCACCCACGGTCAGCCGGCCTCGCCCACCACCCTGGGCAAGGAGATGGCCAACGTGGTCCATCGCCTGCGTGCCCAGCGCGAGCGGGTCGCGGGAGTCGATCTGCTGGGTAAGATCAATGGGGCCGTGGGCAATTACAACGCCCACCTGGCGGCCTACCCGGATATCGACTGGCCCGCCTTCGCAAAGGGCTTCGTCGAGTCGCTGGGCCTGACCTGGAACCCCTACACGACCCAGATCGAGCCCCACGACTACCTGGCGGAGCTGTTCGACGCCACCGCCCGGTTCAACACCATCGTCATCGACTTCTGTCGCGACGTTTGGGGTTACGTCTCCCTTGGCTACTTCCGCCAGAAGACGGTGGCCGGCGAGGTCGGCTCCTCGACCATGCCGCACAAGGTCAACCCCATTGACTTCGAGAACGCCGAGGGCAACCTGGGGCTCGCCAACGCCGTCCTGGGGCACCTGTCCGCCAAGTTACCCATATCCCGCTGGCAGCGCGACCTGACCGATTCCACCGCGCTGCGTAACTTGGGGGTCGGGGTGGCGCACACCGCCATCGCCCTGGAGTCGACCCTGCGCGGCATCGGCAAGCTGGAGGCGGACCCGGGCCGCCTGGCCGCGGACCTGGATGCCAATTGGGAGGTCCTGGCCGAGCCGATCCAGACGGTAATGCGGCGTTATGGGGTCGAGCGTCCCTACGAGCGCCTCAAAGAGCTGACCCGCGGCCAGCGTATCGGTCGCGAGGACATGCAGGCCTTCGTCACGGGACTGGAGATCCCGGAAGAGGCGAAGGCAGTCTTGCGGGCCCTCACGCCGGCGGCGTACATCGGCAACGCGGGGGAGCAGGCCCGGGCCGTCTGAGCAAAAAAAACGCCGGCCACGGAATCGTGGTCGGCGCTTTGTCGGGCGTCCCCCCTACCTGGGCGGCAGGGGAGCCGGTCAGAATTTATTGGACGACCGTGGTCTTGATCTTCGCCCGGCGCTGCTCGACCGAGTAGATGTCATATTCCGGCAGCATCACGCGCTTGCCTTCGGACGAGGTGCTGATCTGGTCCGACGAGAGGCCCTTGGAGACCATATAGTCCTTCATGGTATCGGCGCGGCGCTGACCCAGGGCCATGTTGTATTCGTCGCTGCCCTTGGCGTCCGTGTGACCCACAACGACGATGCTCTCCTGCTCGGGGGTCTGCTTGACCTGCGCAATATAGTCATCCAGTCTGGCCAGCTCAGCATCGTTGACGATGTCATTCAGGCCGTACTTGTCGAATTTGAAGTTCAGGCGGACGCTGATCTCGGCCGGAACGACGAGCTTGGCGCCGCAGGGCTGCAGGCCGGTCGGGCCATCCTCACTCTTCCAGCACTCGCCATAGGAGTTGACCCAGGCATCCGTCGTAGGCTGGGCCTGCCAGAGGTGCTCCGGCTGATCGATGCTCATGGCCACCGGAGATGACAGGGTCAGGGCGATCGCGACCGGGGCGAACAGCCCGGACAGACGCAGTTTCATGGTGTTGGTACGCATAGCTTTGATTCCTATGTTGATTGAAACGGTTGAACGAAAGGCGGACCTGGTGCTTCAGGGCCGGCTGGGGCAGGAATGCAACAATCCCCCCAATTGCCGCCAGGTCTCCGAAGCATGTCATCCGGCGTTTAGAGTGTAGAGCCTCGCATCGGGTCGTTAGGGTGACGAGTTCGCCGTCGCTGGGTATTCTAGCCTAAACCTCAGACATAAGTGCAACTTTTTTTGGGATTCGCGGCTATTCTGCAACGTCAGTACCGGCCAGCGCTGCCAGAATGAGAAAACACTCATTGAATCATTATGTTATTGATCAGGTATCTGGATTGACACTGTTGTGTAACAGCTACAAGCGCGACCGGTGAGTCCTTGACCCAGGCCGGAGAGCGACTCCTCTGTGGCTCCCTTCGTGGTCCCGCGCGGGTGAACGGGGATCAGCGTCCATTCCGCCGCGGCCCAGGCTCCCCGTGGGCTGATCGTTTTTTTCATTGCCCGTTCAGTGCGTTGCTTGTTGTACCTTGACTGATACCGGGTACCCATCCGCCGTTTTCCACCCAGGTACGCGGACTGTTCCTGCGGCACGCCCCGTCCGGGCTGACGGCACTGTACTGTTTCATCGACACCATCGCTCCTCTTCGCCTGGCGCAGGTCATCTTGGGACCTTACTCGGGCCGCGCCTGGTCATTGCATCGGGGGTCGTCCTGAACCACTCGGGCCGCAGGGTGCAGGCACTGTCCCCCGCGGCCATCGACGGGGGCTAGAATTCATCTGCTGCCACCCACTTGCGGGGAGACCGCCTTGTCCGACGCCCTGCACTTCCCCAATGGTCTGGATGCAGACCGCTTCCTGGCTGAGTATTGGCAGCGTCGCCCCTTGCTGTTGCGGGCCGCTCTGCCCGATTTCCGCTGCCCCTTGCCCGCCGACGAGTTGGCCGGACTGGCCTGCGAGCCCCAGATAGAGGCACGCCTGGTCCTGGAGCGAGGCACTCAGGGCCCGTGGGAGCTGCGCCACGGACCTTTCGACGAGGACACCTTCGCGGCCCTGCCGGAAAGCCACTGGACCCTGCTGGTTCAGGATGTGGACAAGCATGTGCCCGAGGCAGCCTCCCTGCTGCGGGCCTTCGGCTTCATCCCCGACTGGCGCCTGGACGACATCATGATCAGTTACGCCGCAGACCAAGGCTCCGTCGGCCCCCATGTAGACGAGTACGACGTGTTCCTGATCCAGGTCGAGGGGGAGCGCCGCTGGCGCATCGACGCCAGCGAGGCGCCGGACCTAAGCTGCATTCCCGGGCTTGACCTGCGCATCCTGGAGCGTTTTGCGCCGACGGACGACTGGACCCTGAGCCCAGGCGACATCCTCTACCTGCCCCCCGGTGTCCCGCACTGGGGCATCGCGGAGGGGGAGTGCATGACCTGGTCCGTGGGCCTGCGCGCCCCCGCCTGGCGGGAGCTGGCCGCCGACTGGTGCGAGCACCAGGGCGCGCGTGCCCTCCCAACCGGCCGCTACCGGGACCCCGGGCTAAGCCCGCAGACCCATGGGGGCGAGGTCTGCCCCGAGGTCTTCGACCACATCCGATCCACCCTGGAGCAGGCCCTCGCCGGGGCCGACCCAGACGACTTCCGCGCCTGGCTCGGCGCCTATCTCAGCGAGCCCAAGGAGCACCTTCGCCTTGCCCCGACCGAGCCGCCCTTGACCACGCCTGCGTTCCGCCGCGCCTTCGAGGCGCAGGGACTCCTGCTGCGCCACGGCTGGTCCAGGCTTCTGTTCTGCCGGGGCGACGGCGGGGACGATCTGCTGTTCGCCAATGGCGAGGTCCACCGCCTGCCCAAGGCACAGGGCGCCCTGTTGGAGATCATCACCGACGGCGGGGACCTCCTGTTCTCCGAAATGGCCCCCTGGCTTGCCGAGCCCGCCGCCCTCGAATTGCTCTGCCAACTCTA
>JBFZCW010000232.1:0-8504 GCA_041307765.1 Chromatiaceae bacterium
CGACTCGACCCAGTAGCGCAGGCTGTCCACGATCAGCCGCCGCACCACCGGATGGTTGCCGTTAAGTGTATTGCCGGTGCCCGTGTAATTGGCGTAGCGGGACCGATCGGGCTCCAGGATGTAGTAGGCGTGGTTCTGAAGCCCCTTGAAGCAAAAGTTCGGTCCCCGTGCATCTCCCTCGGCGGTGTGGTTGAACACCACATCGAGGATCACCTCGATGCCGGCGCGGTGCAGTGCCTTGACCAGGTCCCGAAACTCGTCCAGGGCGCCCAGCGGGTCAGTCCGCGCGCTGTAGCCCTGATGGGGTGCGAAGAATGAGGCCGGGGCGTAGCCCCAATCGTAGGCCGAGAGGTCCGCGACGAGGCTCTTCATGGCGACGGCGGCGTTGTCACCGGGGGCAGCGGCAGCCACACGGTCGTAGCCGGCGGGCAGGGCCACGCCAGGCTGACCGTCGCTTCCGGCGTCGTTACCTGTTGGCCTGCCGTCAACGCAGGTAGCGTTCCGCCACGGTGACAAAATCCTCGCGCGGCGGCAGATCGCCCGGGGCGAGGGAGATCGGGAGCATGGCGACGCGTCGGCCCCGGGCGTTGCGCAGCTCCTGCAAGTCGATCTGGCGGGCCGATAGATCCTTTGGATCGCGCTGGATGTTCATTGGGTCCAGGTAGAGGGTGATCTCCTCCGCCCAGAGCTGACGCGAGGCATCGCCAAGCAGCTCAGCGACAATCTCCAGATGCGCCTGCAGCACACTCTGATCTGCGCCCAAGGCATCCAGCTGGTCCGTGACGGCGTCCAGCTCTGTCGCCAGGGCGGCGGGATCGGTGTGCTCGGCCTCCGGGGCCTCGAAGCCCCAGCCCCCGCGTTCGAGCGCCGTCAGCTTTCGTCGCAGCAGATCGCGCTGCCGCATGAGATCCTCCCGCTCCACGCGGACCTCGGCGATGCGGGTCAGCCCCAGGCTGAGCATGTGATCGAAGGCCCGGCGTTTGAGCTGGCGGCGGGTTTCCGCTTCGTCGCCCCTGGGATCGAGCAGACGGTGCGCGGTGAAACTGACCGCAACCTGCTGGACATCGCGCCGAACCTGGTCGCCGACCAGATCCATGCCCAGGATGTTCCGCTCCACGCGCTCCGCCAGCAGCAGCGTGGTGACGCGCGGGCTATTCGCCCCTTCGGGACTGGCCAGGAAATCCGCCAGCGCGGTATCCCGGCCAAAGATATCCAGCATGTCCTCGGCCGAGGCAAACATCGCAGCAAGGCGCGGCTCGGTACCGTGCTCGCTGCGACCCGCCGCCACGGGCGCCGATATGGCGTCTACCAGTGGGACCACATGATCGATGGCTTGGATCACAGGCTTGCGCAGGCGCTTGCGGTAACCCGGCAGGAGCCGCAGCCTCGAATCGGTGCCGTCCACGGCGCGGTCGATGGCGGCCTCGATGAGCGACTCCGGATAACGCCCGCGCGTCTCCCCCCGGCCAAAGATGGACTGGAAGAGTTTCATTGTCCTCCCTCCTGCGCGAGCCGCGAGCCCGCGTGTTGGTCCTGGATCATGGCTGTCGGCTGGCAGAGTGCGGACGTTCTCGATGCGGCTGCTAGCATAGCCTACGGTGGGCTGCGTCGGCGCGGTTACCGAGGTAGCCCGACCCGCCACGTCCCGAATCGTTTCCGATTGCAGGGAGGCTGGGGTATCGTAGCAGGCACGTGCCCGCCACCACCGGGGCAGCTCCCGGGGCTCATTGGGATCGACGCCCGGCGCGCGGGTGCGGCCCGCCAACATCACTTCGTCCGGGAGGACACCATGACCGACATCTCGCAGCAGGAAGGGGTGATCGTCGCGATTCTGGAGCGGTTCGAGAAATTCAGGCTCCCGCGTGCGCTGGACATCAAGGCGAAGGTCGACCGCGGCGAGCGGCTCGACGATTCCGACATCGAACACCTCGGTTTGGTGATGGAGGATGTCCAGGAGGTCAAGCGGTACGTGGATCAGCGGCCCGACTTTCAGGCCCTCTACACCCGCGCCGTCGCTCTGTACCAAGAGATCACGAAGAAGGCCCTGGAGAACGAACAAGCCCCCTAGCCGTCAGGTCGCGCAGCCGACAGCGTGGTGCGCGAAGGCACACATCGGCGGGATCCCCCTGAGCGACTCCGGCCCGTCACAGGGCGCCGGACCTCAGTTACATCGATGTAGGAGATTCGCAGATGGCGGAGCCGATACACCCGGCCGCAATAGCTCACTTGCCCCCCTTCGTGACGGCGCCGGGGGAGACTGACGTGCTGTTCGTGGCGATGGCCATCTTCGTGGTGCTCGCCGTGATCGGCATCGGCGTCTTCTACTTCAAGCTCCATGCGCTTCCGGAGCAGATGGCGCATAGCGGCCAGAAGGTGCAGTTCGAGATCGTCGCGGTGCTGGCGCTCATCGCGCTCTTCACCCACAACCACGCCTTCTGGATCGCCGGGCTTTTGCTCGCGTTGATCCCGTTGCCGGACTTCACGACGCCACTGTCCTCGATCGCCGGCTCGCTGGAGCGGATCGCCGCGAACGCCGGGCCCGCGACGCCGGCGCCTAAACGGGAAGCGCCTTCGCCGTCCACGGATCAGCCGGCCGAGCAACGGGGGGCATGACCGATGTTTGAGCTCTTACTCTGCTCGTCGCTGACGATCCTGCCGGACTTCCTGTTTCGCCGCTTCGTGCAGGGCAAGCGGCTCGGGCGCGAGATTACGCTGTTCTCGGTCTGGTTCGAGCTGCGCTATGGGATCACCCTGTGCCTGATCCTGACCCTGAGCCTGATCACGACCATCTTCTACTTCCACCCCTCGACCAAGGCCGCCACCTCGGTGTTCCGCACCGTGACCATCCTGCCGGAGACGAGCGGCCGGGTGGCGGAGACTTTCGTCGACATCAACCAACGGGTGGAGGCGGGGCAGCCCTTGTTCCGGCTCGACAGCACCGCACAGGATGCGGCGGTCGAGACCGCCCGCCGCAAGATCGCCGAAACCGAGGCCGCCATGCTCGTGGCCAAGTCCCAGCTTGCGGAGGCGGAGGGGCGCATCGTCCAGGCACGCGGGGCGCTGCAACAGGCCATCGACGAGCTAAAGGCCCGAGAGGAAGTGCAGCGCCGCAGTCCCGGTTCGGTCGCGGCGCGCGACGTCGAGCGGGTGCGCGTGCAGGTCGATACCCAGCAGGGCGCGCTCGACGCGGCCCTGGCGAGCCGCGAGGCCGTCGTCTCGCAGATCGAGTTTTCGCTCCCGGCCGAGAAGGCGAGCGCCGAGGCGGCACTGCGTGAGGCGGAGGTCGCCCTCAAGAAGACCTTGGTCGTGGCCGGGACCAACGGAATCCTGCAGCAGTTCGCCCTGCGGCCGGGCGATGTGGTCAACCCGATGCTCAGGCCCGCTGGCATCCTGGTGCCGGAGCGCAAGGTTACGGCCCTGCTCGCCGGATTCGGGCAGATCGAGGCGCAGGTGCTGAAGGTGGGCATGATCGGGGAGGTGACCTGCATCGCCAAGCCCTGGGTCATCGTTCCGATGGTCGTGACCGAGGTCCAGGAGGTGGTCGCTTCGGGCCAGGTACGGCCGACCGACCAACTGGTCGATATCCAGCAGATGGCCCGTCCCGGCACCATCACGGTCATCCTGGAGCCGCTCTACCCGGGTCAGCTCGACGACTTGCCCCAAGGCGGCAGCTGCATCGCCAACACGTACACCAACAACCACGAGGCGTTGCAGGACCCGGCCACCGGGACCCTTCGCCAGTTCGGGCTCCACGCCATCGACGCCATCGGCCTGGTGCACGCGATGATCCTGCGCATCCAGGCGCTGCTCTTGCCGGTGCAGACGCTGGTCTTGGGGGGGCACTGACCGCCGCGCCAGGCGCTGGTCGAGATTGTCGTCGACGGGCAGCTATTCGGGGTGCGCCCCTCTGCGCACGAACCCCTCAACTTGGCGGCATTTTGGGCGTCCGCCCCGTGGTCTCGAACAGCCGCACCACCACGGAGAAGATCAGCGCGCTCGACCAGCCCAGCATGAGTACGCCGGTCAGCCCCTCGGTCACCGCGACCAGCCGCCACTGCGGTGGCGGCACCACGTCGCCGTAGCCGATGGTCGCATAGGTGACCGTCGAGAAGTACAGCGCCGTGTTGAAGTCCCACCCGATCTGCGACCAATAGAGCAGCGCCCACAGGCTCACCTGCATCAGGTGCAGCAGTAACAGCGCCGCGAAGAGCTCGACCAGGACCTGCAGCGCGAACAGGGTGGAGTCTCCAGGGTGGTCAGCCACCCGGCGTCGTAGGCGCAGGATCACGGCGAGCCCGCCCACGAGATGGATCGCTACGGCCCCGACCATGAGGGCGAAGCCAAGGATGAGCTGGATCATAGTCCCTCCTCGTGTGCGGCCCGCGTGCGGGCCAGGCCGTAGACAGCCCCGAGCGACGACTTCACCGCCGTGAACCGCAAACCGATGGACAGGAAGTGCCCAAAGGTGGGGGGTCGCCCGGAGCGGCACAGATGCCGACGCTCCCAATTGGGACGGGGTTCGACCCCCGTCCCGGCCGATTGCGTGGCGTCCGATAGCGCAACGCCTGGGCCACGGGAGCGGCGCTCCGGGCGGCTCCCGATCCCACCGCGCCTGGGGTACCGGGGCCTTCTCACCTGGGCGGATCGAGGGCCGAGGCAAAGGGGATGAAGTCGAAGCCGAGGATGGAGAGGTCCACCGGCGTCTCTTGCCCACTGCGCCCGAAGACCAGCGCAACCTCTTTGATGCCCGTCAGGGCAGGGGTTGCCGGGAGGACGATCTCGATCTCATCCGCCTGGCTCGGCTTGAGTCGCGTGAAGATCTCGATGGGGATGGCCGGTGGAGGGAGCGGATCGTCCTTGGCCCTTTTGAAGGTGATGGAGGCATCGGTCACCTCCGTCTCGGATCTGTATCGGATCACCAGTCTGCCGTTCGACAGATCGACCGTCCTGCCGGCAGGGGCGCTGAACGCAACCCCTCCCATGCCCTTTAGACGGGTCGCGAATCGGCAGGTCCCCTCGCCGCGCGAGAATTCCAAGGGACCCTGCTCCGCGGTCCAGGGGACCACCTTATTCCCTTGGGCCAGCAGGCTGAACCGCTCCGCGGGCGCGTACAGCGCCTCCAGCTGCCCCTGTAACCCCTTCGCTTCGAGGTAACGGCGCATGTTCTCCTGGGTGGTACCGATCCCCCCCAGGATCAGGGCCAGGGTGTGCACTGTGGTCTGGTAGGGGATGACACGGTCCTGCGATGTCTTCCAGCCCTCCCAGGGGCCGTGGGGTGTGAAGAGCCCCGAGATCCGCGGCCAATGCCGATCGAGAAACCGTTCCACCTTCTCGGGGGCGATCGAATAGGCGACGCCAAGGGAATAGAGCGACGGGGCGTCGGTGATGAGGGGCTTGTCGGTGACGGCCAGCTCTGGGATACCGATCAGCCCCGTGTATTCGGTTCCGTTACCGCTGTAGGCCTCGGACAGGAGACCCGGAAGCCCGTTTCGGTCTGAGTAATCCAGCTCGATGTCCACCAGGGCTTCGAGGCTGCGTCTCCAGCCGGGATTGCGAAGCTCCTGCATGAACAGCGAAAGGCCGAGCAGTTGGAAGGCGGAGCCATCCCAGGCGGCCAGGGCATGGCTGTCGCTCCCGTCGCCGTGCCGGTACGGCTTGATCTTGAAGCCGGCGTTGCGGACTGTCGCCACTGGCAGTCCGTAGCGCAGCACGACGAAGGTCCAGGGCCCGCGAAACTCGTTGATGAAATAGTTCATCTGGCCGGTCACCCAGTTGCCCTGGCCGTCCTCCCAGCCCACGAAGCGGTCCGCGGTGGCGTCCCAGCCGAACACGAAGGTGCCCGCCTTGGGGTCGAAGAGGTGGGCATAACCCTCTCTCTGCTCCTCGATGAAGCGCTCGATCTGCTCCCGTAGCGCGACGGCCTTGGGGTGGCTCCGAATCGCGGGACCCAGGAGGGCGCCCGCCGCCTTGGCCAGCGACGCGGTGAGATTCGCGTTGTCGCCGAAGATGATGGTCAGGACCCTTTGATCGAGGAGCCCCAGGATCCTGGATCTCAGGGGCTCCTCGGCATAGGGTGCCAGCGGTCCCTCGAAATAGGCGGCGCCGTACTGATCGGCCCGGCGGATGCGCCCCTTGCGTCCGTTGTCCTCCTCCTGGAGCCAGCCCTTCTGTACCAGGGCGAGCCAGATGGCCTCGCCTTCTCGTTCCCCGAAGGTCTCCGCAAAGCGCCGCCGCTCGATGGACTCCAGAAGGGGGCCCGCCCTGTTGCCGCCTTCGATGCTCAGGAAGTTCACCAACAGCCCTTTGGCGGCGAGGTCGGGGTCCTGCTGGTCCGCCATCAGGGTCGCCACCGCGCGCGAGAGACCGTCAAGCGCGTCCTCCCTGGAGACATAGGGGTTATCCGCATAGCCCGCGGCGACGTTGGCCAACAACTCGATCCACGTGCCGATGGCGGTGAGCTGGGTCAAGGAGCGTAGGAAGAGTCTCTTGTCCGGCTCCTGGTTCCAGCCTTCCGCCGGATAGCCGGAGACGGGGTCGATGATGCCGTGCGCCGGATTTACATACTGGAAGGCGTTATCCAGCAGGAGCCGCATGTGCCGATGACTTTGGGGGACGCTGGGATAGGTGAAGTCGTTCTGGCCCAGGACCCCTGTCACCCCGAGGGCCAGACAGAAGCCGGTCGCCGAGAGCCAGCGGCGGGTTGTGTTGGCGTGTCTCATGGGAGCTCCATTCTAGCGGTCTGGCTTCGGCTCTGCCGGCTCGGCCTGGCGCTCAGGCCCAGGCGTCCACACACGAGGCGGGTTGGTGATGGACTGGCCATCGTGCCCGCACAAGCGTTGGCCGGCTGCGAGTATGTGCCGGGGCGACATCAGGGGGCAATCCAGAGCCAACCGGTCTTCCAGATCTCAGGCGGCGGCAAGGAATGCTTTGGGGCAGAGGTCTTTGGTCGCCACGTCGTCTGCCGTTGCCGGGGCCGTACCAGGGTACCCTGAAGGCGCGCGGGGTGCTGCGCTGCGGGGTCAGCGAGGGGATCCCGGGGTTCTCGCAGCGCGACGCGAGCGGCCGCTGGACTGGACTCGACGCCGATTTCTGCCGCGCCGTGGCGGCAGCGGTGCTGGGGGACGCCGACAAGGTCGAGTTCGTCCCGCTCAAGGCCTCCCTGCGCTTCCAAGCCCTCGAGGCCCGCCGGGTGGACCTCCTGGCCCGCAACACCACCTGGACCCTGACCCGGGAGGCCGTGCTCGGCGTCCAGTTCCCCGCGGTGCTCTTCTACGACGGCCAGGGGTTCATGGTGCCTGCCGCGTCAAAGGTTTCCACGGCGAAGGAATTGGATGGCGCGACTGTGTGCGTCGAGAAGGGCACCACCCACGAGCGCAACCTCGCACGCTATGCCGGCCGCAACGGGCTGATACTGACACCGCTCGCGATCGACTCGGCAGGCGAGGTGGCGTTCGCCTTCTTCGCCGGGCGCTGTGCCGCCTACAGCTCGGACTCCGCCCAACTCGTTGCCGCCCGGCTCAAGGCCCCGGCCGGGCCCGAGGGCTACCGGATACTCCCCGAGCGCATCTCCAAGGAGCCCCTGGCTCCCGCGGTCTGGGGCGGCGATCCCCGCTGGGCCAGCGTGGTGCGCTGGGTCCTGTTCGCCCTGATCCTGGCGGAGGAAGAGTGTCACCCAGGCCAACGTGAGGGCCAAGGTGGGGGCCGGGGAAGGGCTCGCCGGCTGGATCTCGATGGATGCATACAAGCTCGTGTCCCAGCCAATGGGCCTGACACGCGGCTGGGGTGTGCGGGCGATCGAGGCCGTGGGCAACTATGGCGAGATCTTCGAGCGCAACCTCGGAACAGGGAGTCTCTTGCGCATTGACCGCGGGCTGAACCGCCTCTGGACCGAGGGGGGCCTGATGTATGCCCCGCCCGTCGACTGACGCTGTCCTGGATTCCGACCCGCAGGGACGTGGAAGTGCCGGCCAGAGGCAGGAGCCGGGCCGGGACGCTGCGCTCCATCAAGGCTACGTATTCGAGGTCACATTCGCGCCATGACCGATCTCCAGATCTATCTCACCGTCGGGGTCTTTGCCGGGGTCATCCTCGTCATCGCCTTCGACCTCATCGACATGGCAGTGGCCGCCCTGGCCGGGGTCTGCCTCCTGCTCGCGATGGGGCTGCTGGACGGCGAGGACCTGATGGCGGCCGCCGTCACGGCCGGCGGGCCTCTGGCGCTCCTCTTTGGGGGATGGTGGTGGCGCGGGTCCTGGCCCGCACCGGGGTCTTTGAGTGGGTAGGGAGGCGCTTCCTGCGCGCCACCGGCGGGAGCGGACGGCGCTACCTGCTCTTGCTGGTCGCCCTGGTGGCCCCGATCTGCGCCTTCCTCCCCAACGCCACCACCGTGATCCTGGTCGCACCGGTCATCATTGCCGTGGCTCGGGCCCTCAAGGTGGACTTCGTGGGCCCCATGGTCCTGACCGCCGTGGTGAGTAACTCCGCGGGGATGCTGACCCTGGTGG
>JBFZCW010000233.1:0-20243 GCA_041307765.1 Chromatiaceae bacterium
TTTTCTGCGCCCCTGTTGCTGCTCGGGGCGCCGGTGCTGGTCTTTTCGATCCTGTTCCGAACCTTTGCGGCGGCGGGGCAGACGGGGGGTTGATCCCGGTCGATACCCGCGCCCCGATCCACGGATTCCCATCCTATGGCCTACACGTTCCTCAAGTCCCTTCTCTTGCCCCCCGGCGGGCTCATCCTGCTGTTCCTGGCTGCCTTCTTTCTGGTCCGCGGTGTCCTGGGCCGGATGCTCCTGTTCGTCGGGGTGGCATCCCTGGCCCTCATGAGCCTACCGGTGGTCGCCACCAAATTGATGGAGGGGCTGGAGACCTTTCCCGCCATCAGCGCCAGCCATCCGCCACCCGTGGACGCCGAGGCCATCCTCATCCTGGGGGCGCGCCGCTACCAGGGGGCGCCGGAGTACGGTGGCGATACCGTGGACGACATGACCTTGATGCGGCTGCGCTACGGGGCCCACCTGCACCGGATCACCGGGCTGCCGGTCTACGTCAGCGGCGGGGGCCCTGCGGATGAGGACCCACCCCTGGGCCGGCTCATGGCCAAGGTGCTCAAGGACGATTACGGCATTGCCGCCGCCGGGGTCGAAGACCGGAGCCTCACGACCTGGGAGAACGCGGAGCGCTCCGCCCCCATGCTGCGGGAGGATCACATCGGCAAGGTCCTGCTGGTCACGAGCGCCTGGCACATGCCCCGGGCGGCGGATGCCTTCGAGCAGTTCCGCGTCCCGGTGGCCGCCGCCCCCACTGGTTTCGTCAGCCGTCCGACCCTCGGAATACCGGATGGTCTGTCGGACCTGCTCCCGTCCATGAGCGCCCTGACCAGCAGCACTTACGCGATCCACGAGTACCTGGGCCGCGCCTGGTACCAGGTGCGGCAGACGACCGCTGACTCCGACCCGCGGCCTGGCGCCGGGGGCTAGCCCGGGGCACCCTCAGCTCGACGCCGATGGGGTACCCGGTGGTCGTAGCGCTCCATGAGGTAGCCCAGGCAGTCCTGGCGGATGATCAGGGCGTCGCAGGTGAGCATGGAAGGCATCACCGGCACGCGCAGGCGTAACTCGCCGTCCTCCTCCTCCAGGTAGCGCGCGGCCAGGTCGCGGCCCTGCTCGTCGTTCACCTGAAGCCGGGCGCCGGGGGTCCTGATCCGGCCGAGGCTTGTGCCCTGGGGCAGTTCGCGGAAGTTAAACTGGTCCAGGTCGGGGGTGAAGCCGATGTCGCCGCTGTCCGGGTCGAAGCCGAAGCTGACCTCCGACGGGACCTTGACCTGGGCGACGGTGTGGAAGAGGTCGATGTCGTGGGTAGGGACAGGGTGGTCCGGCAGGGCCGAGAGGTGCAGGCAGGCGGCGAGGTAGTCGCGGGCGTGCTCGACCCCGTGGCGCTCGCCCACCTTGCCGCACTCCAGGGTCACCGCCGGGCAGAGCGGGGACATGGCCTGGGACTGGACCCCCTTGGGCCGGGTGAAATAGACCACGGTACGGCTGAACAGGGTCGCGAGGTGCAGCGACGGGTTGTCGATGACGTTGACGCAGCCGTAGTGGGGGTTGCGCCCGGTATTGTTGTGCAGGTCGATGCTGGCGAAGACCCCGCGACGGGCCATGGTCTCCACCACCTGGGCCATGAGGGCGTGCTCCGGGGTTTCGGGCAGCTCGCTGCCGGGCCAGACGCGGTTGTAGTCCGGCTGCCCGGAGAGGTGACGTAGCCCCTGGGCCGCGGCGGCGAGGTTGCCGAGGAAAAGGCTCATGGCCCGGGGCAGGCGCAACCGGCCGTTGCGGTGGAGGTTGTCGGCTAGCAGGGCGCGCACCGCCTCCCAGCCGACATCCTCGTTGCCGTGCAGCAGGACACAGACGAACAGGGGTGGCTCACGGTCGCCAGGAAGGTGGATCAGGGTGGGGCCGCCGAGGAGGGCGGCCAGGTCCCGGGTCTCGGTTGCCAATAGGCCATCGGGGAGTCCGTCTCGCTCGCGGAGCCTGGGCGACGACGTCCAGGGTTGGGGCAGTTCCCCGATAGGCAGGGAGCTGGAGGGGGGCGACGCGCCGGCTAGGTCAAGGTTGGTCATGTTAGGGTCCACTCGTGTACGGGCCGGCCGCCCTGCTGGCGCTCCAGGTAGGCGGCGGTCAGGCCAACGGTGTCGGTGCCATGGCGGGCGACCCAGGCGCGCTGCCAGGCTGCACCGGTCTGCCCGCTGCGCACCCGGGCGGCGACGATAGCCAGCCAGTGGTCGGCCTCGGCCCGGTCGATCCCCAGAGAAACGAGCCCCCCGAGGGCGCGGGGCAATAGGTCCCCGGCAATGACCTCCGAGACCTTGGCCCGGCGCCCGTCCACCCACCGAATCTCGGCCTCCAGGCCCTCGCGCGCCGCGGCGTAGAAATTGGTGCGTGCGTCGAGGAAGGGAACCCCCGCCTCCGGGGCGGGCTCCTGGCGGGCCAGGGCCTCGACGGCCCCGAAGTAGAGGGCGGCGTTGGCCACACAGTCGGCCACGGTGGGACCAGAGGGTAGGACGCGGTGCTCGATTCGCAGCCGTGGCTGTCCCGCGGCGTCAAAGCCGATCAGGGGTCGGTTCCAGCGCCAGATGGTTCCGTTGTGCAGGCGCAGGTGGGCCAGGTGCTCCCTGGGCTCGTCCATCACTTGAGGCAGCAGGATCGGGTAGCGGGAGAGGTTCGCCTGAAAACACTCCAGAATGGAGTGCTGCGCGTAACGGATGCCGAAATTGACCCGCTCCGAGAGGACCGAGCCCCCGGCCGAGACGGCCTGCTCGAACAGCGGGATGCGGGTCTCGGCCCAGAGGTCGCAGCCGAAGAGGTAGGGCGAGTTGGCGGCTGCGGCCACCAGGGGTGCGGAGAGGATCTTGGATGCGTTGTAGACCCGTGCCGCCTGGTCGTGGTCCACCTCCAGATGGACCTGGAAGGAGGTGGCGGCGGCCTCCAGCATCACGTCCTCTCGTTCCATGAACAGGCGGTCGTGACCATGGAGCTCCAGCGTCAGGGGGCGGCCGCGGCGCAGGGCGAAGATCCGGTCGTTGAGTGCCTGGTAGCGCCGGCGCGGCGTCATGTAGGCCAGCGTAAGGTGGTCGGCCTCCACCGTGGGCAGGATGCCGATCATGGCGAGCCGGGTGCCGAGCCCGGCTGCGGACTCACCGCAGTGCCGCCAGGCGGCGGCCAGGGCCTCGGCCAGGCGGGTCAGCGCCCTGCCGCCGAGCTCGACCGCTGGACCGTTGATCTCGCAGTTGAAGGTTGCCAGTTCCGGGACCACGGTGGGGTCGTCCAGGTCGCGCAGCAGGGGACCGACCAAGGGGGCGGGGCGCATGTCCGGGCCGACCAGCCATGCCTCCAGCTCGAACCCGCCCCGCCTGGGGCCGCCCGCGAAGGCCCCCGCGGCGAACCATTCCTCCAGCAGGGCCTGTTCCGAGCGCAGGCGCTCCTCGAAGACGGCGAAGTCCTCGGCCGTGAAACGGGTCTCCTCGATCTCTTGGCCCATGGCTTCCCTCGCGAACGGCCGGGGTGGCCGTACCTGTATTCTAATTGGCCGCGCGCGGGAATGGGCCAACAGGGACCCGGGGTGCTTCCAGGGGACCGTCGCAAGCGCCTTGGTGGGATGATGGGTCTGGGCAGGCGGGCTGTCCGAGACCAGTCCGCGCCGTATCAGGCCATTGCGGGTTCCACTATGATCGAGCGGCGGAGGCCACCGTGACCATGCCCGATTCGACCCGATCAGGCTTTCCGGAGTCCTTTCCCTGTCAACCAGCCTTGCTCTGCGAGCAACTGTTGCAGCGGGATCGGCGGGTGCTGCTCCTCGGCCCGTCCGGCAGCGGCAAGACCACCCTGGCCGCGCGGCTGGCGGCCGAGGTCGCCAACCGCGGCCGTCGGGTGTCCTGCCTCGCGGCGGATCCGGGTTCCCCTGCGTTCGGAGCGCCTGGCGCGGTCTGTCTGGGAGACTGGCTGGAGGGTGTCTGGTCGCTGCGCGCGATGGAAGCGCTCTGTACCCTCGATGCCGCCCGCTTCCGCCTGCCCCTTGCCGCCGCTGCGGCGGCACTTGCACGGGACGTTGACGACGGAACCCTGCTGGTGGATGCCCCCGGCGTAGTCCGGGGCGTGGCTGGGGCCGAGTTGTTGGATGCACTGGTGCGGGCCGCTGCTATCGACCTGGTCCTGGTATTGCGTCGGGCCGGTCAAGCCCTGCCCCTGGCCAGCGAGCTCGGGTCCCTGGGCTTGGAGATAGTCCAGGTTCAGCCCGCCGCTGAGGCCCTTGCCCCCGGCCAGGCGGCCCGCGACCGCGGCCGCACGCGGTTGTGGGACCTCTATCTCAGCGGGGCGGAGGAGCGCTCGGTCCCATTCGCCGGCTTGAGTCTGGTAGGCACGCCGCCGCGTCAGGCCTCGGAGGCGTGGCAGGGCAAGCAGGTCGCCTTCCTGGACCGGGGACGGACTCGCACGCTGGGAGAGGTGACCGCAGCCGACGGGCTTAAGGTCTCGGTGCGCTTGCCCCCGGGCCAGGCGCCTACCGCTACCCTGCTGGTCCGCGATGCTTGCCGCGGCAGTGATGGCCTGCTCAATACCGGCAAGCCCTTCGCTTCTGAGGCGGTCCACTACTGCCCGCCGCCCGACGTGCTGCCCGATGAGTTGGCGGTCGCCTCCACGGGCCCGCGCCCGGTGGTCCAGGTCGGCACGGCCGTCGCCAGCCTGGTCAACGGGGTCTTCGGCGATCCCCTGCTGCACCTGCGGCTGCGCCACCAGCGGCGCAGCCTGCTCTTCGACCTGGGGGAGGGCGCGCGCCTGCCCGGGCGGATCGCCCACCAGGTGACCGACTGCTTCATCACCCACGCCCACGCGGACCACATCGGCGGCCTGCTGTGGCTGCTCCGTTCCCGCATCGGCGTGACCGGGGTCTGCCGGCTCCACGGCCCGCCGGGGCTCGCCGGGCACGTCCAGGGCTTCATCGCCGGCATCCTCTGGGACCGCATCGCCGATCGCGGACCTGTCTTCGAGGTGGCGGAGCTGCACGGCGGGCGCCTTCGCCGCTATCGAATCCAGGCCGGCCTGGCCGCTGCGACGGACCTCGGCGAGCAGGGGGCGGAGGACGGCATGCTCCTGAACGAGCCCGGGTTTCGAGTGCGTGCCGCCGTCCTCGACCACGGTACCCCGGTGCTCGCCTTTGCCTTCGAGCCCGCGATCCAGATCAACGTGCGCAAGGACCGCCTGACAGAGCGAGGGCTCCCGCCCGGACCCTGGCTCACTGGACTCAAGCAGCGGATCCTAACCGGGGACTTTGCCGCCGAGGTGTCACTTCCTGACGGCAGCCAGCGGACGGTGGCGGAGCTTGCCGCGGATCTGACCCTGACGAGTCCCGGCACCAAGCTGGTTTACGCCACGGACTTTGCGGACACGCCGGAGAACCGCCGCCGGCTCACGGCCCTGGCCGCCGATGCCGAGTCCCTTTTCTGCGAGTCGAGCTTCCTCAGCCAGGACCGGGCCCAGGCCGAGCGCACCGGTCACCTCACCGCCCCCGCCTGCGGCGAGATTGCGGCGGCCGCCGGGGTGCGCTACCTGATCCCCTTCCATTTCTCGCGCCGCTACGAGGACGACCCCTGGCGGGTCTACGAGGAAGTCGCCGCCGCTTGTCCGCAGACGGTCATCCCCAAACGCCAATGTCGGTCGTGAGTCAGCGTCCAGAAGCTCAGGACCGCAAGACGCTGCGGTGCATCAATACCTTGATCGCCGACGCCCTGCGCACCCCCTTCTCGGGTGTCGGCAAGCCGCAGCCCTTGCGGGAGAACCTGGCCGGTTTCTGGTCCCGCCGAATCGATGACACCAACCGCCTGGTCTACGCGGTCGACGGCGACCACCTGACCATCATCGCCTGTCGGTACCACTACTGATACGCCTCCGTCCGTCGCTCAGATCCCGACGTTATCTCCGGATGCTCCCGGTCGATGCTTGATCGAGCCAGCGCGCAGTGGACCTCACGAGCTCGGAAATCGGCGCAGGCCGATCCGTCTACCGGGGCGCGCTGGGCCCCGGCATCTACGCTTTCGTGCAGAAGCCCGGAGGGTCCAGCGGCGTCGGTGACAGAGACCGGTTTCCTGAGCGGCTCCCAGGTTCAACGCCTGCGCGCCCAGGGCGGGCTCTGTCCGGCCAGACGGTGCAGGTGATCGAGGCCAGCCTGGTGCCCATCCCTGCCGGTTGCTTCCAGATGGGCAGCCCGCCGTCGGAGGCGGGCCGCGATCAGAAGCCGCAGAACGACTACCGCGCCCGGGCGAACTGGCAGAGGCCGAACAAATGCCAAGGCAACCGAGACGACCACCCGGTGACCTGCGTGAGTTGGAACGATGCAAAGGCCTATATCGGCTGGCTCAATGAGGTCGCGGGCGGAGGCTACCGGCTGCCGAGCGAGGCGGAGTGGGAGTACACGGCCCGCGCAGGGACCACCGCCGCGCGGTTCTGGGGTGACTCCCCCGGCCAGGCCTGCTGCCACACCAACGTCGCAGACCGTACGGCGTTTCGCGAGGGCGGCAAGACCAGGACCTACAACGAGCAGCACCCGTGCTCCGAAGCGAGCCCCCCAGCGTGGGCTCCGCCACCCGCGACTTGAGCGCGACGGAAGATGCTCGCGGGATCACCGGCTTTCGCGTGGCCAGGACGGATTGACCTCGTGCATCTTGGCATGCTTGAGTCATTATACGGGCTCCAGCGGCGGAGCCTCTGGTCGCCCCGCATAAAGGTCGGATCATGTCGCTCGGCGACCACTTCGATGCCTTTATCGTCCACCTGATCCAGACCGGACGCTGCGCCTCCGCGAGCGAGGCGGTGCGTGCGGGGCTGCGGTTGCTCGAAGAACGCGAGACCAAGCTCGAAGCGCTGCGCCGACCCCTTAAGGAGGGTGAAGCGAGCGTCCCGGTGGATTATTCCCTGAACGACCTACTAGCCGAGCTGGATGGAGAAGGCGCGCACTGATGGCGGGTTTCCGCCTGACGCGGGCCGCGCGGGAAGACCTCAAGACCATCGGCCATTACTCCAAGCGCACCTGGGGCGTCGGCAGCGGGACACCTACCTGACGCTGCTCGATCGTCGATTGCACCTGCTAGCGGAGATCCCAACCCTCGGGCGCGCCTGTGACGTGATCCGGCCAGGCTATCGCAGATTCGCCGGGGGGCAGCACGTCATCTTCTATCGCGAAGTGGGGGCATCCATCGAGATCGTGCGCATCCTGCACGGAAGGATGGACATCGACCGACATCTGTACCAGGAGCGGCGGCCGTTCGGCCTCCGCTGGGTAGGGCGTCAGCCCTGCCGAAACTGCTGGGCTCCAAGCATTCGGTCCAGCTCGGCGAGGCGCTCCGGGGTGCCGATGTCGATCCAGGTCCCGCGGTGGTGGGTCCCGCCGATCAGGGCCCGGGCCATGGCCCAACGCAAACGGGGCGCCAGGGGAAAGGCACCGGCGGTGCAGCCGGCGAAGAGCTCGGGGCGGTACACCCCGATGCCGCTGAAGGTCAGGCGCGTTATGTCGGCCGGCCCATCGGCCAGGACGCGCCCGCCGGCCAGGGCGAAATCGCCCTTGGGGTGGTGGGGCGGGTTGTCCACCAGGACCAGATGGGCCAGGTCGCCGGGGGCAAGTCGGAGCCCGGTGAGGTCGATGTTGGTCCAAACGTCGCCGTTGATCACCAGGAAGGGGTCTGCGCCCAGCAGGGGCAGGGCGCGGAAGATGCCGCCGCCCGTCTCCAGGGGCTGGCCCTCGGGCGAATAGCGGATGTGTACCCCGAGGCTCGACCCATCCCCAAGGGAATCCTCGATCTGCTCCCCCAGGTGGGCGTGGTTGATGACAATGTCGCGCAGCCCCGCGGCGGCGAGCCGCTCGATGTGGTGCACGATGAGCGGCTTCCCGCCCGCCCGAAGGAGGGGCTTGGGGGTGTGGTCGGTGAGCGGGCGCATCCGCTCGCCGCGGCCAGCGGCCAGGATCATGACCTTCACGGTTGGTCCTCGGAGGCTAGGCGGAATCGGGCGGAGGGCCGCAGGAATTGCGGCGCCCCCCTAGCCCCGCATGGAGTCGAAGAATTCCCCGTTGGTTTTGGTGGCCTTGAGCTTATCGTGGAGGAATTCCATGGCGGCGAGCTCGTCCATGGGGTGCAGGATGCGGCGCAGGATCCAGATCTTCTGCAGCTCCGAGGGGGCCATCAGCAGCTCCTCGCGGCGGGTGCCGGAGCGGTTGATGTTGATGGAGGGGAAGATGCGCTTCTCGGCGATGCGCCGGTCGAGGTGGATCTCCATGTTTCCGGTGCCCTTGAACTCCTCGTAGATGACGTCGTCCATCCGGGATCCGGTATCCACCAGGGCGGTGGCGATGATGGTCAGCGAGCCGCCCTCTTCCACGTTGCGAGCCGCCCCGAAGAAACGCTTTGGCCGCTGCAGGGCATTGGCGTCCACGCCGCCGGTCAGCACCTTGCCGGAGGACGGGATTACCGTGTTGTAGGCGCGCGCCAGGCGGGTAATGGAGTCCAGCACGATGACCACGTCGCGGTTGTGCTCCACCAGGCGCTTGGCCTTCTCGATGACCATCTCGGCGACCTGAACGTGGCGGGTAGCCGGCTCGTCGAAGGTACTGGAGATGACCTCGCCGCGGACCGAACGCGACATCTCCGTGACCTCCTCAGGGCGCTCATCGATGAGGAGCACGATGAGGTAGCAGTCCGGGTGGTTGTGCGCGATGGATTGGGCGATGTTCTGCAACATCATGGTCTTGCCCGCCTTTGGCGGGGAGACGATCAGCCCGCGCTGGCCGCGCCCGATGGGGGCGACCAGGTCGATGGTACGGGCGGTAATGTCCTCGGTACTGCCGTTGCCGATCTCGAGCTTGAGCCGCTTGTTGGCGAACAGCGGCGTGAAGTTCTCGAACAGGATCTTGTTCTTCGCCGCCTCAGGACGGTCGAAGTTGATGTCGTTGACCTTGAGGAGTGCAAAGTAACGCTCGCCGTCCTTGGGCGGGCGTATCTTGCCGGAGATAGTGTCGCCGGTGCGCAGGGCAAAGCGGCGGATCTGGCTCGGGGAGACGTAGATGTCGTCCGGGCCCGCCAGGTAGGAGGCGTCGGCCGAGCGCAGAAAGCCGAAGCCGTCTTGGAGGATCTCCAGCACGCCGTCGCCGGAGATGTCCTCTCCGCGCTTGGCCTGGGCCTTGAGGATGGCGAAGATCAGGTCTTGCTTGCGCGACCGGCCGACGCCTTCGATGTCGATGGATTGCGCCAGCTCGACCAGGTCGGAGACTGGCATCTTTTTCAGTTCGGTGAGATTCATCTCGTCTTGGAGTTGTGATGTGGGTTGGTGGGTGGCGCCCGGCGCAGGAGGCACGGTAGCCGGCGGGGCGGGAGGGATGGTGTTGTTGGGACGGGCAACCCGGGCGGGCGCCCCTGCGGAAAACCGCATCGAATCTTTGGTTCAGCGGAAGCCGGCCCGCCTAGGGGGACTTTGGTGTTGCCCCGCTGCGAGGCGCCAAACCGCCTGGCCGGCACCAGGCCGCATGCGGCCTAAAGATTGCTGTCGATAAAGGCGGTGAGCTGGGACTTGGACACGGCGCCAATCTTGGTCGCCTCGACCTCGCCGTCCTTGAACAGCATCAGGGTCGGGATGCCGCGGATGCCGTAACGCGGCGGTGTGCCGGGATTCTCGTCGATATTGAGCTTTGCCACCTTGACCTTTCCGGCGTACTCGCTGGCAATCTCATCCAGAACCGGCGCCAACATCTTACAGGGTCCGCACCAATCGGCCCAGTAGTCCACCAGGACCGGGTCGGCGGACTTCAGGACCTCGGCCTCGAAGTTGGCGTCCGTGACATGGATGATTGAGTCGCTCACTGAACGTTACTCCCGTTGGGTTGAACGATGGGACGGGGACTTGGCCGTGGGCGCACCGATATTGACACGGGCTGGCGGGGGCGAGGGCGCGGCGGCAGGGCGGCCCAATTGGCGCTGGGATAGGCCCTTGGGTAAGATGCTATTTGAGCCAAAGACGCCAGAATTTGCAACCCTTGCGAACGCGGGGGTCCCACCAGACGATGTCCCCCTCCCAATGAGCCAAACACACCTGACCGATACGCGCTTCGACAGCTTCGATCTCGACCCCCGCATCCTCCTCGGCCTCAAGGACGCCGGATTTGCTCAGTGTACACCGATCCAGGCCGAGACCCTGCCCATCGCCCTGCGCGGCCGCGACGTTGCGGGCCAGGCCCAGACCGGGACCGGCAAGACCGCCGCCTTCCTGGTGGCCGTACTGCAGCACCTCCTGACCCATGAGCCGGAACGCCAGTACCGCACCCCGCATCCGCGGGCCGTTATGCTGGCGCCGACCCGCGAGCTGGCCGTGCAGATCCACAAAGACGCGCAGGTTTTGGCGTGCCACTGCGGGTTTCGGCTGGGCCTGGTCTTCGGCGGGACCGGCTATCAGCAGCAGCGCGACGACCTGGCGGCAGGGGTGGACATCCTCATCGGCACCCCCGGCCGCCTGATCGACTACTTCAAGCAGAACATCTTCAGCCTCAAGGGGGTCGAGGCCCTGGTCATCGACGAGGCTGACCGGATGTTCGACCTGGGCTTCATCAAAGACATCCGGTTTCTGATGCGTCGCATGCCCCCGCCGCAGGAGCGCCTCGGCCTGCTCTTCTCCGCCACCCTGTCCTTCCGCGTCATGGAGCTCGCCTACGAGCACATGAACGACCCGCAACTGGTGGAGATCGAGCCCGACCGGGTGACCTGCGAGCGCGTGCGCCAGTGCTGTTACATGGTGGGCAACGACGAGAAGATTCCCCTCCTGATCGGGCTGCTGCGCCGCATGGAGGGGGCGCGGGTCATGGTCTTCGTCAACATGAAGCGCGAGGCCGAGCGCGTGTGGGGCTACCTGGAGGGCAACGGACTGCGCTCGGCGGTCCTGTCCGGCGACGTGCCGCAGAAAACGCGCCTGAGCCTGCTGAAGCGCTTCCAGGAGGGGGAACTGCCGATTCTGGTGGCCACGGACGTGGCCGCCCGCGGACTGCACATCCCGGACGTGACCCACGTCCTCAACTACGACTTGCCCGAGGATGCCGAAGACTATGTCCACCGCATCGGGCGGACCGCCCGCGCCGGGGCGGACGGGGACGCCATCTGCTTCGCCTGCGAGACCTATGCCTTCGTCCTGCCGGACGTGGAGCGTTTCATCGGGGCCAAGATTCCCACCGCCGCCATCGAGCCCGGGCTGCTGGCAGAGGTCGACCCGCGCAGCCGGGTGCGGGTCCAGCGCTCGGAGGAGGATCGCGCCCGCCTGGCGCGCGAGCGCGACCGCAGCCGTGCCCGCCAGGGGTCCGGGCACCCCAGGGACCGCCACGGACACGGCGGCCCAGGGCACGGAGGTTCGGCGCGCGGCGGTCCGGCGCACGAGCATGGGCACGGTGGTCACGGGCAGCGGCGGGCCGAGGGCGATCAGGCCCAGGGCTCGGCACCTAGCGCGCCCCAGGCGGCGGCCCAGCCCGCCGCCCCGGCGTTGGCCGGTGGTGCCCAGGGCGAGGCCGCAACCCACCGCAAACCCCGCCGGAGGCGGCGCAAGCCGGCCCCGGGCGTGGCCCCGGCCCAGACCTGAACCGCATCCCTGGCTTGGTGTCGCAGGTTTTCGATGGGTCTTGTGCAGATCGAGGCAGACGCCACGCGCTTCGGGACAGGTCTCCCGGGGCAACCCGGAGATTTCGCGATGCACGCATGCACCCGCCCAAGCCCCCACGAACTGGTCCAAGCCCTGCCCCAGGGGCGATCGACTTGGGCGATCCGTGGAGGTCCGACACCAGATCCCCTTAGTCCCGTTGCTCGTACGGGCTCGCCAGCCTACCGGGCCATCCCCCCCAACAGCTCGGCAAAGTCGTGGATGGCGGGAAACGCCCCTGCCGCCCGCGCCGGGGCCTTGGAGTCGGGCTTGAGCACCATGAGCAGCCGGCTGAAGCCGTACTCCCTTGCCGCGCTGAGCACCGCAGGGCTGTCGTCCACGAACAGGGTACGTTCTTGGTCGAAGGGCTCGATGGCATGCACCAGCGCCCAGAACCCGCGGGCCTCCTTGGCTGTCCCTAGGTCGTGGGCGCAGATGATGCGATCGAGGTGACCGGCAAGTCGGGTGCGCTCCAGCTTCAGGGCGATCGCCTTCTGGTGGGCGTTGGTCACCAGGACGCGCCGCTTCCCCATCGTCGCCAGGGCCTCCAGAAAGTCCATCACGTGCGGGTGCACCGCGATCAGGTGGTCCACCTCCTGCTTGAGCAGGGCGATGTCGAGCCCCAGCTCGCGGCTCCAGTGGTCCACGCAATACCATTCCAGGGTCCCCTCGATACGGGCGTAGCGTGGGAGCAGGTCCGCCTTGGCCTCGGCCAGTGTCAGTCCGAGGCGCTCGGCGTAGCGGGCTGGTACGTGCTCGCGCCAAAAGTGGTTGTCGAAGTTGAGGTCGAGCAGGGTGCCGTCCATATCCAGGAAGACGGTGTCGATGACGTTCCAGTCGATGCTTGGTTGGGCTAGGCTTGTGCTCATTTGCGCGGGACGGCTCCGTGGATGGCAGGTGTCGGGATCGCGCGGCCTTGGACCTGGACGCGGCGCGCCAGGATAACGGAGCCCCCGGATGTCGGCAAAACCCAAGATCCTCCATCGGCGCCTCGTCGCCGAGACCCGCATCTTCCGTATCGAGGCGGTGGACCTCGAATTTGCCAACGGAAACCGGCGGACCTTCGAGCGCATCCTGGGCGGGACCGACTCGGTCCTGGTCGTGGCCATGGCAGACGCGGAGACGGTACTGTTGGTTCGCGAGTACGCCGCTGGGACCGACCGCTACGAGCTCGGCCTACCGAAGGGCGTGGTGGACCCTGGTGAGGACCCGTTGGCCGCGGCTCACCGCGAGTTGCGCGAGGAAGTGGGGATGGGGGCCAGGGACCTGCGGCTGATCCACTCCCTATCCCTGGTGCCCGGCTACATCCAGCACTCGACTCGACTGGTCTTTGCCCAGGACCTTTATGCGGACCCCGCGGAGGGGGACGAGCCTGAGCCCATCGAGGTGGTCCCCTGGCCTCTGGCCCGGCTTGACGCCCTGCTGGCCCGCGACGATTTCACTGAGGCGCGCTCCATTGCGGGCCTATTTCTGGCGCGACGGTGGATCGAGCGGCAGCGGGCTTCCGCGATAGCATGATCGCGAATGTGGAACGAGTGGGCCGCCGTCAGCGCTCCGACATGAATGCGAAACACAACAAGCAAGGGCGTATCCAGATGGGACTAAGCAGACTGCGTGGCGCCTTGGCCTGGACCTGGGTCTTCACCGGTTGTCTGACCCTGGCTGGCGGTGTCGCTGCTGCGGACCCGCCGGAGGTTGACGTCTACGGTTTCGACGACAGCATCCAGGCCGAGTCGGTGGACTACCCCGCCTGGTTCAATGAGCCCTTTCTCGACCTCCCGCGCGACCACAAGCAGGCCGTCGCCGCCGGCAAGCAGGGGCTCATGGTCTATTTCGGGCAGAAGCGCTGCGCCTATTGCCACAAGTTGATGAAGGTGAACTTCGCCATGGAGGACATCGTCGAGTACACACGCAAGCACTTCGATGTGGTCCCCATCGACATCTGGGGTGTGGACGAGGTCACGACCCTGAGCGGCAGTGTGTTGACGGAAAAGGAATTCTCTTACCAGCAGAAGACCACCTTTACCCCCACCGTCATCTTCTACGACAGGGAGGGACAGGAGGTCCTGCGGCTGAGCGGCTACTACCCACCCTACCAGTTCCGGGCCGCCCTGGAGTACGTTGCCGACGGGCATTACAAGCGCGAGCCTTTCCATGCCTACCTGGCCCGGGGCGACAACCGGATGGTCTTCGACGCAGGCGATATGAATGAGGAGGACTTTTTCAGCCCTCCGCCAGTGAATCTGGACCGCAGCAGGGTCCCCAGCAGCAGACCTCTTGCGGTGTTCTTCGAGCAGGGAGATTGCCATGCCTGCGACGTGCTGCACGGGCAGGCGTTGCGGGAGCCGGCTATCTACAGGCTGTTCGAGCAGTTCGACAACGTCCAGGTGAGCCGGTGGGCCGACACCCCAGTGGTCACGCCCCAAGGCAAGGCGACAACGGCCCGTCAGTGGGGGGACGACCTCGGTCTCTTCTACGCCCCGTCCCTGGTCTTCTTCGATGAACGGGGCCATGAAATTCTGAGGGTCGACTCCGTGGTCGGCTTTTACCGCCTGCGCAACGTGCTCAATTACCTCGTCACCAAGGCCTATCTGGCCGAACCGAACTTTCAGCGCTGGCGGGATGCGCAGGTGTTCTGAGAGGCGACCCCGGCCCTCGGCGCTGGGCTTCGGTCCCCAGCAGACGTAATCTCAGTCGCAGTGTTGGGAGAGGAAATCCTCAAGCCTGCCGCGCCGGTGGCGCAGGTCCGTTCCCTGGCGACCCGAGGTTCCAAGGCGAAGTCTCCGGTCGATGTCCTCGACCTGCTGGCGTTTCTTGTGGCACGCCTGCTCCCGCCGTTCCTTGGCGGATGCGCTGGCGGGGCGGGGTTTGGATGCCGCCTGCTTACGCGGCTTCGGAGTTGCCCCTCCTCCGGCACCCTTGTCCTCTGGGACCAGGGTCCACCCGGTTGGGCGGTCCTCAATGGTCAAGGTGTCGCCCTGGCTTCCGGGAGGGCAGGGCTCCTGGCGGAACTCGATCGCGCCATGTGGTCCCTCGCAGCGGTAAACTTGCGCCCGCATGGCGCCGGCTCCGGGGTCCGCCGGTGCAGACCCGAATAGGGCCATGAGGGCAACGCCGGCCCAGGCGAAGCAGGGCCTCCTGCGGCCAGAGGGGATTGCCGGTACTTTGGTCATTTGCTGTTCGCTCGTCTGTCGGTCTCGCCGCGCTGTCAGCGCCCGGTAACACGCCGGGGGTCTTACTCGGGCATTATGACGGGTCCTTCGTGGGCTTGCCCGCAGGGCAGCAAGCCCCGCCATGTGTTGTCGCGATAACCGCCTGAACGTGAATGAGCGCGGCCGGGGCTGCTGGTGTAGGCAGGGCAGAATGCCACGCTTTGATCCGCGTCGACGGCATCATGTGTTTTTACATTGGCCCGCACTGCCGAATCGTAGAATCGTAATCACAGGGTAGAGAAGATGCAGAGTCTGTATATCGCCGGCGCTGGGTCCGGAAGCGGCAAGTCCGTCGTGGTTCTGGGTTTCATGGAAATGCTTTCGGCGGTCAACCGCAAGGTCGGTTTCTTTCGGCCCATCGTGCGCAAGTCAGTGGATCAGGACGACCTCACGAACCTGATCCGAAGCCGTTACAACCTGCCGTTTCCGGCTGAGATGCTGTATGGCTGCACCGCGGACACAGCCGCGGATTTGGTGGCCTGCGGCCGCTACGACGACTTGCTCAAGCTGATCCTTGGCAAGTTTAAGGCCCTGGAGGAGAAGTGCGACCTGGTGGTGTGCTCCGGCACCGATTTCGACGGGGCCGTACCGTCCCTGGAGTTCGACTTCAACGCAGACCTGGCCAACAACTTCGGCTGCCTGATCGTGGTGGTGGTGAAGGGCTATCACCGCAGCTTCGAAGAGACGTTGGATGCGGTGCGCATGGCCCATGAGTCCCTGGTGGTACGAGGGGGCGACCTGCTGGCGACGGTTGTCAATCGGGTTCCGGCGGAGTACCTGGACCTGCTTCACGCCCGCGCTCGGGCAGCGCTGCCTGCGAACGAGACCGTCTACGTCCTGCCGGAGCAGACCGCTCTCGGGATGCCTACTGTGGGCGAGATCCGCAAACAGCTCGGCGCCCAGTGCATGTGCGGTGAGGGCGATGCCCTCAATCAGGTGGTGACCAATTACAAGGTCGCGGCCATGGAGATCCCCGCGTTCCTCAACTACGTGGAGGACGGCTGCCTCATCATCACCCCGGGCGACCGGTCTGACATCATCTTGGCGAGTCTGATCGCCGACGTTTCCACGACCTACCCCAGGGTGGCTGGCCTCCTGCTCACCGGGGGGATGCGTCCGGCGGACAATGTGCAGAGACTCCTGGAAGGGCTTCGCCGGTCTAAGGTGTCCATTTTGAGCGTGCCGATGGACACCTTTACCACGGCGTTGGCCGTCAATCGCGTGGAATCCACCATCCTCGCCGGAGATGACCGCAAGATCGCCGCTGCCCTAGGGCTCTTCGAGCACCATGTCGACGTGGCGGATCTGCGCGAGCGCATCGCCGTGCGCCATTCGGTGCGGCGCACGCCCCTGATGTTCGAGTATGAGTTGATCCACAGGGCCAAGGCCCACCGCCAGCGCATCGTCCTGCCGGAAGGTACCGACGAGCGCATCCTCAAGGCGGCGGAGATTCTCACCCTGCGCGGGGTGGCGGAGCTGACCCTGCTGGGGGACCCGGACAAGGTGCGCCGGCGCATCGGCGAGCTGGGCCTCAAGCTCGGCGACATCGTCATCCTGGACCCGCGCCACGATCCTCGCCGCGATGAGTTCGCCGCTGTCTACTACGGCCTGCGCAAGCACAAGAGCATCTCCGAGCAGATGGCACATGATGCCATGGAGGATGTGAGCTACTTCGGCACCATGATGGTGCACCTCGGGCAGGCCGACGGCATGGTCTCGGGTGCGGTGCACACCACTCAGCACACCATTCGGCCGTCCTTCGAGATCGTCAAGACCAAGCCCGGGGTCCGCCTGGTCTCCAGCGTCTTCTTCATGTGCCTACCCGATCAGGTGCTGGTCTATGGCGACTGCGCCGTCAACCCCAACCCCAGTGCCGAAGAGCTGGCGGACATCGCCATCACCTCCGCCGGGACCGCCGCGGCCTTCGGCATCGAGCCGCGCATTGCCATGCTCTCCTACTCCACCGGGGCCTCGGGCAAGGGCGAGGACGTGGAGCGGGTGCGCGAGGCGGTGGCGATTGCCCACCGGCTGCGGCCGGATCTCAAGCTCGACGGTCCCATCCAGTACGATGCCGCCATCGACGACACCGTCGGGCGCTCCAAGATGCCCGACAGCGAGGTCGCCGGACACGCCACTGTGTTCATCTTCCCGGACCTCAATACGGGCAACAACACCTACAAGGCCGTCCAGCGCAGCGCGGGGGCCGTCGCCATTGGCCCGGTCCTGCAAGGACTGAACAAGCCGGTCAACGACCTGAGCCGCGGCTGCACCGTGACCGACATTGTCAACACCGTGGCCATTACGGCCATCCAGGCCCAGAACGGCAAGCGTCGCGCAGAGGAGGACGCCCGATGAAGGTGATGGTCATCAACTCGGGGAGCTCGTCCATTAAGTACAAGCTCTACCGCAGCGACACCTGGCGCTCCGTTGCCGCCGGTACCGTGACCCGCATCGGCGAGCCGCAGGGCGAGATCAAGTGCCGCTGGACTGCGGACGACGGGGCGGAGCAGAACCGGGTCCAGAGCCTGCCCATCCCAAACCATCGGGTGGGGCTGGACCGCATCGTCGCGGGGCTGCGCGAGACTGGCGCCCTGGCGGACGTCTCCGAGCTGGCAGCCATCGGCCACCGTGTCGTTCATGGGGGCGAGCAGTTCAGCCGGGCCACGCAGGTGGACGACCACGTCGCGGCGGTAATCCGCGATCTGATCCCGCTGGCTCCCCTGCACAACCCAGCGGCCCTGGACGGGATCGAGGTCGCCCGCGACCTGTTCCCGAACCTCCCCCAGGTGGCGGTGTTCGACAACGCCTTCCATCAGACCATGCCGCCGGAGGCGTATCGCTACGCCATCCCGGAGTACCTCTACCGCGAGCATCGGGTGCGCCGTTACGGCTTCCACGGCACCTCCCATTACTATGTGGCCAAGCGGGCGGCGGTCCTGCTCGGCCGGCCCCTTGCAGAGTGCAACCTGATCACGCTGCACCTGGGCAACGGCGCTAGCGCCACCGCCATCCGGGCTGGGCAAAGCGTGGATACCTCCATGGGCCTGACGCCCCTTGAGGGGCTCGTCATGGGTACCCGCTGCGGCGACATCGACCCCGCCATCCACTTCTACCTGTGCCGCAACGCCGGCATGGGTACCGACAGCCTGGATGCCCTGTTCAACCGCGAGAGTGGATTGCTCGGCATCTGCGGTGTCAACGACATGCGCGAGATCCATCGCCTGGCGGGGGAGGGCGACCGCAAAGCGCAGCTCGCCGTCGGCATCTTCTGCCACCGGTTGCGTAAGTACCTGGGGGCCTACTATGCCGAGCTGGGCCGGGTCGATGCCGTGGTCTTCACCGGCGGTATCGGCGAGAACGACGCAGATGTCCGCCAGCGCACCTGCGCCGGACTGGAGACCTTGGGGATCCATCTGGATGCGGGCGCCAATGCCTCCGCAGGTGGCGGCGAGCGGGCCATTACCAGCGCGGACAGCCCCGTCAAGGTGCTCGTCATCCCCACCAACGAGGAACTGGAGATTGCCCAGCAGGCGTTTGCCGTGGTGGTTGGCGATCAGGCTGCCTGACGGAGCGGCTGCGCCAAGAAATGGAAACGTGATGTCGGGGTTGCGGGGCTCCGGTCCCTGGATTCTTGAACCGCTTGGATGGCGGTTTGGCCGGTCGGCTGTTACTCGGACCGGCGCGCCCGCCGCCCTGTGGCGCCGGCGGTCGCGCGGTGTAACAAAAAGAAACCCCGTTGCCGAGGGGGTCGGCAACGGGGTAACTGCTTTCCCCGGCAGGGGCGGCCGGGGTAGGCTGTCGGGGAGGTTGGGGGGAACCTAGAACCCCGACGTCGCCTTTCGCACTTTATTGGTCAGCGGCGGCGGCAAAAAGTTCACACCCATTCTACGCCGCCCGCGCCGCCGTCAAACACGAGCAAGGAGCAGTGATGCTGACCCCCGTCGTCCAATGGTTGCTGTTGATCAACGGCGCCCTGTATCTCGCCGAGCAGTTGCTGTTTGCTCCCCTCCTGATCTGGTTTGCCCTGTGGCCCCTGGGGTTGGGGGACGCCGCCGCCTTGGGCGATGGGGTGCCGGCTTTCTGGCCCTGGCAGCTTGTGACCTACGGCTTCCTGCACGGCGGACTCTGGCACCTGGTGCTCAACATGTACGCCCTGTGGCTCTTCGGCACCCGCCTGGAGTACTTGTGGGGCTCGCGGCGGTTCGCGACCTACTATCTGATGTGCGTCGTCGGGGCTGCCCTGGCCCAGATGGTGGTTTCGGAGATTAACCTGGTCCAGGGCGGGGAAGCCTACCCGGTGCTGGGGGCCTCCGGGGGCGTCTTTGGCGTCTTGTTGGCCTTTGGCCTGACCTTCCCGGAGGTCCGGCTGATGCTTCTGTTCCCGCCGATCCCCATCAAGGCCAAGTGGTTCGTGCTCATCTACGGGGCCATCGAGCTCGCCGCAGGGGTCACCGGCACCCTGGAGGGTGTTGCCCACTTCGCTCACCTGGGCGGCATGGCAACGGGGGCCTACCTGCTCTACCGCTGGCGCCTGGGGCCCTGGGCCTAGGGTGCGCAGACTCGGAAGCCGTCCATTCCCGGCGGGGCCTTGGCCCAGGGGTGGCCTTTCTTGACCACGCAGTAGCCGAGATCGTCGAGGCCGCCGCGTTGTGCCCCGATGTGCATGCGATGGATGGCCGCTGGGTACTGCCGAACAACCGGGTCGACTCCGCGCCGGCTGTTCGGATCTCTCGATCTGCGGCCGTCCCTGGCCTCACCCAGATGACATGGGCAGCAGCGGCTGCCCAAGGCTGAGCCGAGGTCAGTCGGTCACGGCGGTCCAGCCCTCGCCCGGGTTGTAGGCGGTGATCGCCGCGGCGGCGGTCGCCGTCTCCGGACCCAGGTCCGCTTCGTAGACGATGCCGGACTGGTTGACGAGGAAGCTCATGACGCCGGAGTTGCCGTATTCGGCGGGGTAGGCGAGCAGGGCGAAGCCCCCGGTCAGGTGGCCGTCGACCAAGTATTCCTTCGCCCCGCCTGGAGCATTCTCTCCTTGCGCCGTGAGGGCACGGAAGAGATAGCCGTGGAAGGGTTTGGAGCCGCCGCCCTGACCGGGCTTGTAGCCCTCCCCAACTGCCTCGGCGATCAGGGGTCCCATGGGGCTCTCGGGCTCACCCTCGGCGGTGGGCCAGTAGAGGCCGTCGCGGGCGCCGGCGGTGCTCATTAGGCGCCGGGCATACTCCTTCACTCCATCGCCGTTGCGGTCTTCGGCCGCGTATTCGTCCTGGGCCTGGACATAGGCGCGCATGGTCTCGATGGTGGAGAGCTCGTTGCGCCCGATGCGGCGGTTGAAGATCTCCTCCTTGCCCGTGGCGGCGTCGAAGTACCAGCCCTGGGCGT
>JBFZCW010000234.1:0-10527 GCA_041307765.1 Chromatiaceae bacterium
CCGGGCAGCGCCTGGCGGACGGTCTCTCACAGTAACGGAGCTGGGTATGGGCGCGAGCAATCTGCCGGACGACTGGTTGGAGGCGATCAAGTGGGACGAACGGGGCCTGGTTCCGGTCATCGCCCAGGAACGCGGCAGCGGCAAGATCCTCATGGTCGCCTGGATGAATCGCGAGGCCCTGCGCCTGACCCGAGAGACCGGGCACGCAGTCTATTGGTCGCGCTCCCGCCAGCGGCTCTGGCACAAGGGGGAGGAGTCCGGGCACCAGCAGGTCGTCTATGCTCTGCGCCTGGACTGCGACGCCGACGTCATCCTGCTGGAGGTCGAGCAGAAGGGCGGCATCGCCTGCCATACGGGGAGGCACAATTGCTTCTTCCGGGAGCTCCAGGGCGGGGAGTGGGTTGTCGTCGACCCGGTCCTCAAGGATCCGAATGCCATCTACGGCAAGGGCTGAGGCGCGCAGGGCCATGAACGATGTGCTGGCGCGGTTGTCGCAGGTCTTGGAGGACCGCAAAGGGGCCGATCCCGAGTCTTCTTACGTGGCCAAGCTCTATGCCAAGGGGCTCGACGCCATCCTGAAGAAGGTTGGCTAATAGGCCACCGAGACGGTGATGGCGGCCACGGATGGGGACGCCTACAAGCTGATCCATGAGGTAGCGGACCTGTGGTTCCACACGCTGGTCCTGCTGGCTCATCAGGGGCTGGGTCCGGAAGCTGTTCTGTCGGAGCTGGACCGGCGCTTCGGACTCTCCGGGCTTGAGGAGAAGGCGCGGCGCCAGGGCTGAAGCCGGGCCTGCGACGGGGCCGGTCTTGCGCTATGATTAAAGGCTTGTCCCAAGCTCGGTCGGCCTCGCCGATGCCGGGCGGCGGAAGCGACTCAACAGATTGCGATTTGACCACCCCCAGGGTGGCGTTGGAGGCGACGATGGGTATGGGCGGCATCAGTATCTGGCAGTTGTTGATCATCCTGGTGATCGTGCTCCTGGTCTTCGGGACCAAGCGTCTGACCGGCCTTGGCTCCGATCTAGGGAATGCGATCAAGGGTTTTCGTAGCGCCATGAAGGACGGCGAGGGCGAGGCGGCTGAGCCGCAGAAGCTGGAGCAGGCCGAGGCCAAGGGCGCCACCGCCGATGCGGCCCCGGGGGCCAACGCCCCGGCGGGTGCTGGGGCCAGTGCTGCGCCGGGTGCCGACCCGAGCAAGCCGAAGGTCTGACCTAGGGTCTGGCCCGGTTCCGGCGGTTGGCCCCACCGGCCGGATGAGGAGGAGAGCCCATGTTTGACGTCGGCTTTTGGGAACTCGTCATGATCGGGGTCGTCGCCCTGGTGGTGGTTGGCCCCGAGCGTCTGCCCCGCATGGCCCGGGTTGCCGGGCTTTGGCTGGGCCGGGCGCGGAGGGTCCTCGGCTCCGTCAAGGCCGAGATCGACCGCGAGCTCAAGGCCGATGAGTTGAGGGAGATCCTCCGCAAGCAGGCCGAGAGCAATCCCCTGGAGACCATTCTGGAGGAGTCGCGGGGCACGGTGCCTCGGTCCGTTGGGGGCGCCGCCACCGCCAGCACCGACGCCATCGTCCCGGCGGCCAAGGTTGCCTCCTCCCCGGACTTGGCGCCCAGCCGGCCTGCAGCGCCTGGGCCGGGGCCGTCCGTTGCGGACCCGCATTCCTGAACGCCGGTCATTCCGATCCTGTCTGGCCCCGGCGACCCCCTGAGCCACCTGAACCCCCCAAATAACGATGTCCCTGCCCGAAGACCAAGACGATCCGGGGGCCGAGCAGCCCTTCATCTCTCACCTGATCGAGCTGCGCGACCGCCTGATCCGCGGTCTGGCAGCGGTGCTAGTGATCTTCCTGGTCCTGTTTCCCTTCTCTAATTCCATCTACACATACGTGGCCCAGCCACTCATGGCGCAACTGCCTCAGGGCAGCACCATGATCGCCACCGAGGTGGCCACCCCCTTTCTGACCCCCTTCCGTCTCGCCCTGGTGGCGGCGGTCTTCGTTGCCATGCCCTATCTGCTCTACCAAATGTGGGCCTTTGTGGCCCCAGGGCTCTACCGGCACGAGAAGCGCCTGGCGGTGCCGCTCCTGGTCTCTAGCATCGTCCTGTTCTATGTCGGCATGGCGTTCGCCTACTACATCGTTTTTCCGCTCATCTTCTCCTTTTTCGTCGCCACTACCCCGGACGGGGTGGCGATGATGACGGACATCTCCAAGTACCTCGATTTCGTCCTGGCGCTGTTTTTCGCCTTCGGGATGGCCTTCGAGATCCCTGTCGCTACCGTCCTGGTGGTGGCCGCGGGCCTCGTCAGCCCTGAGCAGTTGGCCGAGAAGCGACCCTACGTTATTGTCGGGGCCTTCGTCATTGGCATGTTCCTGACCCCTCCGGACGTCTTCTCCCAGACCCTGCTGGCCGTGCCCATGTGGCTCCTGTTCGAGGCTGGGGTCTATTTCTCCCGGCTGATCCTGAGCCAGCCAAAGGTGGCCGGGCATCCCAGCCAAAGTTCGGCACCCGCCAAGACCGGGCCCCAGGTCATGGCCCTGGCAGCCCCGGCGCCCGGGACCCAGGCAGGCCCGGCGAGTCCAGGCCCCACGAACCCAGGCAGCCGTCCCTGGAGCCCGCCAGGCGAAGGCCTGGGCGAACAGTTGGCCCGCCATGTCGTGGTGGGTGCCGAGATCGACGGCGGGGACATGAGCACCCCAGGACGCTTCGTCCCCCTGACCCCCGAACAGATGGACACCGAGCTCGACGCCATCGAGGGGGCCGAGGCCTGGCTCGCCCGCGCTCAGGCCCAGCCCGAGGGGCCCCAGCCCGACGAGGACGACGGCCCGGATTCCGAGGATCTGGAGCACTCCGATCACCCCGATGCCCTGCCAGGCGACCGGCCCGATGCCGGCGAGGTCAAGCTCCGTCGCGTGCAGGCCCTGCGCGACGCGGGGGATGTCGCCGCGGCCCGCGCCCTGCTTTACGAGCTACTCGAGGAAGGCGACGCCGATCAGCGCATGGTGGCGCGTAACATCCTTACCCAACTCGACGCCCACTGGTGACGGGGTCTGGCCCGTGGCGCTGGGGCGGTTGGACCGGCATGCCGCGGGTGGCGGTCGCTGGCCTGGTCTCGGTCCTGGTCGTCGCACGGGTCTCGGCCTACCCGGGGCTCGGGGAGGCGCCGGGCGCGGCCATGCCGCCGGAAGCCCCACCTGTCGCGACTGACCAGGCCCAACGGGCGAATGCCCTGGCCGGCAACTCATCGCCCTATCTGGCCATGCACGGGGCGGACCCGGTGGACTGGCGCCCCTGGGGCCCAGAGGTCCTGGCGGACGCCCGGGCCAGGAATCTCCCAATTCTTATATCCAGCGGCTACTTCGCCTGCCACTGGTGCCACGTCATGCACCGCGAGTGCTGGAGCGACCCCGGCATCGCCGAGGTCATCAACCGCCACTTCATCCCGGTCAAGCTCGATCGCGAGCTGCACCCGGCCCTGGACGCCTACCTGATCGACTTCACCCAGCGGACCGCCGGCCAGGCCGGCTGGCCGCTGAACGTCGTCCTTACGCCCGAGGGATACCCCCTGACGGGTTTTACCTACGAGTCGCGGGAGCGGCTGGCCGGTCTGCTGGGACGCCTGGCCAGACTATGGGAGACCCGTGCCGAGGAGCTTGGCCGCCTCGCCCGCAGTGAGGCCGAAGGGCTGGTGACCCGGGGTTCCGAGGCCCGACCCCAGCCCCCCGAGACGCCGTCAGGGCCGGACGCGGTCGCGACCCGCCTCGTCGCCGAGGCCCTGGTCTGGGCCGACCGCCTGGCCGGCGGCTTCGGCCACCAGTCCCGCTTTCCCATGGCCCCGAACCTGGCGGTCCTGCTCGAGGTGCAGGCGCAGCAGCCGAACCCGGAGCTCGGCCCCTTTCTGCGTCTGACCCTGGACCAGATGACCCGCCTCGCGCTGCGCGATCATCTCGGCGGCGGCTTCTTCCGCTACACCGTGGATCCAGGCTGGCGCACCCCGCACTTCGAGAAGATGCTCTACGACCAGGCCCTGCTGATCCCAGTGCTGCTGCGTGCGGCGGAGGTCTTAAGCGAGCCGCGCTACCGCTTCGCGGCCCGCGAGGCCCTGGACTTCCTGCTCAGCCAGATGCGCAGGCCGGACGGCGCCTTCATCGCCAGCCTCTCGGCGGTGGATGGGACAGGCGAGGAGGGAGGGTACTACCTGTGGCGCCCGGAGGAGCTTGCTCGCCTCCTGGCCCCGGAGGTGCAGCAGCTCGCGGCGAGCGCGTGGGGACTGGATGCCGCGCCCGAGCATGCCGCTGGGTCCCTGCCGATTATGGCCAAGGACCCCGCCGAGGCCGCCGCCGACCTGGGGCTGGACCCCGAGGCTGCCGCCGGCCTGTTGGACCAAGCCAGGACCATCCTCCTGGCCGAGCGCAGCACGCGCTCCGTGCCAAAGGACACCAAGGCGCTGGCGGCCTGGAATGGGCTCACCCTCTCCGCCCTGGTCGCCGGGGCGCGTGCCTTTCCGGGCAGGCCCTATCGCCAGGCCGCTCAGGCCTTGCGCGGCTACCTGGTCGACAGCCTGTGGGACGGGGAGGAGCTGCACCGGGCCCGTTCGGAGCAGGGGTGGATCGGGGAAGCGACCCTGGAGGACTACGCCTATGTGGCCCGCGGCCTGCGCGACTGGGCCGACCTTGCGGGCTCCGACACCGACCGGACCCTGGCGCAGAGGCTGGTCGAGCTCGCCTGGGCGCGCTTCCGCGACGACACCGGCTGGCGTCTGTCCGCCGCCCCTCTGCTCCCGGCGGTTCCGGCGGAGCCCGCCTTATCCGACGGCCCGCTGCCGTCGCCTGCAGCGGTGATCGTCGAGCTGAGTCTGCAGAGTGGCAACCCGGCCCTGGCAGAGCGGGCTCGCGCGGCACAAAATGCCGCCGCCGCAGTGGTTGCGGCCCGGCCCTTCGAGTTCGCCAGCGAGGCATGGCTGCTGGTGCGCTACCGCCCAGCAGGCGCCGCGTCTGCGGAATAGACGGGGCCGCGTCATCGGCGGTGTTGGTGCGTTACGCTTCGCCCCAGCGGGACGGGGTATGCACCCCGTCCCGAACGTTTGGATCGCCACAAGCCGCCAACCGAAGCCAAACGTTCCGGACGGGGCGAATGCTCCGTCCGGCCTGGGAGGGCTGCATCGCCCCCAACCAGGGGGGCGATGGATGGCATGTATGGTTCCTGGCGTTGGTTAGTGGGGACCTTGAACGGCCTCGGCGGCGGGGGTCTTAGCCTCGCCTAAGGGTATGGGGCTGGGCTCGGTCCCGGTCCCGGTTTCTACCGGCTGTTCCGGCTGGCCTGGAGCCGCCGTTGGACCCTCGGGGGGATTGTCCTCTGGGCTGGCCTGGGGCTTGACCAGCAGCCCTTCTCGGGTTGTACCGAGCAGACCCTCGGCGGTGTAACTCGCGACCTTGAGGTAGTGGGGCCGGTCGGAGACCTTCAGGACATACCACTCTGGGCCTTTGGGCTTGGGTGCCTCGGCCGCCCCGTCCGTGGCAGCGCTCGCCCGATCGGGCTCGGTCTTGAGCCGCGACAGCCGGTAGCTCGGGGTATCCCCGGAGGCCAGGGCGATCCGCCACTCGAGGGCCGGGGTGTCCTGGCCGTACTCCGGCTTCGCCTCGGCACCCAGGACGGAGACGAAGCTGAGGCTGCCGAGGCGCCGCGCCAGGTCCGCGGCCTTTGGCTGGTCCAGGGTCTCGCCTTCGTTGAGGTCCGCCAGGCGCCAGCCGCCCTCGGCCTTCTCCAGGGTGATGCCTGGGAGCTCGATACGCTGGATGTCGCGTTCGTCGAGGTTGAGTAGGGCCCGATCCGCCCAGTCGTCGGCCTTGGCCGGGATGTCCGTCGGGCTGATCTCTGCCTCGTAGACGGCCCCCTCGCCGGCGGTCCGCACATAACGGCGGCGTACCCCAGCGGCGTCGCCGAGGTAGAGGGCGGCCAATTCTTTGCCGCCGCCCTCGATGCTCAGGCGCCCCTCGTAGTCGCCGTCGGCGACCTTAAGGCGGGACAGGGCCTCCTGGGATGTCGCGACCGGCAAGCCGCGTTTGAGCCCCGCCAGACGATCGAGCAAGGCATCGACCCGAGTCTCCGCGGCCGGGAACCCAGATAGGGACTGCACCTGCCAGCCCTTTTCGGATCGCTCCAAGACAACCGGGTCCAGGCCCCGCTGCTCGATGCGGATACGCTCGACCTTGGCCGGCTCGAAGACCAGGAGCGGGGCCTCGCGCCCGACGGGACTCTGTGCGGCGCCTCGCAGCCCCAGGAACAGGGCCAGCGCGATCTGGGCCGCCAGCAGGCCGGCCAGGACGGAAACCAGGCCCCAGCCGGGGCCTGCGGCGGTCTTGAGCTGCGGGTTGACTACGGTGGTCGCGTGCATCTTCAGGTCCTCCCCGCGGTCAGGACCGCGTCGTAGTAGCGGCGGCGGCGGGCCCGGGCGCGCCGGTGGAGCAGATAGACCAGGGCCAGCCCGGCCAGGGCCGCGGCGTAGTTGAGGTATTCCCAGAACATCCGGCCGTCCTGGCTCAGGGGCATGAGCAGCCGGCTGTACTGGCCGCGCCCGCGTAGGGCAAGCAGGCCGCGGTCCTCCAGGGACCACTCAACCGCGTTCTGGATCAGCTCGGTGGGCTTGGTGTAGACGGTCTGGGTCGCCTGGGTGGCGAGACTCATGGCCGCATCGGAGAGGAAGCTCGAGGAGCCGATCAGGATCAGCCGCGCGGAGGCCGGGGATGCGTCCAGGACCCCGGCGAGCGTCGGGGTCTTGTCCTGGCCCTCGTCCTTGGGCGCCGCGGCGTCTGCCGCATCCTCGTCCTCCTCGCCCTTGTCGCCCGTAGCGTCGTCCTTGTCCTTGTCGGCTTGGGCGAGCAGCGGCGAGGGCTTGCCGGCGAACAGCGACTGGAAGCGCCCCTCCACCGTGACCCCCAGGAGCTTGGTCCCCTCATCCTTGCCGACCGGGAAGCCCAGGGGTCCGAAGCGATCGAAGTCCGGCTGGATTTCGGCGCTGTCGCTGGTCCAGGCCCCGGGGGAGGAACGCAGCAGCTCGGCGACGGTGCGTCCCTGCTGCTTGTCGGCGTCGACGGCGATGGGGGAGGCCCAGTTCAGGGTGAGCTGGCCCAGGCCGGCCGCAATGCCCGGGTTCTGTCCCAGCCCCTCTCCCCGCAAGTCCGGGAAGTAGGGGTAGTCCAGCATGTGAATCTCCTCGACCTGGAAGCCGCCCAGGTTGCGTGCTACCGGGATCGGGAAGGGCGTGTTGCGAGGGTCGAGGACCATCGTCGGCGTGAGGCTGACGCCGTGGTGGGTGAGCCAGTCCTCTAACCCGGTTGGCTGCGGCCTGGCGCTGATCGAGCGCCCGCCCAGGTCGACGTGGTACGGCGAGGCGGCAAGGATGACGGTCCCGCCCTGCATCAGGAACTGGTCCATGGCAAAGACCTGGTTCTCGTCGAAGGATTCGGGTTGCACCACCAGGAGCAGGTCGGTATCGCCCGGGACCCGGCCGTCGGCGAGGTCCGTCGGGCGCAGGGTAACGCTGTCTCCGAGCCCGTCCTGCAGGGCGGAGAAGCCGCCACCGCTACCCATGCCCGCCATGCCAGGGAAGCCTCCCGTCTCCGGTGGGGTGTAGATCGCGAGAGTCTTGAGGTAGCCCGGTGCCAGGCGCTTGATGCCGGACTCGATGGCGCGTTTGAGCCCCGCCTTGCTGGTCTCTTCCGGCAGCGGGATCGGGGTCGCCTGGCCCCCGGATTCGAGCACGAGGTAGAACCAGAAGGGCCTGGGGTCGAGGAGTCCCAGGACCAGGGGTTGGAAGCCGAAGCGCTGGGCGATCTCCTTGCCCAGGGCCCCGCCGGCGGCGTCCGGGTCGCGCACGGTGAAGTCGAAGCGCCCCTTCGACGCCTGTGCCAGCTCTTTGAGGACCGAGCGCAGCTCCTCGGCCAGGGCCGGCAGGGGCTGCGGCAGTTGCGCCGGGTCGGAGATGTAGGCGTGCAGGGTCACTGGCTTGGTCAGGCCGGAGAAGAGGTCGCCGCCCCCGCGCCAGGTATACAGGACCTTCTTGATGGTCCGGGTGATGTCGTATTCGGGGTTGCGCAAGCGCACGTCCAGTTCCCCCTCGCCGCGGCCCTTGACCTCGATGAGGTCGCGGAAGCCGAGGTGCTCGAAGTGGTCGCCGTACTGCACCAGGATGTCGAAATAGGAGTTGACGACGCCAGCCTGGTACTTGCTGGCAGTCTCGAAGGCGACGGGACGGATGCCGTAGCGCTCGCCGGCCTCGCGCTCCATCTCAGGGTCCTCCAGGGGATCGATGATCTCCAGGCGGACCCTTCCGTCTCCGGCCACCTGGTACTCCCGCAGCAGGTCGCGCAGCTGCGGGACCAGGGGCGCGAGCAGCGGGTGGGTCTGGGCGCTGAAGTAGCCGCGGATCAGCAACGGCTCCTCGATCTGCCCCAGGTAGTCGCGGGTTGTCTGGGAGATGGAATAGGTCCGGCCCTCGGTGAGGTCGGCCCGCGCCCAGCCGATCTTCTGCAGCCACAGGTTGCCCGCCAGGAAGTTGGCCACCGCAAGCCCCACGACCCAGCCCCAGCGCCGGTGAGCGCGGGCGTTGGCGGGCGACCCCTGGGCCGGGAGGCTCCAGCGCAGACGTTCCAGCCCATAGACGTTGAGGGCCAGGAAGACGCCGACGATGCTGAGATAGAAATACAGGTCGCGCAGGTCGATGACCCCGCGGGCGATAGACTCGAAGCGCGACCCGCTGCCCACAAGATGGAGCAACTCCGCCCCCCGATGACCCAGGAGTCCGGCGATGGCACCCGAGCCGATGAGGTAAAAGGCCCCGCAGACCAGGGCCGTGCCGATGAGGCTGACGATGGGGTTGTCGGTGCGGGCGGAGACGAAGACGCCGATGGCCACATAGGCGGCGGCCAGCAGCAGGGTCGCGAGGTAGCCCCCGGCGACCGGGCCCCAGTCCAGGGGCCCGAGAAAGGACACAGTGAGCGGCAGGGGCAGGGTCAGGGCCAGGGCCACGGCCACCAGAGTCAGGGCCGCGACGAACTTGCCGAGCACCAGCTTGAGGGGGGAGACCGGCAGGGTCAGCAGGGTTTCCAGGGTCCCGGCGCGACGCTCCTCGCTCCACAGGCGCATGGTCAGCGCGGCGACCAGGAAGATCAACAGGATCGGCATCCAGTCGAACAGCGGCCTGGCATCCGCAATGTTGCGGGCGAAAAAGGTCTCGGCCCAGAAGAAGGTGAACAGGGTCGCGGCCAGGAAGGCGCCGATGAAGAGGTAGGCCACTGGTGAGCCGAAGAAGCTGGACAACTCCCGGCGGGCGACGTGCAGGATGTCAGACATGGGCCATCTCCCCGGCCAGGCCAGCGGCCCCGGCACCGGTATCCAGATTCACTTCACGGAACAGGGCCTCCAGGTCGCGGCCCTCGCGCTGCAGGGCATAGAGCGGCCAGCCCGCATCGGCCAGGGCGCGAGCCAGGGCGGGGGCTGCGGCATCCGCGTCCTGGGTCTCCAGGGCGTAGCGCCGGTGTCCGCCCTGGGCGTCGAGCGGCGTCCACGTCGCCACACTCGGGAGGCCAGCCAGGAGCTGGCCAACCTCCGCGGGCGGGCGGTCCAGGGTCACCAGCAGGCGGTTGCTGGCGCTCAGGTCCGCGAGACGGGCGTCCAGGGCCAGCCGCCCCGCGCGCAGGATCAGGACCCGGTCGCACACCGCCTCCACCTCCTGCAGGATGTGGGTAGAGATGATAAGGGTGGCGGCCTGTGCCAGGTCGCGGATCAGGTCGCGCATGTGCTGGATCTGGGAAGGGTCGAGTCCATTGGTGGGCTCGTCCAGGATCAGGATGGCCGGCTCGTGGAGGATCGCCTGCGCCACCCCGACGCGCTGGCGGTAACCGCGGGACAGGGTGGCAATGGGGACGGTCCCCTTGGCGGTCAGCTCGGTGCGCTCCAGGGCCTTGCGGATCGCCGCGGGCCTGTCCTGGGGCCCGACCCCATGGAGCGCGGCCTGGTGATCCAGGTAGTCGATGACGGTCATCTCCGGGTAGAGGGGGCAGTTCTCCGGGAGGTAGCCAATGCGCCGCTGGACGGCGCGGCGGTTAGCCGCGATGTCCAGCCCGTCGATGCGGATCGCACCGGAGTCCGGCTC
Organism: Chromatiaceae bacterium; assembly: GCA_041307765.1. Classification (GTDB taxonomy): domain Bacteria; phylum Pseudomonadota; class Gammaproteobacteria; order Chromatiales; family Chromatiaceae; genus DYRB01. The sequence continues at coordinate 10,150 of JBFZCW010000234.1, forward strand.
AAGGAAGCCGGTGACCATCTTCATGATGGTGGTCTTGCCCGCCCCGTTGTGGCCGAGCAGCCCGACGACCTCGCCGCGCCCGATCTCGAAGGAAACCTCGTCGACCGCGCGTAGGTCGCCGTAACTTCGTGACAACTCCTGGACCTCGATCATGCGCACCTCTCTTGTTGTTGTGCTTGGAAGTTGGACGGGCGGGCCCCAGGCTGTCGCCGCCGGCCGCCTAGCCGAAAGAGCCCGCGCTAGAGACCGCGCTTCCCCAGCCAGGTTCCCCTGCCCGTGCTCCCCTATTTTACCGTGCGACGTACCCGGCGGTGCCGGGTCCGCAGATTGACGGGTGTCAATGCCTTCTCATATCCCCTTCCGACCTTGAGCCGGATC
>JBFZCW010000235.1:0-5385 GCA_041307765.1 Chromatiaceae bacterium
CTGCGGGATTCCGCAATGAGTTCAAAGGTCTCGATCATGTGACGTTCTCCGGTGACATAACACTGCCGGGATCCCGCAGCGATACGGGGAAGGGTGCGAGCCGCCGCCTGCGTCGCACAGGGATGGTGCCCGGCATCGTCTACGGGGCCCACAAGGATCCGGAGATGATTGCGGTGGGCCACAACGCCCTGCTGCGCCACCTGGAGAACGAGGCATTCTACTCCCACGTCCTGACTCTCAAGGTCGGCGATGTGGAGTCCAAGGTGGTCCTCAAGGATCTGCAGCGCCACCCGGCCAAGCCCTTCGTCATGCATGCAGACTTCCAACGCGTCAGTGCCGACGAGAAGCTGCGCATGATGGTCCCGCTTCACTTCATCAACGAGGCCAGCTCCAACGGCGTAAAGGCTGGGGGTCAGGTCTCCCATAACCTGACCGAGATCGAGGTCGCTTGCCTGCCCAAGGACCTGCCGGAGTTCATCGCCGTGGATATGGCCGAGATGGATCTGGGCGACATCCTGCATCTGTCCGAATTACCCCTGCCGGAGGGCGTGGCGCTGGCCCATGCCCCGGACCCTGATGTCCCGGTCGTCATTATCCATCCGGGGCACATCGGTGGTGAGGAGACCGCCGAGGGTGGCGAGGGCCAGCCTGCCTAAGTTCCAGGGCGGGGCGGCACCGCCGCCCCTGGCCCCACGCCCGAGAAAACCCCACACGATCCCGCCAGACGTCCCAGTCCCATGGCCGAGCCCGGCATTCGCTTGATCGTCGGCCTGGGTAATCCTGGTCCCGAGTATGGCGCCACCCGACACAACGTCGGCTTCTGGCTTGCGGAGGCCATTGCCGCTGGTCATGGCGGGGTCTTCCGACTGGAGCCCAGTTTTCACGGTCTGCTTGCGCGCGTCACCCTGGGGGGGCAGGACCTGCGCCTGCTCAAACCCGCGACCTACATGAACCGCAGCGGCCAGTCGGTCGCCGCCGTGGCGCGCTATTTCGAGATCGCTCCGGAGGCGATCCTTGTGGTCCACGACGAGCTGGACCTGCCCGTTGGCGCGCTGCGCCTCAAGCAGGGCGGGGGCCACGCCGGTCACAATGGGTTGCGGGACATCATCAACGCCTTGGGCAGTCGGGAGTTCTGGCGCCTGCGCATCGGCATCGATCACCCCGGGGAGAGGCACTTGGTCACCAACTATGTCCTCGGGCGGGCCCCCAAGGCAGACGAGCTGGCCATCCGCGAGCGGTTCCCCGAGGCCGACGGTGCCCTGCCGGACCTGATCGGCGGGCAGTTCCAGCGGGCGATGCATCGGCTGCATAGCGGTCGTTGAACCCCAAAGCCGAGATGCGACCGCGGGCAGGTCTGGCGGAGTGGCACAAAAGAGAAAGGCCGCCCGGGGGCGACCTTTCTCGTTCCAGGTTAGACCCTGCTTAGTTGAACAGCCAACTGAAGGCAATACCGACCTCGTACTGCTTCATAGAGATGGAAGGCGTGCTGCCCGCGGTGAAGGCGCTGGCCCCGGAGACCGTCTCCTCGGGCGCGTACATGGCCCAACCGGTAATCTCGTAGTTCTTCGCCACCTTCGTGGTCAGACCGATGGTCCAGTGGTCCGTGATGACGGCGGGGGCGAGGACGTTGAAGGGGACCTCGGTTCCACTGATGATCTGATTCATGTGGCTATAGCCGCCGCGCACCGTCCACTCCGGGCTGATGGCGTACTGGACGCCGAACTTGATGACGGTCGCGTCTTTCCAGCCGAAGCCGGCGCCGTTCGAGCCCCCGAGGCAGTAGCTGGCGTCGTAGCTGCCGCCGAACTGTCCGGAGATGTCGCACATCGAGGTAAGTTGGTTGGTGTTGCCGATGGCGTCGACGTCGCTGTACCAGATCTGCTGCACATCCAGGGCAAAGGACAGCTGGTCCGTCGGCTTGAAGGCCAGGCCGATGTTGGCGACCGCCGGGATGTCGAACTCGCCGCCGTTGGCGAACAGGTCGGAGTAGCTATCGAACTTGGTCATGTAGACCTTGGTCCGGTAAGAGAGGCCGAGGTCGACCATGGGGTTGACCTTCCACAGCCCGCCAATCTGGACACCCGCACCGTAGGACCACTCCTTGCCGTTGTCGGTCAGGTTCTGGGCACCGACGGGATTGTTGGCAAGGAAGGATTGGGTGGTGGTCTCCGTAAAGCCGGCGAAGGCACCGAGTCCCTTCGCCTCGAAGCTCTGCGCGGCCAGGACCAGGCTGGCGCCCAGGTTGAAGCTCTCGTTCAGGCGGCGGGAGTAGGTCAGGGAAAGGCCCATTTGCTCCAGGTTGACTCCGGTATTGCCGCCTCCCAGCCCGAACATGTTGTTCACGCTGTTGCCGCCGTAGGTCCCAAGATCGAACGCGGTGAACTGACTGCCGTACTGGGTGTTCATGCCGCCGTTGCCGTACAGGGCGGCACCGATGGCGCTGTTGGCATCCAGTTGATGGGAATAGGCGAGGGTGGGGACGAGGAAGTCGTTGTTGCGGCTCTCGACTTCGCCGCCCATCAGGTCGCTGCCGACGGGGCCCAGGGCGCCGGCGGTCAGGTCAGCCCCGGTGTACTTGCGGATCGGGCTGAACCAATGCACCGCGATGTCCGCACGTTGTCCGACCTCGACCAGCCCGGCGGGGTTGTCGATCATGGACGCCGCGTCCTGCGGCAATGCCGTGTCCGCCCCGGCCATGCCGCGGGCGATCGGGGAGTAACCGTGGGCCATGTAGCCATTGGTGGCTTGGGCAACAGGGACCGAAGCGGCGCAGGCGAGCCCGACGGCGATGGCGATGAGCTTGATTTTCATGGGATTCCTCCTGGCTGAGTGGGCGCCTGCTCAAGCGGCTAGGCGCGGGTGGACTGGGAAAACGTTGTAATTTGCCTACATGTGACAGATATGATTACGCTGTTGTTGCGGATTGTCAATGGCAAAGCGAACGAAAACCCGCGACGGGCGTACCGCGCCGAAAGTCGCGTGGGCGCTACAGTGGCTCGTGCGTGGTTGCAGGCGGGGCGGCGTGCGCTGCGGCTGGCCCTAGGAGGCCGGCGTGCAGCTTCGATGCTGTTGGGATGGGGTCCGCCGGGGCGGGGCGCCCCAGCGGTCGGCCGATGCAGTTAAGTGCTAGGGACAGGCAGCCTTGTCGCCCGGGACCTTCCCGGTCGTGGTGAGGAAGCTGTCGAACGGTCCCATGACACCCATGGCCTCACCCTTGGGCCCTTGGAACTTGAGCTTGCCGGTCATCATGGCCCCCATGGCCCCGCAGCCGAACTTGCCCTCGCCCATGCAGGTCCAGTCCTCGTCGGTGGCGTGCATCAGGTAGTCGACGTCGAGGTTGAGCTTGGCGTGCTTCACGGCCCCGCCGTAGGTGCACGTCGCCTTGCCGTCCTTGTCGGAGAGCTCGAGCTCGACCTTGGTCTTCTCGCCGCACTTGGTGCGGTACAGCTGGATGACCTTGTAGCCGCGGCCCGCGTTATTCGCGGCCCAGGCTTTCCCGCCGAGCTCCTTGGTGAGGGTGGGATTGGCGTTCCAGGCCTTACACATCTGGGACGCCCAATCGGCGTCCATGAAGGTGGCAGCCTGGCTACCCCCGGCTGCGGCAAGGCCGACGGCGGCGATGATGGCGCTGATGGTGGTTTTCATGGCGTGTCTCTCCTTTTGGTGGGTTGCAGAATGCCCGGCCTTAGGGGCTGGGCGACAAATTTCCAGTTCCAATTGTAGAGGACCGGAAGCTCAACGCGTGAACGCGAGCGCCAGGTCCCTGGGGCGTGCTGTCAGGCAGGCCTGACGGGGCCGCGGCCAATGGAGATATAGGTGATGCCCGCTGCCGCAACCTGCCTCGCGTCGAGGATGTTGCGCCCGTCGATGATGACGGGCTGCTTCAGCCGCGAGGCGACGGCCCCGAAGTTGGGGCTGCGAAACTGGGACCATTCGGTGACGATCACCAGGGCGTCGGATCCGTCCACCGCGGCCATGGCGTCTTCAGTCAAGACGAGGTCGTCGCGTTCTCCGTAGAGTCGGCGGGTCTCATCCATGGCCGCCGGATCGAAGGCGCGCACCCAGGCCCCGGCGCGCCACAGGGCTTCCATGAGGGTCCGGCTCGATGCCTCGCGCATGTCGTCGGTATTCGGTTTGAAGGACAGGCCCCACAAGGCGATGGTCAGGCCCTCGACCTGATTGCCGAAAAAATCGCGGATCTTCTGAAAAAGCAGGTCTTTCTGCCGGAAATTGACCGCCTCGACGGCGCCTAGCAGTTGGGCGTCGTAACCGATCGCACCTGCGGTGCGCGCCAGGGCCCGCACGTCTTTCGGGAAGCAAGATCCGCCATAGCCACAACCTGGGTAGATGAACTGGTAGCCGATGCGGGGGTCGGAGCCGATCCCCACCCGCACCTTTTCGATATCCGCTCCGACAGCCTCGGCGATGTTGGACAATTCGTTCATGAAGCTGATCTTGGTGGCGAGCATGGCGTTGGCCGCATACTTGGTCAGCTCTGCCGAACGGACGTCCATTACCATGACACGATCGCGGTTGCGGTTAAAGGGGGCGTACAGGGCCCGCAGGAGCTCGGCGGTGCGCGGGTTGTCGGTCCCGACGATGATGCGGTCCGGGCGCATGAAGTCATCGATCGCGGCCCCCTCTTTGAGAAACTCCGGGTTGGATACGACGTCGAACTCCACCGCAGTCCCGCGGGCCGCATGGGCTTGACGTACGGCCTCACCGACCCGGTCGGCGGTCCCGACGGGGACCGTGGATTTGTCGACAATGATCCGGTAACCGTCCATGTGCTCGCCGATGGTGCGGGCGACGGCCAGGACGTGTTTGAGGTCCGCCGACCCGTCCTCGTCGGGCGGCGTACCCACCGCAACGAACTGGAAAAGCCCGTGCTTGACCCCCTCCGATGGGTCGGTCGAGAAGGACAGCCGGCCTGCGGCCCGATTCTTTCTGAGCATGTCGTCCAGCCCAGGTTCGTAGATGGGCACTCCACCTGCGTTGAGGATGGCGATCTTTTCCGAGTCGACGTCCACGCAGAGCACGTTGTTGCCAACTTCGGCCAGGCATACGCCCGTGACGAGGCCGACATACCCGCTGCCGAAAATCGTAACGTCCATCGTTTGCTCCTGGGGCTGAGGGGGCGACAGCGTGCTTGCAGGCATCCCCGGCGCGGCACTGCACAGGTGCACCATGCTAGCAAACAGGTCGGGAGGTGTCCCGTGCCGGCGCCAAGCAGCTGCACGTTTTGCGCGTCCAGATTGTGATTGACGCTTACTGAGGCCCCTCGTATACTGCGGCGCTCGTTTCGGAGGGGTTCCCGAGCGGTCAAAGGGATCAGACTGTAAATCTGACGGCTCAGCCTTCGGAGGTTCGAATCCTCCCCCCTCC
>JBFZCW010000236.1:0-4663 GCA_041307765.1 Chromatiaceae bacterium
TGGTTTGCTCGGGTCTGGGAGTATTGGCTGTAAGCCTGGACCGCTCACGCGAGAATTCCGGGATCGGCTTCGCGTTGCGACCCACCGCACGCAGTGAACAGGCAGCACCGTCACGTCCGCACATTCCGGCATTACCTAGCATTACCTAGCACTGAGATTGGGCAACAATTCGGCGATCGGCCCGCGCCCCCGCTCCGGGGTCCCTGCGGCGGTGCGGTAGACCATCGACCGAGTCGGAATCGTTAGATTGGGCGACCCGTGGACAGACGCTACAAACGGGGCACCGCGCGCTCCCAGGAGGCGCTGCTGCCGCCGCGCATCGAGGATTACGTCGGCGCCGACAACCCGGTATGGGCCATCGACGCCTACGTTGAGACCCTGGACCTGGCTGCCCTGGGGTTCGCCGGCCAGAGCGCGCGCAACTGAAGAATTTCGCCGGACGATTCCCCGACTGATCGACGAGACCACGGACCTCTCGGTTCTCTCAGAACTCCCGTTCTTCCCACGGACCTTCAGCGGCGGCATTCGACGGACTCCGTACCGGCCAGGGTGCGAGCTGCGGCGCTACTTCCACCATTCGGTCGGTCGAAGAGGCCTGCGCGAGCAGGCGCGGTACTCTCGCGGCCAGTCGCGGTACGTCTTCTGGACCCGCACCCGCGATGCGGTGAAGTACCAGACCGTCACCAACCAGGTCTGGTACCCGCTGCTGCGCAATCTCGGCTCAAGAAGCGTCGGCCCTACCAGACCCGCCACACGGCGGCCACCCTGTGGTTAACCGCCAGCGAAAACCCCGACTTCGAGCTGCAGGAGGGGACGGTCAGTCTGCGCGCCTTTGTCTGGGAATCCGAGTGCCAGGGCTTTCCCGTCCCCCGGCACGGCAAGCGCGGGTCTACGCCCCAGGGCGCTTGCGTTACCACGGCCCTGGGGCGGCAGGTACGCCACGAGGCGCTTCCCCTTGAGGTGCTCGCGCCGCATCTGGTCTGGCTCGACCAGGAGTGGCCCGAGGGGGCCATCGTGCTGCGGCGTCCGACTGCAGACTTCTGTGGAAACCAAAACGCAAAACGAGGACGGTCGGATTCGTATCGGCTGTGGCGGAGACCCGATGTCCCGGTCAGAGTAAGCGCACCACCTGCTCCCGTTGGAGCCCCAGGGCCTGAGCGGCGAGCTTGAGGGCCTGGTCGGCGAAGGCATCGAGATCGCCCCAGCGGTCAGCGGTGTCCATCACCTCGGACATCGCCTCATTGATGAGGCGCAGGCGGTAGTTGCCCTGGGCGGACTCTCGGGGTGGAGTTGCCTCGCAGGTAATGTACAGGCTTGGTGTCCGTTGCCCCATCGGAACCATGGCCAGGATGTAGCGGTACTGGCGCGGGTCGCTACTCTCAACTTCGCCGAGGACCGTGGCAGAGTAGTCGCCGACCTGGTAGCGGCGCTTGGGGATCGCGGTGCCGATGTTTGGCCTGTCCTGCATGGCGAACCTCCGGGTGAGGGGTTGGCGGTTGAGGTCTCGTGCTGGCCCGACCGCACCCTCAACACCTTGGGGCAGCAGTCGTTCATTTCACCCTGACGCTCGGGCGGGTCAATGGTCCCGGTGCGAGGCGAACGACATCTTGTCCAGCACGCCCATGAGCAGGGCTGAGACGACGAACGTCATGTGGATAATGACGTACCACATGAGCTTGTCGTTGGGTACCTCGTTGAGGTTCACGAAGGCCCGCAACAGGTGGATGGAGGAGATGGCCACGATCGACGCGGCGACCTTCAGCTTGAGGGTGCCGGAGTCGAGCTTGCCGAGCCAGCCTAGGCGCTCGGCACCCTCCTCAACCTCGATGCGGGAGACGAAGTTTTCATAGCCGGAGAACATGACCATGACGACGAGGCTGGCGACGAGAACCATGTCCACCAGAGCCAGGATGGCTAGCACCATCTCTGCTTCGGGGATGGCCCAGATATGGCCTAGGACATGGTAGACCTCCTGGAAGAATTTGATGCTAAGGGCAATCAGCGCCAGCGACATGCCCAGGTAGACCGGCGCCAGTATCCAGCGGCTGGCCAACAAGAGTCTCTCGATTATCCGTTCCATTGCAACAACACCTCTCTCAGGTTCGGGGGACGCTATTGAATCACAGGCCGCTGCCCGCCTGCTGTGTGGCTCAACGACCCGCAGACAGTCTTCTCTGGGGTTGTCTCCGGCGACAGTCTCTGACCTAAAGGGGCTCGCCCCGCGATTGTGTCGGCTCCGGCGACTCCGGGACCCGCGCCCAGCCCCAGTCGTCGAGTAGCGCGTAAAGGGCTGGGATCACCAGGACCACCAGCACGGTGGCGCTCAGCAGTCCGAACACCACGGAGATCACCAGGGGCTTGACGGATGCCGCCTGGGTGCTGGTCTCCGCGAGCAGGGGCACCAGGCCGATGCTGGTGGTGCCCGAGGAGATCAGGCTGGCCGGCAGCCGACCGCGGCTGGCCTGCCCGGCAGAGACTGCGGCGCTGAGCCCCCGCCCCCCGGTGGTGCGTGATGAACTCGATCAGCAGAATGGCATTGTTGACCACGATGCCGGCCAAGGAGGTGGCGCCGATCAGGGAGGGCATTGAGAGCAAATAGCCCATCAGCACACGCCCCCAGACGGCCCCGAGGAGGGCCAGCGGGATGGTCAGCATGACCACCAAGGGCACCACATAGATCCGGAACCTGAATGAGAGGACCACGAGGATGCCGACCAGGCCGATTATGAGTCCGCGGCGGATGGAGCCTCCGGTCTCCGCCGAGTTGGCCACCTGACCCTCGAAGCTGACATCGATCCCCGGATGGTGCTCCAGGAACCCGGGCAGCCAATGGGCGCGTAGGTTGCTCACGATGGCCTAGGCGTTGGCCTGGCGGGCATCCACGTTGGCCTCCAGGGTGACGGCGCGCTGCCCGTCGATGTCGGGCATGGCCGCGGCCCCGATGCGGCCGCCCGCGACGAAACCCACGGAGCCGAGCAGCACGGCGAGCACCAGCCCGAGCATCCTGTGGTGCCAGCGGATGGCCGCATCGGCGGCGCCCCCCACGCCCTTGCGGAAGGCCTCGAATCCGCGGTCGAAGGCGGGGCGCAGGCGCGACTCGTGCCCAGCGCGCAGGCTCGGCACGCAGTCCTTCAGGTGGTGAGGCCGGATCACGAAGGCCTCGATCAGGCTGGCAGCCAGTGCGGCGATCACCACCACCGGTAGTTCCTCCAGCGCAGACCCCCGCTCCCCGGCCAGGAAGGCCAGGGCGGCGGCGACCGCCGCCGTGGTCAGGACCGGACGACAGCACGCCGGGCGCCACCTGTAGGGTCCCCTGCGCCACCACCGCCAGGGGCGTGGCCTGCCGGCCCTCCGGGGCTCGGGCCTGAGCGGCGATGTTGTCGGTGATCACGATGCTGTCGTCGATGACATTGCCGATGGCCATCAAGAGGGTCACAAGGGTGATCATGTTGAGCGACAGCCCGAATGGGGCCATGACCGCGAAGGCCCCTATGAAGGCCATCGGCAGGCCGAGGGCGGCCCAGAGCGCCAGGCGCGGGGCGATTGGTATGCCCGCAATCGCCGATGTCGCGGGCCACCTCGCCGTCCGGTTGCCGAACCGCGGACACCAGGCGGCGCAGCATGGGCAGCGGCACCTCGACCTCCACCTCCGCCGCATCGACGCGGCGGTCTCGAACAGGCGCTGACCGATCCCCACGTGCTGGGGCAGCGCCACCTCCACGGCGCCAAGACGCAGGTCGTAGGGGGCGGTAAAGCGGATGTCCGCCAGGTTCTGGCGGGCCTGTCCGAGGCGCGGCTCGATCCACTCGGCCTGGGCCGCGAGACGCTGGGGGCGCGCGGGGATGAGCCGCAGCTGATTCTCCAGGGCCTGCACCGCCTGGCGCTGCGCCAGGGTGGTGCGGTGCTGCTCATCGCCCTGGGTCGGGGAGACGGCCCCGGTGGCGGCCAGCCGCTCGATGCGTGCGAGCTCCTGCTCGGCGAGGCAGCGGCCGGATACACCATGAAGACCTGCCGGTCGTCCCAATGATCGAGCAGCAGGTGCCGAACCCGGTTCTGCCACAGGACGCCGAAGCGCCGGCGCTCCTCCGCGTCGGCAGCGCAGCTCAGGCACCGCTCCATCAGACCGGGCGGATCCGGATCGGCCGGCAGCCGGGAGGTGTCGGCCCCGGTATCGAGACAGGTGAGGCGCAGTATCAGCGGCAGCTCGACCCCGAACCGCTGCAGGTTCCGGCGGGAGAACCGGCCGCCGATCCCCTTGAAGCCGCCGCTCGCGGCCGCGCCGGTGAGCAGGCTAAGCACGCTGGCGATAACGCCGGTGACCCCCGCGTCCAGGCCATCGGCGAACTCCACCCGCACCCGGCCGCGCTCGGGCATCGCGTCCGGATAGAGCAGGCCGAGCGGGCGATGACTGAGGACATAGGCGGTGCCGACGGTGGGCCAGAATGCCCGGGCAGCTTGACGGGATCCGCGTAGCCGTACTCCAGGAGGCCCCCATCGGCCGCTCCGAGACAGTCCGCTTGGGGATCCTGCACAGGCAAGCGCGGCAACCGGGCGAAGAATTCGGGAAAATGCATGGACAGGGCCCCGCGTCTTGGTGATGTCTTGTTGAGGGTGAGGGGTGATGGTGAAAGGGGCGGAAGTCTTCCGTCCTTGCAACCCCCGT
>JBFZCW010000237.1:0-16725 GCA_041307765.1 Chromatiaceae bacterium
TCGCCGTCAGGACGACAAACGCGGCGATCGGCGTCCGGGAGACCCACTCGCGGAGGTGCGTGAGAGACTGAAACAGCTTGCCAGCAGGCATGCTTCCCGGTACCGACTCAAACGCGAAACAGGGCCAAGAAGTTGCTGCTGGTCAGGTCGGCCACCGCATCAACCGCCATCCCGCGCACCCCCGCCAGGCACTCGGCCACATGGGCGACGTAACGCGGCTCATTGGGCTTGCCCCGGTGTGGGAGCGGGGCCAGGTAGGGGGCATCGGTCTCAATCAGGATGCGATCCAACGGCACCTGGGTAGCCACGTCGCGCAGGTCCGCTGCGGTCTTGAAGGTGAGGATTCCCGAGAAGGAGATGTAGAAGCCAAGATCCAGGGCCGCCTTGGCGGTGTCCCAATCCTCGGTGAAACAGTGCATGACCCCGCCGACGTCACGGGCCTGAGCCTCCTGCAGAATGCGGATGGTGTCGGCCCGCGCGGCCCGGGTGTGGATGATCAGGGGCTTGCCGCAGGCGCGCGCGGCGGCGACGTGGTTTCGGAAGCGCTCCTGTTGCCAAGCGAGGTCGCCGTCGCTTCGGTAGTAGTCGAGACCAGTCTCGCCGATGGCGACGTTGCGCGGGTCGGCCGCCAGTGCCACCAGTTCCTCGGGCGTCGGCTCCCGCCCCTCGTCCTCGTTGGGATGGACCCCGACGGAGACGGCCACTTGGGGATAGGGCTCGACCAGGGCGCGCATGGCCGGGTAGTGCTCCAGGTCGATGGAGACGCAGAGCATCCGCCCAACACCAGCGGCGGCCGTGTCCGCCATGAGCCTGCCAAAGTCACCCGCGTAGGGCTTGAGGTCGACGCGGTCGAGGTGACAGTGGGAATCCACCAGCATAGACAAGGGCATGGGCATGGATGCTGTCCAGTCGTGGCGGAAGGGGGCTGGGGGGACAGCGGCCCGCCGTCACATGGTATGGGTCGGTCTCTCTGCCTTCAGGGCTCCGGCCAGGATCTCCTCGATCTTGCGGCGGGCTACCCCTTTGTCCTGCTCGCTGAACTGGACTCCAACCCCAACGGTACGGTTGCCCTCCGCCCCGACGGGGGTCACCCAGACCACGCGACCGGCGACCGGGATGCGGTCGGGCTCCTCCATGAGCTGCAGCAGAAGGAAGATCTCATCGCCAAGCTGGTAGCGCTTGGTGGTGGGGATGAAGAGCCCGCCGTTCTTCACGAAGGGCATGTAGGACTGATACAGGGCGTTGCGATCCTTGATGGCGAAGCTCAGGATGCGCTGTTGGCCTCCGAGGGTACCTTTGTCCATCTAGCTCACCTTGCCTAGCTGACCTTGCCTAGCTGACCTTGCCTAGCTGACTTGCCTAACTGGCCTTACTGGCCAAATGCGCCCAGTCAATCAGGAGCGATTCGTGGAGCAACTGGGGGTTGAGTGGGCTGTCCTGGCTCGCGCGCGCCCGCAGAATGCGCTGCAGATAGCGGTGTCCGGCCAGTAGATCCAGGCGGCCCGTCAGTTGGACCAGTGCGCCGCGCTTGTCCGGATTGCTCAGGTACCCCGCCGCCCCATCGGTGCGCAAGCGTAACAGATCGCTGACCCATCCGCTCAACCAGTCCAGGGAAACCCTCGGCCCCAGATCACCCCAGGCCTGGGCCTCGGCCACGGGGTCGCGCTCGCCCTGCCCCACGGCCAGGAAGCCCGCGAAGGCCGCATCCCGGCGCGCCAACAGGGCCTGGTCGGCGAGGCCCAGGGCCCGCAGCGGGGCCCCATGGGCGAGACGCAACAGGAGCACCGGATCGCCGCCGGTCTTGATCCGCCCGGCGAGCCAGCCCAAGGCCTGGGCCTCGTCCGGCAGGCCGAGCGCCAGACGCTGGCACCGGCTGCGGACCGTCGCCGGGAGCAGGTAGGCCCGCTCGGTGATGAGGCAGAACAGGGTGCCGGGCGCAGGCTCTTCCAGGGTCTTGAGCAAGGCATTGGCCGCGGACGGATTCATGCGGTCCGCCGGGTCGATGGAGATCAGCTTGTGGGCACCGCGGGTCGGGGTCAGGCCCTCTGACTCGACGAGATCGCGGATGCTGCCGACCCTGATCTCGTCGGACTTGCCCTCCGGGTCCGGCCCCACCCGAACCAGGTCCGGATGATTGCCGACGCGAAAGAGGTGGCAATCCTGGCAGTGCCCGCAGGGCCGCCCGTCCGGACCGGGTCTCTGGCACAGCAGGGAGCGGGCCAGCAGGTCTGCCAGCAGGCGCTTGCCGACACCGGCAGGTCCGGCGACCAGCAAGGCATGGGGCAGGCGCCCAGCAGCCCGGGCACGCTGCAGTACCGCCCAATAGGTATCGAGCCAGGGCGGCGGCGCGAGATCCGATATCTCGTTGGTCATCCGGAAATTTCGCCGGCGGGGCCCGTGGCTCAACCCCACCCGACCAGGAAAGGCCGCAACTCCGCATGCAGCAGGGCGGCAACGGTGGCGGCATCGGCGTGGGCGTCGATGACCCGGACCCGCTCCGGCTCCCGTGCGGCGATGTCCAGGTACTCGGCGCGTACGGCCTCGAAGAACCGCACCGCCTCGGACTCGAAGCGGTCCGGTGCCGAGCGCCCGCGCGCCCGGGCCAAGCCCTCCGCCACGGGGACATCCAGAAGCAGGGTCAGGTCGGGCCGCAGGTCACCCTGAACCAGGTCCTCCAGCAGGGCAATGTGTCGCCGGGAGACGCCCCGCCCGGCCCCCTGGTAAGCATAGGTGGCATCGGTGAAGCGGTCGCAGAGGACCCAGGTGCCGGCCTCCAGGGCCGGACGGATGGTCTTGTCCAGGTGCTCGGCGCGAGCCGCGAACATCAGGAGCAGCTCCGCATCCGTGGCCATGCCGGTGTTCTCCGGGTCGAGCAAGACGCCGCGGATGCGCTCCGCCACGGGAGACCCGCCGGGCTCCCGGGTGGTGCGCACCGGCACACCCCACTCCTCCAGCCAGGCACGCATGGCCAGGATCTGGGTCGTCTTACCCGCCCCCTCGACCCCCTCCAGGGTGATGAACCGACCCCGCTCGGTCTGCGCCTGCGTGGTCATCTTGGTCATTGGCGTGCTCATTGGCGTGCTCATTGCCCCCCCGACTGATAGTGGCGCACCGCCCGGTTGTGCTCCTCTAGGGTCGCCGAGAAGGCATGGCTGCCGTCCCCCTTTGCGACGAAGTAGAGGCTGTCGCCAGCGGCCGGATGGAGCACGGCCCGAATAGCCTCCCGTCCGGGCAGGGCGATGGGGGTGGGCGGCAGCCCGGCGTGGGCATAGGTGTTGTACGGGGTATCCGCCGTCAGGTCAGCACGACGGATGTTGCCGTCGAAGGCGGCACCCAGGCCGTAGATGACCGTAGGGTCGGTCTGGAGCTTCATGCCCTTCTGCAGGCGGCGGACGAAGACCCCGGCGATCAACGGGCGCTCGGAGGCGAGCCCGGTCTCTTTCTCGACGATGGAGGCCAAGATCAGGGCCTCGTAGGGGCTCTTGAAGGGCAACCCCTCCGCGCGCCGCGGCCACTCTTCGTTCATGACCGCCTCCATGCGGGCATAGGCACGCTTGACCAGGTCGATGGACGCAGTGCCTCGGGGAAAGAGATAGGTGTCCGGGAACACACGCCCCTCAGGGTGCTCGCCGGACCGGCCGAGCTGCCCCATGATCTCCTCATCGGTCAGACCGAGTATGTCTCCGGTGAGGACCGGGTCGGCAGCCATGGCGGCGAGCCCCTGGCGGAAGGTCCAACCCTCCACCAGGGTAAAGGAATACTGGATCACCTTGCCGGAGGTCAGCAGGTCCAGGATTTGCGGCGGGGTCATGCCGCTGCGGATCTCGTATTCGCCGGCCTTGAGCTGGCCGCCCTTACGGGTATGGAAGGCCAGTGCCAGGAAGGCATAGGGGTCGGGGAGGACCTTGGCCGCGACCAACTGCTCGGCCACGGCCCGCAGCCCGCTGCCGCGCTGGACCTCGAACACCAGCCGGTCGCCGGAGACGGCCACCGGGCTTTGGATGAAGGCCTGGTAATGCACCCACAGGCTCCCGGCCACCGCCGCGAGGACGATGCCCAGGGCCGCGAATGCACCGAGGATTGCCTTGAACAGTCTCATCGGGGGCTGGACCGCATCAGTCGTGCCTCTGGTTCGGGGTTTCCCTGGAAGGCGCCGTCACCTGCTTTCTGCTTTCTGCTTTCTGCTTTCTGCTTTCCGCTTTCTGCTTTCCGCTTTCTGCTGTCCGACACCAGCCCATGGCGAACCGCCAAAATGCCCGATCCGAATCTACGGGACCAACGGAGCATGAACCGCCGCCCGCACTGCCGCCATTAGCCCCTGGGGCAGATGCCCGACGGCGAACTCCTGGACGCCCAGGGTCCGTACCGGCCAGACCCCGATCACCGCATTGGTGAGAAACAGTCCGTTGGCCGCGTGGAGGTCCGCGGGACGCAGATCGTCCTCCGCCACCTGGACCCCCATTCTTGGAGCCAGGCCGAGCACAAGAGCCCGGACAGTCCCGGCGACCCCGCAGGTACCGAGCCGCGGCGTCAGCAGCCGCCCCCCAGCGTAGACGAAGACGTTGGTCATGGTACCTGCGATGACCCGCCCGCGACAGTCGCACATCAGCCCCTCGGCGCAGGCGCCCGCGTCGGCGTCGGCATCCCATTCGGCGCGGGCGAGGACCTGCTCCAGCCGGTTGAGGTGCTTGATCCCGGCCAGTTGCGGATTCTCCCCAAGGACCGTACGGCACCAGCGAACCGCGACCCCCGCCTCACGCGCGCCCGCCAGCTCGGCCGGCCAGGGATAGAGGGCCAGGAGTCGGGTGGGCAGGGCCTTGGGGGGCGGCCTATATCCGCGCCCGCCGCTGCCGCGGGTGAGGATCAGCTTGATCACCCCCGTATCCAACCCTTGGGCCAGGGCCAGGCATTCGGCGAGCAGGAGTCCCGGGGCCGGCATCGGAATGGCGAGGCGCCCAGCCCCGAGGCGCAGCCGAGCCAGGTGCTCTTCCCAAAGGCAGGGTGCCCCGTCCCGGATGGCGATGGTCTCGAAGAGCCCATCGCCGTAATGCAGGCCACGGTCGGCGATGGAGACGCTGGCCGCCTTGGCCCCATTGACCAGGGCGGCCAGTGGCAGGGAGGGTGCCGAAGGGGCGATGGGTTGGCCCAAGCTGACGCGCCGAACCCAGCCCGCCTAGACCCGCCGGAAGATCAGGGTCCCGTTGGTGCCCCCGAAGCCGAAGGAGTTGCTCAATGCCACATCGATCGTCATCGCTCGGGCGGTATTGGGAACGCAGTCGAGGTCGCAGTCCGGGTCCGGGGTCTCGTAGTTGATGGTCGGCGGGGCGACCTGGTCGCGGATCGCCAACAGACTGAAGATCGCCTCTGCCCCGCCCGCCGCACCGAGCATGTGGCCGGTCATGGACTTGGTGGAACTGACCGCCAGGGACCTGGCATGGCTCCCAAAGGCGGCCTTGATGGCCTTGGTCTCCGCCACATCCCCCGCGGGGGTGGAGGTGCCATGGGCGTTGATGTAGTCCACATCCTCGGGGTTGAGCCCGGCATCCGCCAGGGCCAGGAGCATGCAGTCGCAGGCCCCCTCGCCGTTCTCGGACGGGGAGGTCATGTGATAGGCGTCCGAGTTCATGCCGACCCCCACGACCTCGGCATAGATCTTGGCCCCACGGGCCTTGGCCATCTCGTACTCTTCGAGCACGACCACCCCGGCCCCGTCGCTCAGCACGAACCCGTCGCGGTCCTTGTCGAAGGGACGGCTGGCACGTTCCGGATCGTCGTTACGGGTCGACAGGGCGCGGGCCGCGGCGAATCCACCCAATCCAACCGGAGAGGTGGCCATCTCCGCGCCGCCGGCGATCATCCGGTCCACCATACCGTGGCGGATCATCAGGGCCGCCTCGCCGATGTTGTGGCTACCGGTGCTGCAGGCCGAGACGATGGAGTAGTTGGGACCCTTGAGCCCGTACTTGATCGAGAGATTGCCGGCGACCATGTTGATGATGTTGGCCGGGACGAAGAAGGGCGAGATCTTGCGCGGCCCCCCCTGGCGGTAGGCCTCGTAGTTGTTCTCGATCCCGGTGATGCCCCCGATCCCGGACCCAATGGCCACCCCGATGCGTTTGCGGTTCGCATCGGTGATCTCCAACCCGGAATCTTCGATGGCCTGGGTTCCAGCCGCCATCCCGTAGTGGATGAACTTGTCCATCTTGCGCACTTCCTTTGGCACGATGTACTGGGTCGGATCGAAGCCGTAGATCGGCCCCCCGAAGCGGGTGCTGAACGGACCCACATCGAAGTGGGTGATGGCCTGGATGCCGCTCTTACCCGCGAGGATGTTCTCCCAGGAGGACGCAACGTCCAGACCCACCGGGGCAACGAGCCCAACCCCAGTTACCACTACCCTTCTACCAGCCATGGGATTCCCCTCAGATCGGTTCGGCATCGGAGCCAGCCACCGCGCCCCGGAACCCGGAAGCTCGGCTCGGGGGCCAGCCGCGCGGGTGCGCCTCAGGCCTGATGTGCGTTGACGTAGTCGATGGCCTGCTGGACCGTGGTGATCTTCTCGGCATCCTCGTCCGGGATCTCGGTCTCGAACTCCTCCTCTAGGGCCATCACCAGCTCCACCGTGTCCAGAGAATCGGCGCCGAGGTCGTCGACAAAGGACGACTCAAGGGACACCTCTTCCTCCTTGACACCGAGCTGCTCCACCACGATCTTCCGGACTCTCTCTTCGACGCTGCTCATTTCGATTGCACCCTCTCTGGGTTGACTGGCTTAGGTTGACTGGCTTGGGTTGACTGGGCTGGCCAGGTTGTTGTTGATTCCGTTGGGCTGATCAGGCGGCCCCGGCCCCCGGGGCTCGCGGTATTCTAGTGACTATCGGTTGCCGATGAAAGGCGCGGGTGCTCCGTGGCATTAGATCCAACCGATTGTTTATAAGATTCTTTTCCAAACCCCGTCGGCTGCGGCCAAGTTAGGCCATGTACATGCCGCCGTTGACCTGGATGGTCTCGCCGGTAATGTATGCCGCGGCGGGCGAGGCGAGAAAGGCCACCACCGATGCGATCTCCTCCGGTTGGCCCAGACGGCCCAGGGGGATGGTACCCAGCAGGGTCTGCCGCTGCTGCTCATTCAGCGCCCGGGTCATGTCCGTGTCGATGAAGCCCGGAGCCACGCAATTGACCGTAATCCCACGGGACCCGACCTCCCTGGCAAGGGACTTGGTAAATCCGATCATCCCAGCCTTGGCCGCCGCGTAGTTGGCCTGGCCCGCATTGCCGCTCATCGCCACCACCGAGCTGATGTTGATGATCCGGCCCCTGCGGGCCTTCGACATAGTCCGCACGCAGGCCTTGCTGAGCCGGTAGATGGAGGTCAGATTGGTGTCGATGATCTGATCCCACTCGGCGTCCTTCATGCGCATCAGGAGATTGTCCCGGGTAATACCGGCATTGTTCACCAGGATGCCGGGCGCGCCGAAGGCCTCCGCCATGGCCCCCAGGGCGGTATCGATGGATCCCTGGTCGGTCACGTTCATGACCAGACCATCGCCTGTGACGCCGGCCTCGCGCAGTGCGGCCCCGATGCGCGCGGCCCCGTCAGGAGTCGTCGCGGTTCCGACCACCCTTGCCCCCAGGGCCCCCAGGGCGAGGGCAATGGCACGCCCGATGCCGCGGGACGCCCCTGTGACCAGTGCGATTTCACCTTCAAGCATGACGGGCTGCCTCCAGGGCCGATTCGAGGGTCGCCGGGTCGAACACCGGCAAGGTCGTGAGGTCCGGCACGATGCGTTTGCCCAGCCCGGACAGGACCTTTCCTGGGCCCCCCTCCAGGGCCAGGCCGGCGCCGTCGGCGGCGAGTCGGCGCACCGTTTCCACCCAGCGCACCGGGCTGTAGAGCTGCTGGACCAGGACCGAGCGGATCGCGTCTGCGTCAGGCGCTGGCTCAACCGTGACGTTATGGATCACCGGGATGCGGGGGACCACGATGGGTACCTCGGCCAGGCGCTCCGCCAGCCGATCTGCGGCCGGCCGCATCAGCGCACAATGAGATGGGACACTGACCGGCAGGACCAGGGCCCGCTTGGCACCGGCGGACTTGGCTGCCGCGACCGCCCGCCCGACCGCGGCGGCGGCCCCGGCGATCACCACCTGCCCGGGGGCATTGAAGTTGACCGGCTCCAGGACCTCGCCCTGGGCTTGGCGGTCGCACAGGGCGGCGACCTCGCCGTCGTCCAGGCCAAGCACGGCCGCCATGGCCCCCTGCCCGGCCGGAACGGCACCCTGCATGAGCCGGCCGCGCTCGGCCACCGTGGCCACCGCCTCGGCGAATCCCAGGGCCCCGGCGCAAACCAGGGCTGTGTACTCGCCGAGGCTGTGCCCGGCCATGGCCGCCGGCGTCGGCCCGCCGCAGGCATCCCAGACGCGCCACACCGCTACCCCGGCCGCAAGCATGGCGGGCTGGGTGTTCTCGGTGCGGTCGAGGGCGTCTGCGGGGCCCTCGGCCACCATGTCCCAGAGGTCGAGTCCGAGGACATCGGACGCCTCAGCGAAGGTGGCCCGGACCTGGGGATAGACCTGGGCCAGCCCCTGGAGCATCCCGACGGCCTGGGAGCCCTGCCCGGGGAAGAGGAAGACGAACGATGAGAATCGCGATGTCATGTGGATGGTCCGGATACCGCTGAAGGCTCAGTAGCGCAGCAGCGCGGAGCCCCAGGTGAAGCCCCCGCCGAAGGCCTCCATCAGCAAGGTCTCGCCACGGCGTATGCGCCCATCCCGTACCGCCTGATCGAAGGCCAGGGGGATGGAAGCGGCAGAGGTGTTGCCGTGCTCGTCCACGGTAACCACCACCCGCTCCATCGGCAGATTGAGCTTGCGCGCCGTGGCCTGGATGATGCGGATATTGGCCTGGTGCGGGATCAGCCAGTCGATGTCGGCCTGGTCCAGCCCGCTGGCCTCCAGGGTCTCGTCCACGATCCGGCCCAGGGTCGTCACCGCAACCCGGAAGACTTCGTTTCCGCGCATCTCCATGTAGGGCGAGCCCCGCTGTCCGTTGCCGATCCCGGCCGGAACCTGCAGCAGATCTTTATAGGCCCCGTCCGCATGCAGATGGGTCGAGATGATGCCGGCCTCGTCGCTCGCGCCAAGGACCACCGCGCCAGCCCCGTCTCCGAACAGGATCGAGGTCCCGCGATCCTCCCAATTGAGGATGCGCGACAGGGTCTCGGCCCCCACCACCAGGGCGTGGCGGGCGCCGCCGGTGCGGATGAACTTGTCCGCAACCGCCAGGGCGTAGACGAAGCCGGTGCACACCGCCTGGATGTCGAAGGCCGGGCAGCCGTGAATGTCGAGCCGCTGTTGGAGCAGGCAGGCATTGCTGGGGAAGACCTGGTCCGGGGTCGTGGTGGCGACCACGATCAGGTCGATCTCCGAGGCTGCAAGCCCCGCCGCCTCCAAGGCGTTGCGGGCAGCGGCCTCGGCGAGGTCGACGCAAGTCTCGTTCGGCCCCGCGATATGGCGCTTGAGGATACCGGTGCGCTCGCGGATCCACTGATCCGTGGTATCGACCATGCCCTCAAGATCCGCGTTGGTCAGCACCTTCTCGGGCAGGAAACTGCCCGTGCCGAGCACCCGCGAGTACTTGCGCTCGTTAGGGCTCATGCCGAGGTCCTGACCGGCTCGCCGCCCCTGCGACTGGCGTCGAGCTGGAGGCCCACCTGATGGCTGATCCGTTCCGGGATGTTGCAATAGACCTCCTTCTCGGCGATGTGGATGGCGTTCTCGAAGGCCAGCACATCCGCTCCGCCGTGGCTCTTGATGACGATCCCGCGCAGGCCCAGCAGGCTGGCGCCGTTGTAACGGCGCGGGTCGAAGGTGTTGCGAAACCGCCGGAGGATCGGCAGGGCCGCCAGCCCCGAGAGCCGGGTCAGCCAATTGCGCGTGAAGCTCTCGCGGAGCACATGGCGCACCATCTTCGCCACGCCCTCGCTGGACTTCAGTGCTACGTTGCCGACGAAGCCGTCGGAGACCACCACGTCGACGTTGCCGAGGTAGACGTCGTCGCCCTCCACGTAGCCGATGTAGTTCAGCGAACTGGCAGCCAGGAGCTCGTGGGCCCGCTTGACCTGCTCATTGCCCTTGATCTCCTCTTGGCCGATGTTCAGCAGGCCGACGGCGGGGGCGGCAATACCCTCCACGGCAGTCACAAGCTCGCTGCCCATGACGGCGAATTGGAACAGGTGCTCGGCGCTGCAGTCGACGTTCGCCCCGAGATCGAGCATGTAGGTGCTGCCGTGGAGGGAAGGCACCGCCGTGATGATGGCGGGGCGGTCGACGTTCGGCAGCGTCTTCAGAACAAAGCGGGCCGTCGCCATGAGCGCACCGGTGTTACCGGCACTCACGCAGGCATTGGCTGCGCCGGACTTCACCAGGTCGATGGCCACCCGCATCGAAGAATCCTTCTTGCCACGCAGGGCCTTGGAGGGGGACTCATCCATGGCGACGCTCTGGGACGCGTGCTGGACGCGCAGCCGCCTCTCGGCCTTGGCCGATCCCAGGTGCTTCGCAATCTCGTCCTCGCGCCCCACCAGAACCAGGTCGGCGTCCTTGGTATGCCTGAGGAATGCCAGTGCAGCAGGGACCACGACGCCGGGACCGTGGTCCCCGCCCATGGCGTCCAGCGCGATGGTCAATCGGTCAGGCACGGACCCACCCTCAGGCTACGGGCGATGCGCGAGGCGTCGGACGGCAAGTCCGGGCCGTCAGTCGGCCTTGTCGATGACCTTGCGGCCCCGATAAAAGCCATCCGGGGTGACGTGGTGACGGCGATGGGTCTCCCCGCTGGTGGGATCGACCGACAGGGTCGGTCCCGTGAGCGCGTCGTGGGAGCGGCGCATGTCGCGTTTGGAACGGGTCTTGCGGTTTTGTGGGACGGCCATGCTGTCCTCCAGTTAGTTAGCTTCGATCAGTTGGCTTCGATGTCAGGGGCTGGCCTTCCAGCCGGCAAGCGACGCGAAGGGGTTCGGCCGACCTGCTGGCGCCTCGGCTGGCGCCGCGTCTCCCGCGTTCCCAGCAGGAACCGAGGTCTGCACCGCCGCCTGGCAGACCCCCACGGGGTGCGTCGGGATCTGCGGCAGAGAGAGCAGGATCTCATCCTCGATCAGCTCCGCCGGGCGGATTCGATCGTCGATGACCGGCAGGGCCTCATAGGGATCCGGAGGATCCTGTCCCGGATTGGGTCCCTGCATCAGCATCAGGCGGACGGAGGCATCGATGCTGTGCTCCATGACCCCCAGGCAGCGCTGGCACTGCAACGGCAGCAACGCCCGCACCCAGCCCAGCACCACCGGCCGCCCGGCCTCGTCGCGCCGAAAGGCGATTTCGAAGGTCACAGGAGCCGCTGCATCCAGGGCCGCAGGGACCAGCAGCTCCCGCAACCTCGGGAGATCGGTCAGGGCAAGTGACCCTGCGAAGGCCGCCCCCCGGGCGACCGCTTGCCAAGGGTCGAGCTGGGCTGGCAGAGCGGCGGACATAAGCGCGGCATCATACCGACGGCGGGTCACGCATGTCAAAGGAGCAGCACCAGGATTGGTGCGATCCTCCCTAACATCCCTCCCCCTTAGCCCTCCGCGACGCCCTTGCCGACGGCCCCGAAACGCAGATACAGGGCGGGCACCACCACCATGTTCAAGGCGGTAGAGGACAAGAGTCCCCAAAGGATGACGATGGCCATCGGCGTCTGAATCTCGCTTCCGGGCTCGCCCCCTGCCAGCGCGAGGGGAACCAAGGCGAGGCCAGCGGCGAGTGCCGTCATGAGGATGGGTGCGAGACGTTCCATGGCGCCGCGCCGGACCGCCTCGCGGAAGTCGGTCACGCCCTCTTGCTCGATCAGGTGGCGGATGTGCGCGACCAGCATCACGCCGTTGCGGGTAGCAATGCCGAACAGGGTGATGAATCCTACCAGGGAGGCGACCGACACGACCCCGCCGGCGGCGAAGACCCCCGCCACGCCCCCGATCAGCGCTAGCGGCAGGTTGAGCATCACCAATGCCGCGTCGCGACCGGACCGGAAGGCGACATAGAGCAGCAGGAAGATCCCCACCACGACCCCGGCTCCCAGGATCAGGAGGGTCCGGGTCGCCTGCTCGGCACTCTCGAACTGGCCGCCATACTCCACCCGGTAGCCCCTGGGCAGGTCGACCCTATCCGCGACCGCCGCCCGAATGTCGTCCACCACGGAACGCAGGTCCCGCCCGGCCACGTTGGCAGACACCACGATCTTACGCTGGACGTTCTCGCGGCTGACGGTGTTCGGACCCCGGTCGCGCCGCACCTCGGCCAGTGCGTGCAGCGGCAGTCGCGCACCCGAGGCCGTGGTCACCAGGGTCTCCCGGACCGCACGAAGGTCCTCGCGAGCGCCGTCCGGATAGCGCAGGACCAGGTCGAAGCTGGTCTGTCCCTCCAGCACCTTGGACAGGACCCGCCCGTAGAAGGCGGTCTCGATGGTATCGGCGACCTGGCGCACCCGCAGCCCGTGACGGGCGATGGCCTCGCGCCGGATCGAGACGGTGGCAAAGGGGATGTCCGCCTGCTGGTCCACCATGAGATCGACCACCCCGGGAACCTCCGCCATCCGGGACTCGATCGCCTTGGCGATGCGCCGAAGCTCATAAAGATCGTCGCCGAAGACCTTCACCGCAATACTGGCGCGCGTGCCCGAAAGCATGTGATCCACCCGGTGGGAGATCGGTTGGCCGATGGTGACGGACATGCCGGGGACCCGTGCCAGACGCTCGCGCAACTCCGTGAGGACCGCCTCCATGTCCCGCCCAGTGCCCTGTCCCTTGAGGTCCAGGGTCACCTCGATCTCGGTGCCATTCACCTCTTGGCTGTGCTCGGCGAGCTCCGAGCGGCCGGTACGCCGCGCGGTCCCCACCACCTCCGGCTGCTCCAGCAGGGCCTCTTCAAGCTGCGCCGCCAGGGCGTCGGACCGCGCGAGCGAGGTCCCAGGTGGGGTATTGGCCAGGATGGTGAGGCTCCCCTCGTTGAAGGGGGGCAGAAAGGTCTGGCCCGCTTGGCTGAGGGCGGCCAGGGCCACCGCCAGCAGCACCAGGGCGACGGCCGCGACAGGACGCCAGTGGGACAGGGTGCGCGCAAGGACGTGGGCATACAGGCGCTTGAGCGCCCTCACTACTGCCGGCTCCCATCGACCCGCCACCGCCCGCGTGCGGGGAAGCAGGTAGTAGCACAGCACGGGTGTCACCGTGATGGCCACCAGGAGGGAGGCGGCCAGTGCGACTACATAGGCGAGACCCAGCGGCTGCAGGAGCCGGCCCTCGACCCCCGAGAGGAAGAAGAGCGGCAGGAAGACCAGGATGATGATGAGGGTGGCAAAGACAATCGACGACTGGATCTCGTGGGTAGCGTCGAAAACGACGCGCGGCGCCCCCCGCCGCTCCGGCGGCGGGCGCGCGGCATCCTCCCGCAGGCGGCGGGCGATGTTCTCCACGTCGATGATGGCGTCGTCCACCAGGGCGCCAACGGCGATGGCCATGCCGCCCAGAGTCATGGTGTTGATGCTGGCCCCAAGGGCCTCCAGCACGAGCACGGCGGCGAGCAGGGAAAGGGGGATCGCCAGCACCGTGATGGCCGTTGCGTAGACGCTGCCCAAGAAGGCGAAAACGATGACCACCACCAGGACGGCGCCGTCGCGTAGGGCCGCCTCCACGTTGGCGACCGCCACCTGGATAAACCCCGCCTGCCGGAAAAGCCCGTTCTCGATCACCATCCCGGCCGGCAGGCCGGCCTGGAGCTCCGCCAAGACCGCGTCCAGGCGCTCGGTTAGGGCCAGGGTGTTGGCTCCGGGCTGCTTCTGGATGGCGAGCACCACCGCCGGATACCCGTTTGCAGACGCCGTGCCGCGTTGGATGGCGGGACCGATGCGTACCTCTGCGAGGTCGGCGATGCGCACCGGTACCCGGTCGCGCAGGTCGACGACGGTCCCGGCGATGTCGTCCGGGCTATGGACGCGCCCCAGGCCGTAGATCAGGTACTCCTGGTCATTCTCTACCAGGAAGCCCGCCGAGGTGTTCTCGTTGGTCTCTGCCACGGCGGCGCTGACCTGGTCGAGACCGATGCGGTAATTGGCGAGCTTCACCGGATCGACCAGCACCTGATACTGGCGCGTTTCGCCGCCCGTGGTGACCACCTGAGCCACACCCGGGACCGCCAGCAATTGACGGCGCAGGCCCCAGTCGGCGACGGTCTTGAGGGTCATGAGGTCGTGCCCGGAGTCCTCTGCCGAACGAAGGGCGATGAACATCACCTCGCCCATGATGGAGGCTACCGGGGCGAGCGCCGGCGCTGGGATCTCCGGCGGCAGGGAGGCACGGGCGGTCTGGAGCTTCTCGGCCACGATCTGGCGGGCCTGGTAGATGTCCGTTCCCCAGTCGAATTCCGCCCAGACGATGGCCGAACCGATGCCCGTGGAGGAGCGGATGCGGCGCACCCCGGAGGACCCATTGAGGGCCGCCTCAATGGGGATGGTGACCAGGGTCTCCATTTCGGTGGGAGCGAGCCCCGGCGCCTCGGCCAGCACCGTGACCGTGGGAGCGGTGAGGTCCGGAAAGACGTCCACCGGCATTCTCAGGCTGCGGTGGATCCCGTAACCCAAGAGCAGCAGGGCGGCCGCGAGCACGAACAGACGGTCCTTCAGGGACCAGCGGATGAGGGCGGCAATCATGAAAGGCCCTCAGTGCGCGTGCCCGTGCCCCGCCCCGGCGGGGGCACCGGCGGCGAGGTGGACCAGATAGGCGCCGCGGGTCACCACCCGCTCCCCCGGGGCCAGGCCCTCCTGGATGGCCACATGCTCGCCATCGCGCAGCCCGACGCGCACCAGACGCCGCGCGAAGCGCTCGCCCCCGGTCTGCACATAGACCACGTCGGCCCCCGCATCGTTGACCAGGGCCCCGGCCGGCACGACCAGGGCGTCCTGCTCCTCGCCGGTAAAGACCCGGGCCGTGACCGACTGACCAACCCGCAACCGGGGGTCCGGCCGGGGAAACTCGAAGATGACCGGCACCGTGCGGCTCTCCGGGTCGACTAAGGCCCCGAAGGCCACCAGGCGGGCTCCGTTCTGAGGGGACACCTCGAACACCGACTCGAAACCCTCCACCCTGAACCAAGCACCCAGGGGCTGGCGGATCTGCCCGATATCCGCCTCCGCGACCCGGGCATCGAGCCATAGCCGCTCCGCATCCACCAGGTGGAAAAGGCGGTCGCCTTCTTCGACGAATCCGCCTGGAGCGACCTCGACGCGGGCAACTACCCCCGCGATCGGTGTCCGCACCGGCACCCCCGCCGCCTCGCCCTCCGGCGTGCGCTTGACCTGCGCGAGACGCTTGCTCGCGGCCGCAAGCTCCGCGTCTGCCACCTCCTCGGCGCTGCGCGCCTGCAGGACCTCCCGATAGGGGATGGAGCGCTGCTGCCACAGGGCGTCCAGGCGCTCCCGCTCCTGGCGGGCGAGGTCCCGCGCGGAGGTAGCCCGGGTGACCCCGAGTTCCAGACCCGCCAGGTCCGCCTCGCCGCCGAGCTGGGGCACCAGATAGGCGAGGATCTGGCCCGCCTCGACGCGCATCCCAGTGTAGGGAAAGCCATCGGGTGCGGGCCTCAGATGACCATCGATGGGCGTGGTGATGTGGGCCTCACCGTCTGCGCTCGGCCGCAGCAGTCCCGTGGCCGGCACCGATCCGCGCAGCAGGCGCTGCGCGGCGACCGCAGTGACGAAGTCCGAGCGCCACTGCTGCTCCTTGAGCAGCACCACACCGCCGCCGTCCGGAGTCTCGGCGCCGGCGGCCGCCTCGGCGGCCTCCTGGTCCGGATGGACGGGAAAAACTCCAAGGTCGTGCGAGTCCTGCACGTCGGGCGACGCGAGGGCGATGCGCACGCGTCGCTCCCCAGGCACGGCGGGCGTCACCTTGACCCGGAACAATCCAGGGCGCGCCGGGGCATGGCTCGCGAAGGACTCATCCGGGGAGTCGCCGCCCGAGAGGGTGACCCGGACCTCGCCCTCGGTGACGGGCTTGAAGTCCTCAAGCCGGGTCAGGTGTACCAGGAACTCGGAGGCTTCCCCCAGGACCAGGGGCGGCAGCTCGGCAAAGAGCTCCGTGCGGTCGCTGAACAGGGTGAGCGCCAAGGGCTCCCGGTGCTCCTCGTGGCCGTGATCGTCCGCGTGGGGGTGCACACCACCCAGGAGGCCGATGGTCCAGTCTTGCAGGCGGTGCCACCAATCCTCGTGGCCCCCGTCCTCGTGCGCGGGTCGCCCCCCATCGACCTGCGGGCCTTGCCCCGCGGTTCCCGGAGGCGAGGTCAGGCTCGTGTCACCCCGCAGGGGGGCATGGCTCAGGGCCAATAAGACCCCGGCGAGGATCAGCGACCCCTGGGTCGCGGCAGACTTTGGATGCATGCCCTGTAGCTCCTCTTTCAAGCGGACTCGCGCACCCCCGGATCACTGAGGATGCATGCTTCAGTTGCGCTTCAAATGGAGGATCTGGGCGGTCTGGTGGGCGGCGACGGGACGTGGGAGTACCAGATCCCCTCGTACCCGGATCTGGGGACGGTCAGGGGACTCAGGGGCGGCAAAGGCTGATGGCGAATCAACCCCAGCAAGTGCGCAGGGGCATGGCAGCAGTGGTCGCAGCCGCTGTCGTGATGCAGGTCGGGGTCCCCGGCA